>JBDTVU010000095.1:0-13421 GCA_040007035.1 Betaproteobacteria bacterium | reverse complement strand
GACAAGACCTACGCCGGCCAGGCGATCATCTCCAACGCGTCGTGCACCACCAACTGCCTCGCCCCCGTGGCCAAGGTGCTCAACGACACGTGGGGGATCAAGCGCGGGCTGATGACCACCGTCCACGCCGCCACGGCGACGCAGAAGACCGTCGACGGTCCGTCGAACAAGGACTGGCGCGGCGGGCGCGGCATCCTCGAGAACATCATCCCGTCGTCCACCGGCGCGGCCAAGGCGGTCGGCAAGGTCATCCCGGAGCTCAACAAGAAGCTCACCGGCATGGCGTTCCGCGTGCCGACCTCGGACGTGTCCGTCGTCGACCTCACCGTCGAGCTCGCGAAGCCCGCGACCTATGAAGAAATCTGCGCGGCGATGAAGGCCGCCTCGAACGGGCCGATGAAGGGCGTGCTCGGCTACACCGAGGACAAGGTCGTCGCGACCGACTTCCGCGGCGAGAGCTGCACGTCGGTGTTCGACGCCGGCGCCGGCATCGCGCTCGACGACACGTTCGTCAAGGTCGTCGCCTGGTACGACAACGAGTGGGGCTACTCCTGCAAGGTGCTGGAGATGGTCCGCGTCATCGCCAGGTAAGCCTGCCGCGACACGCGCGATGCCGACCCCGTTGACGCCCGCGCGTGCCGTGCAGACGGCGGCGCCGACACGCGGCCACGCACCGCGGCGCGAGGCGGACGTGTATGTCCTCTCGTACCCGAAGGCCGGGCGCACGTGGCTGCGTGCGCTCGTCGGCAAGGCGCTCGTCGACCGCTACCGGCTGCCCGAAATGCAACTGCTGGACACGCCGGCGCTCACCCGCGCGGCGGGGTTGCCGGTCGCGATGTTCGACCATGACGGCAGCGCGATGGTCGAGCGCGTTCGTTGGCAGGACATGCCGACGGACCGCGGCAGCTACCGCGGCAAGCGCGTGCTGCTCATGGGGCGCGACGTCCGCGACATACTGGTCTCCGCCTATTTCCAGGCAACGCGCCGGATCGGTGTCTTCGACGGGCCGATTTCCGCGTTCATCCGCGACGACGCATTCGGCGTCGAGAAGATCCTCGCCTTCTACCGCATCTGGCACGCCAATCGGCAGGTTCCCGTCGCCTTCGAATTCGTCCGCTACGAGGACCTGCACCACGACTCGACCGGCACGCTCGCCCGCGTCCTCGCGTTTCTCGGGGCCGACGTGCCGCCGGCCGCGCTCCCTGCCGCCGTCGACTATTGCCGGTTCGAGAACCTGCGCCGGGCCGAGGCCGAGGACCGCTTCGGCACCGACATCCTGCGTTCCGCCCGCGATGGCGATCCCGAGGCGTTCAAGGTGCGCAAGGGAAAGGTCGGCAATTTCACCGAGTACCTCGCGCCCGTCGACATCGCCTTCATCGACGCAGCCGTCGCCGCGCGCGGCTGCGAGTTCACGCGGCGTGCATCCACCGCATTGCCCGGCACGCCCGCACGTTGAAGCACGCGATGCTTCCGCAAGCAGCACGCCGGCAACGCTCCGATCACACTTTCCGACGACACTCATGACGATCAAACGCCTCTCCGAACTCGATGTGCGTGGCAAGCGCGTGTTCATCCGCGCCGACCTCAACGTGCCGCAGGACGATGCCGGCAACATCACCGACGACACGCGGATTCGCGCGTCGCTGGCCGGGATCAAGGACGCGCTCGCGCGCGGTGCCGCGGTCATGGTGACCTCTCACCTCGGCCGGCCGAAGGAAGGCGAGTGGAGCGCAGCCGACTCGATGGCGCCGGTCGCGGCGCGCCTTTCGGAACTCCTCGGCACACCGGTGCCGCTGGTGAAGGACTGGGTCGACGGCGGCGCGTGGCAGGCTGCGCTCACGCCGGGCAACGTCGTGCTGCTCGAGAACTGCCGCTTCAACAAGGGCGAGAAGAAGGACGACGAAGCGCTGGCGAGGAAGATGGCGAAGCTCTGCGACGTCTACTGCAACGATGCGTTCGGCACCGCCCATCGCGCCGAGGCGACGACGCACGGCATCGCGAAATTCGCGCCTGCCGCCTGCGCCGGCCCGCTGATGGCGGGAGAGCTCGACGCGCTGGGAAAGGCGCTGGCCAACCCGGCGCGGCCGCTGGTCGCGATCGTCGCCGGCTCCAAGGTCTCGACCAAGCTCACCGTGCTGAAGACGCTGGCGGCGAAAGTCGACGCATTGATCGTCGGCGGCGGCATCGCCAATACGTTCATCCTCGCGGCGCACGGCCACATCGGCAAGTCGCTGGCCGAGCCGGATCTCGTCGGCGAGGCGCAGGCGATCCTCGACGCGTTCCCCGGCAAGGTGCCGGTGCCCGTGGACGCGGTCTGCGCGAAGGAATTCTCGGCGACGGCAACGCCGACGCTGAAGGCGCTCGAGAATCTCGAGCCCGACGACATGATCCTCGACATCGGCCCGGCAACCGTCGCGGTGCTGAAGACGATCATCGCGCGGGCGGGCACGATCGTGTGGAACGGGCCGGTCGGCGTGTTCGAGTTCGACGCGTTCGCCGGTGGCACTAGGGCGCTCGCCGAAGCGGTTGCCGAATCGGGCGCGTTCTCGATCGCGGGCGGCGGCGACACGATCGCGGCGATCAACAAGTTCGGCGTCGCCGACCGGATCTCCTACATCTCGACGGCGGGCGGCGCGTTCCTCGAGTTCCTCGAAGGCAAGACGCTGCCGGCGGTGGCGATGCTGGAGACGCGCGCGGCGGGTTGAACGAACGCTCCGGAACATGAAAAAGGCCGCGGGATACGCGGCCTTTTTTCATTCGAACGAACCGGCGCCGGCAGTCACTTCGCGAGGAACGCGCGGATTGCCTCACCCTGCTTCGCGACGTTGAGCACGCCGTCGAGATGCCCGCCGTCGCCGTCGATCACCGCGACCTCGGCCACGCCGCCCTGCGCCTTGTAGCGTTCGGCCGCGCGTTTCGACAATTCCGGCGGGAAGATCTCGTCCGACGACGCCGGCACGAACAGGATCCTGGCCTTGATTCCCTTGACCTCGTCGTCCGTGAGCCGGTAGAGCTGGTTCGCCTTCGCCATGTAGATCATCGAATTAGCGTCAGTCGTCCTGGCGCGCGCGACGCCCGTCTTCATGAGCGTGTCCTCGATCGCGAACGGATTGAACAACGCGTCGGCCGGGTTCTTCGCCGGATCCGCCCACTTGTAGCCGAACGCCTTCTCCGCCCAGCCGAACGAGCGCGCCGTGATGGTCACGTTCATGAGCGCTACGGCGACGCCGTCGACCGGCTCGTCGCGGCCGTAGTAGTCGCCCTTGTTCCAGCGCGCGTCGAGCATGATGGGCGTCGCCCAGACGTCCAGCATCTGGATGACGTACGGATGGATGTCGAATCCGGGACCGATAACGTGCACGACGCGCTCGACGAAGCCCGGATAGAGCGCCGCCCATTCCATCGCCTGGATCGAGCCGCCCGAGGCGCCGGCCGCCGCCTGCAGCTTCTTCACGCCGAGCGAGTCGACGAGCGCCTTGTGCACGCGGACGGAATCACGATACGAAACGACGGGGAAACCCATCGCGTACGGCTTGCCGGTGTCCGGGTTGAGCGTCGCCGGGCCGGTCGTGGTGACGTTCGGGTCCTTCGTGTTCAGGTTGACCAGCGTGTCGGCGCTGATGACGAAGTACTTGTCGGTGTCGATCGGCTTGCCTGCGCCGATGATCGGGTCCCAGTAGCCGAAAGCGGCGTCGGCCGGCTTGTACTTGCCTGCCGCGTGCGAGCTGCCTGAGTAGAAGTGGGCGACGAAGATCGCGTTGTCGCCGGCGGCGTTCAGCGCGCCGTAGGTTTCGTAGCCGACGCGGACGTTGCGGATCGTCTTGCCGCCCACCGTGGTGTACGACGGCAGCGTGAACACCTTCTTTTCCACCGGGCCGTCGTACGCGCACACGGTGCCCGTCGACCACCACAGCGCCGCCGCGACCAACCCGACCGCTTTCCATCCGTAACGCATTGCCGTCCCTCCCCGTCCGTCGACGTGCTGGCGGCAAATCCCCCGGCACGGTGCGCATTCTAGCCGCAGCGGCCGGCCCGCCGGCGCGCCCGGTGCGACAAATTGTCGTACCATTGGCCGCTCCGGCGCTTTCGCGTCACGCACAGGGTCACCGCTTGCTCCGCGCCACCAAGATCGTCGTCACGCTAGGCCCCGCCTGCAGCTCCCCCGACGTGCTCACCCGGATGCTCGCCGCCGGCGTCGACGTCGTTCGGCTCAATTTCTCGCACGGCAGCGCTGCCGACCACATCGAGCGAGCGCGGCTCGTCCGCGACGCCGCGCGCAAGCTGGGCCGCGAGGTCGCGATCATGGCCGACCTGCAGGGGCCGAAGATCCGGATCGGCAAGTTCGCCGACGGATCGGTGGCGCTCGAACCGGGCCAGCCGTTCGTCCTCGACGCCGAGTGCGAGCTGGGCGACGCCGCCCGCGTCGGCCTCGACTACAAGGAGCTGGTCCGCGACGTCGAGCCCGGTGCGGTGCTGCTGCTCGACGACGGCCTGATCAAGCTGATCGTCGAGGAGGTCGAGGGCCCTCGCATCCACACCCGCGTCGTGCTGGGCGGAACGCTGTCGAACAACAAGGGCATCAACCGCCAGGGCGGCGGGCTCTCCGCGCCCGCGTTGACGACGAAGGACATGGCGGATCTGAAGACGGCGGCGAAAATCGGCGCCGACTACCTCGCCGTGTCGTTCCCCAAGAACAAGGAAGACATGTACTTGGCGCGCCAGTTGTTGCGCGCCGCAGGCGGGCACGCGCTGCTCATCGCCAAGATCGAGCGCGCCGAGGCAATCGTCGCGCTGGAGGAGATCATCGAAGCCTCCGACGGCATCATGGTCGCGCGCGGCGATCTCGCCGTCGAAGTCGGCAACGCGGCGGTGCCCGGGCTGCAGAAGCGGATGATCCGGCTGGCGCTCGCGCGGAACAAGCTGACGATCACCGCCACCCAGATGATGGAGTCGATGATCCATGCGCCGGTGCCCACGCGCGCCGAGGTCTCCGACGTCGCCAACGCCGTGCTCGACGGCACCGACGCGGTGATGCTGTCGGCCGAAACCGCGACCGGCAAGTACCCGGTCGAGACGGTGGAGACGATGGCGCAGATCTGCGTGGAGGCCGAGAAATCGGACACCGTCGAGCTGCACAGCGATCTGCTCAACCAGACGTTCACCCGCATCGACCAGTCGGTGGCGATGGCAGCGCTGTTCACCGCGTTTCATCTGAAGGTCCGCGCGGTCGCGTCGCTGACGCAGTCCGGCTCCACGGCACTGTGGATATCGCGGCACAACGCCGGCTGCCCGATCTTCGCGCTGACGCCGGAGATCGCGGCACAGCGCAAGATGGCGCTCTACCGCAACGTGCGGCCGCTCTTCCTCGAGCAGTCCGGCGACCGCGACGGCGTGCTGCAGGCCGCCGAGGATCTGCTGCTCGCGCGCGGCCAGGTCCAGCGCGGCGACCTGATCGTGCTGACGATCGGCGAGCCGCTGGGCAAGTCCGGCGGCACCAACACGATGAAAATCGTCAGGGTCGGCGAAAACCGATCCTGAATTTCCGCATTCCGGCGTCGCTTGCACCCCGTTAACCGTCTGGTTAACATGGTCGCCATGCTCCGCGACCCTGTCCTCCGGAAGCGGCCGCCGGCACGCCGCGCCGCGGCCGCCGCCATCCGCGACCCCGACGCCAGCCGAGCCCGCATCCTCGACGCCGCGAAGGCCGAGTTCGCCCGGTACGGGCTGGGAGGTGCGCGCGTCGACCGCATCGCCAAAGGCGCGGGCGCCAACAAGCGGATGCTGTACTACTATTTCGGCAACAAGGAGGCGCTGTTCACCACCGTGCTGGAAGCAGCCTACGAGCACATCCGCGCCGCCGAGGCGAAGCTTTCGCTGCAGGACGTCGCGCCGGACGAGGGGGTGCGACGACTGGTCGCGTTCACGTGGGACTACTACCTCGCGAACCCGGAATTCCTGACGCTGCTCAATACCGAGAACCTGCACGAGGGGCAACATCTTGCGGGCTCGTCGAAGATCCGGACGATGAATTCGCCGGTGATCGCTACCCTTGCCGCGATCCTGCGCCGGGGCCGCCGCGACGGACTGTTCCGGGCGGACCCGGATCCGCTCCAGCTCTACATCTCGATCGCGGCGCTCGCGTATTTCTTCCTCTCCAACAATCACACGCTGTCAGCGGTGTTCGACCGCAACCTCGCCCGGCCGGCGGCGCGCCGGGCGCGGCTCGCCCACATGACGGAGCTGGTTCTTGGCTACCTCCGGCACGGCGGCGGTTGAGGGCCGGCCCGGGCGGTTGACGCCCGCCGCGGCGAGGTTCTATCATCAGTAACCAACCGGTTAATACTGCCTGATTCTGCCGCCCCGCGGCGCGGCTCAAGCGCCGCGGCGGCGAACGCTGCTCCGCCCATCGCACTCGAGGAGGAACCATGTCGCACCGAACCCTGCGTACGCTCGCCGCCGCGCTGCTGCTCGCGGCCGTCGCCCTGCCCGCCCACGCCCAGTGGAAGCCGACCAAACCGATAACGATCATCGTGCCGTGGGCTGCCGGCGGCTCCACCGACCAGGTGACGCGCGTCACCGCCGCCGAGATCGAGAAGTCGCTCGGGCAGAAGGTCATCATCGTCAACCAGCCGGGCGCGTCCGGCTCGATCGGAACGAAGAACGCCCTCGAGGCGCCGAAGGACGGCTACACCTGGACTGCCGGCGCGGCGCAGGACCTCGGCACCTATGCGGTCCTCGGGATGCTCGACACGAAGATCGGCGATTGGGCGCTGTTCCTCAACGTGGCCAACGTCTCGACGCTGTCGGTCAACCCTGCTACGCCGTACAAGACGCCGATCGAGCTGATCGACGCGATGAAGGCCAAGCCGGGCGCGATCAGCGTCGCGACGGCGGGCGTGAACTCCAGCGGCCACAGCGCGATGGAAGCCATCGCCAAGGCGACCGGCGTCAAGTACAAGCACGTCACCTACGACGGCGGCAATCCGGCCGTCGTCGCCACCGTCGCCGGCGAGACCGACGCGACTTCGCAGCTCACTGTCGAACAGGCCGAGATGATCCGCGGCAAGAAGCTGCGCCCGCTCGCCGTCATCGGCGACAAGCCGATCGAGCTCGACGGCTACGGCATCATCGAGCCGCTGACGAAGTCGGTGCCGGGGTTCAAGGCGCCGGCCAACTACTTCGGCATCTTCATTCCGAAGGGAGTGCCGCCCGAAGTGATCGCGACGGTCGAGAAGATCTGGGTCGAGCAGATCGTCAACTCCGTGGCGCTGAAGCAGTACGCGACCAGCCGCGGCGCGCAGTTCGCGCCTTACGCCGGCGCCGACGCGCAGAAGGCGGTGATGCCCGCGGTGCAGGCCAACGCCTGGTCCGCCGCCGATACCGGCAAGGCGAAAGTCGCCCCGGACACGCTGGGCATCCCGCGTCCGTAACCCGATGCGGCCCCGGGCCGGTGTCCGCGCGGACGCCGGCCCGCCGTCGAGAAGTCCTCAGGTGACCGCCGAGATCCCCCCGTCGTCGCCGCGCCGCGACCTGCAGGGCGGAATCGTCTGGACGGCGCTCGGCAGCGTGATCGTGGTGCTGTCGTGGCAGATGGACCGGATGACGCAGCAGGGCGCGACGCTGCACACCGCGCCGGGGCTGTGGCCCGGCATCGTCGGCACGATGCTCGCCCTGTTGGGCGGCGTGCTGGCGCTGCGGTCGTGGCATCGCGCGCAGCGGATCGGCTGGGACGTCGCCGAGCCGGACGAAACCGACTACGCACCGCTGTCGAGCTTCGCGCTCGCCGCGGGCATGTTCTTCGTCTATGCGTTGCTGCTGGTCGGCCGCGGACTGCCGTTCTGGCTGGTCACCGCCGTCTTCGTCACCGCATTCGTGTTCCTGTTCCAGCTCGCGCAGCGCAAGGCCGCCGGCCAACTGTATCGCGGGGCCGTCGTCGCGCTCGCCTGCGGCGTGCTCACGGCCCTCCTCGTCACGCTGCTGTTCGAGCAGCTCTTCTACGTGCGGCTGCCGTAGCCAGCCGCCGCAGGTTCCGCGAAGCGCCAGCCCCATGTTCGACGGCCTGATCGCGTTCGGTCACTCGCTCTGGAGCTTCTGCGACCCTCTGAGCCTGGGCCTGATCCTGCTGTCGTCGCTCGTTGGCGTCGTCATCGGCGCGCTTCCGGGTCTCACGGCGACGATGGGCGTCGCGCTGATGACGACGCTGACGATCAAGATGCCGTCGGATCAGGCGCTGCTGGTGCTGATCTGCACGTACGTCGGCGCGATCTACGGCGGGTCACGCTCGGCGATCCTGCTCAATATCCCAGGAACACCCGCGTCGGCTGCAGCCTGCCTCGACGGCTACCAGCTCGCGAAACAGGGGCTCGCAGGCCGCGCAATGGGTATCGCGACGTCCGGCTCGGTGCTCGGCACGCTGATCGGGATGTTCTTCCTTGCGCTGTTCACGCCGATCCTCGGCAACCTCGCGCTCAAGTTCGGCTCGTACGAGTTCTTCTGGCTCGCGCTTTTCGGCGTCATCATCGCCGGCACGCTGACCGGCAACGACCCGCTGAAGGGCTGGATCGCGGGCCTTATCGGCATCTTCACCGCGGCGATCGGCCAGGAGGCGATCTACGCCTACGACCGGTTCACGTTCGGCAGCCGCGACCTTGCCGGCGGCTTCCAGCTCGTCCCCGCGCTCGTCGGCGCGTTCGGCTTCGCCGAGCTGCTGATGGCGGTGCGCGAAAGGCCGGCGCCGGTGAAGATCAATCCGTTCGACTCGGTGATCCCGAAACTCAGGGACGTCACGCAATACTGGCGGACGATCCTGCGCTCCGGGATCATCGGCACGTTCATCGGCATCCTGCCCGGCGTGGGCGAGGACGTCGCCGCGTGGTCGTCATACGCGGCGGCCAAGCGGGTGAGCAAGGAAAAGGAGAGGTTCGGCAAGGGCTCGATCGACGGGCTGATGGCGGCCGAGACCGGTGACAATGCCTGCGTTCCCGGCGCCATGATCCCGGTGCTCACGCTGGCCATCCCGGGTTCGGCGCCCGCCGCGGTACTGATGGCGGCGATGCTGATCCACGGCGTACGGCCGGGACCGATGATCATGATCGAGGCGCCGACGTTCGTCTACGACGTCGTCGCGATGATGCTGTTCGCCACCATCGGCATCCTCATCTACGGCCTCACGCTGACCCAGCTGCTGATCAAGGTGCTGATGGTCCCCAAGCCCGTCATCCTGCCGATCATCTTCGTGCTGTGCGTCGTCGGCTCGTACGCGATCTCGCAGCGGTTGTTCGACGTGTGGGTGATGCTGGGCTTCGGCGTGCTCGGGTACGCGCTGCGTCGCCTCAAGTATCCGGTCGCCCCGCTCGTCCTCGGCATCGTGCTCGGCGACCTGATGGAGAAGGGGTTCCGCCGCGGCCTTGTGCTGTCCGACGGCGAGCTCACGCCGTTCTTCACGCGGCCAATCTCGGCCGTGCTGTGGATCACGATCGTCGTCGTCATCGCATTCAAGATCCCCGGCGTGGGCGACCGCATTGGCCGCATCTTCCGTCGCCGCGGCACGAACGCACCGCGATGAGCCCGCCGGGCCGTCCCAAGGGCGAATACCGGAGTGCGCAGCACGAAGGCGATCCTGCCTGCCCGCCGGGCTGTCCCAAGGGCGAATACCGGAGTGCGCAGCACGAAGGTAGTCCTGTGAGCGAAACTGGCTGCGCCCTTCCTGCAATCGCGCCGGCGACCTGCGTGCTGCCGCTTGCGCCGTTGCGCGGCTGACCTCCGGAGAACCGCGCGTGGACACCCTGCGCCTCGGCATCGTCATGAACGGCGTCACCGGCCGGATGGGGACGAACCAGCATCTGGTCCGGTCGATCTGCGCGATCCGCGCGCAGGGTGGCGTCGCACTCGCCGACGGCCGGCGCGTGATGCCGGATCCGATCCTCGTCGGCCGCGATGGCGACAAGCTCGCGGCGCTGGCGAACGCGAACGGTATCTCGCGCTGGACGACCGACCTCACCGCCGCGCTCGCGAACAAGGACGACACCGTCTATTTCGACTCTGCTTCGACCGGACTGCGACCGAAGCTCATCCGGCAGGCGATCGCCGCGGGCAAGCACATCTACACCGAGAAGCCGGTCGCGCCGACGCTCGCCGAGGCGGTCGACCTGTACCACGCGGCGAAAGCGGCGGGCGTCAAGCACGGCGTCGTGCAGGACAAGCTGTGGCTGCCGGGGCTGCTGAAGCTGAAGACGCTGATCGACTCCGGCTTCTTCGGCCGACTGCTGTCGGTGCGCGGCGAGTTCGGCTACTGGGTGTTCGAGGGCGACTGGCAGCCGGCGCAGCGGCCGTGCTGGAACTACCGCACGGAGGACGACGGCGGCATCATCGTCGACATGCTGTGCCACTGGCGCTACGTGCTCGACAACCTGTTCGGCGCGGTGAAGAGCGTGTCGTGTCTCGGCACGACGCACATCCCGCAACGCTGGGACGAGCGCGGCAAGCCGTACGCGGCGACCGCCGACGACGCCGCCTACGCGACGTTCGAGCTCGACAACGGCGAGCACGCGCCGATCGTCGCCCAGATCAACAGTTCGTGGGTCACCCGCGTGCGCCGTGACGACCTCGTCACGTTCCACGCCGACGGCACGCTGGGCTCGGCGGTGGCCGGGCTGACCGACTGCTGGATCCAGCCGCGCGCCACCACGCCGAAACCGGCGTGGAACCCGGACGTGCCGCAGACGATCGACTTCTTCGACACCTGGCAGAAGATGCCGGCGAACCGCGCGTACGACAACGCGTTCAAGGTCGAGTGGGAGCTCTTCATCCGCCACCTGTTCGAGGACACGCCGTTCCGCTGGAACCTGCTCGAAGGTGCGAAAGGCGTGCAGCTCGCCGAGCTCGGCCACCGGAGCTGGGCCGAGCGGCGCTGGGTCGACGTGCCGCCGCTGCCGGAGTGAGGCGATGGCGACGATCATCCTTCCCCGCGCCGACGGCACGCTGCATCCGTACACGCTGCGCCCGCCTCGTGTGTGGCCGAAGCCAGCGCCCGGCGCTGCGTTCAACCGCGTCGCGTTCGCCGCCGCGCACGTCGTCGCCGATCCGCTGGCGAAAGCCGATCCGTGGCTGCAGCCGGCGATCGACTGGGACGCCACGCTCGCGTTCCGTCGCCACCTGTGGTCATACGGCTTCGGCGTCGCCGAGGCGATGGACACCGCGCAGCGCGGGATGGGCCTCGACTGGCCGGCGTCGCTGGAGCTGATCGACCGCTCGCTGAAACTCGCGCAGGCCACGCCCGGCGCCGTCGTCGCCTGCGGTGCCGGCACCGACCATCTCGAGCCGCGGCCGAGCCTCGCACTCGGCGAGGTGATCGGTGCGTACGAACTGCAATGCGACGCGATCGAGGGCCGCGGCGGCCGGCTGATCCTGATGGCGAGCCGCGCGCTCGCCGCCAGCGCAAAATCGCCCGACGACTACGTCCACGTTTACGGCCGCATCCTCGCGCAGGTGAAGGCGCCGGTAATCCTGCACTGGCTGGGCGACATGTTCGACCCCGCGCTCGCCGGCTACTGGGGCCACGCCGACGTCGACCGCGCGATGGACGTCTGCCTCGCAATCCTGCGCGACCACGCGCCGAAGATCGACGGCATCAAGATCTCGCTGCTCGACAAGCACAAGGAGGTCGCGATGCGGCGGCGGCTGCCGCCCGGCGTGCGGATGTACACCGGCGACGACTTCAACTTCGCCGAGCTCATCGCCGGCGCGGCCGACGGCCACTCCGACGCGCTGCTCGGCATCTTCGATCCCATCGCGCCGGCGGCGTCGGCCGCGCTGTCGGCGCTGGCGGTCGGCGACCGCGCTGCCTTCGACGAGATCCTCGCGCCAACGGTGCCGCTGTCGCGTCACGTGTTCCGCGCGCCGACGCGCTTCTACAAGACCGGCGTCGTCTTCCTCGCCTGGCTGAACGGCCACCAGAAGCACTTCGTCATGGTCGGCGGACAGCAGAGCGCGCGCAATCTTCTCCATTTCGTCGAGCTGTTCGAGCTGGCCGACGCCGCGGGTCTCGTCGCCGACCCCGACCTCGCCTGCGCGCGGATGCGCACGCTGCTCGCCCTCCATGGCGTCAACGCCTGATTCCGCGCTGCTCTCGCTCAACACGGCGACGGTGCGCGCGCAGTGGACGCTGCCGCAGATCGTCGACGGCTGCGCGCGGCACGGCATCGGGCGGCTCTCGCCGTGGCGCGACCAGGTCGCCGCCGCCGGCCTGAAGGAGTCGGCGCAGCGCATCCGCGACGCGGGCCTCGTGCTGTCGGGCTACTGCCGCGGCGGAATGTTCCCGGCGGGCGACCGTGCCGGCCGCAAGGCGGCGCACGACGACAACCGGCGCGCCGTCGACGAGGCGCTGACGCTCGGCGCACCATGCCTCGTGCTCGTCGTCGGCGGCCTGCCCCAGGACCGCGACGGCAAGGTCGTGTCGAAGGACATGGGCGGCGCGCGGGAGATGGTCCGCGACGGCATCGGCGAGCTGCTCGAATACGCGCGCCCCGCCGGGATGCCGCTGGCGATCGAGCCGCTGCACCCGATGTACGCGGCGGACCGCGCCTGCGTCAACACGATCGCGCACGCGAACGACCTCTGCGACGAGCTGGCCCCCCGCGGCAAGGACGGGCTCGGCCTCGCCGTCGACGTCTATCACGTCTGGTGGGACCGCGACCTCGAGCGCGAGATCGGGCGCGCCGGCGCTGCCGACCGGCTGTTCGCGTACCACATCTGCGACTGGAAAGTGCCGACGACGGACCTGCTGCTGGACCGCGGGATGATGGGCGACGGCGTCGTCGACCTGCCGCGGATCCGCTCGTGGATGGAAGCCGCCGGCTACCGCGGCGCGCACGAGGTCGAGATCTTCTCCGCCGCCGACTGGTGGAAGCGCGATCCGGACGAAGTGCTCGCCACCTGCAAGGCGAGGCACCGGGACTGCAGCTGAGCGGCCCCCGGTGCCGGGGATTGACGCCGGTCAAGACGGCGCCCGCCAACGCGGTAAAATGGGGGTTCCGCAAAACTCCCGCTCCCGGATACCGCCATGCCCCTCGTTTCGATGCGCCAACTGCTCGACCACGCCGCCGATAACGGCTACGGCCTGCCCGCGTTCAACGTCAACAATCTCGAGCAGGTGCAGGCGATCATGGCCGCCGCTGCCGAAACCGACAGCCCGGTGATCATGCAGGCCTCGGCCGGCGCCCGGAAGTACGCCGGCGAAGTCTTCCTCCGCCACCTGATCGAGGCCGCCGTCGAGAGCTACCCGGCCATTCCGGTCGTGATGCACCAGGACCACGGCCAGTCGCCCGACGTCTGCGCGTCGGCGATGAAGCTCGGCTTCACCAGCGTGATGATGGACGGCTCGCTGATGGCCGACGGCAAGTCGATCGCGAGCTACGACTACA
>JBDTVU010000094.1:0-13454 GCA_040007035.1 Betaproteobacteria bacterium | reverse complement strand
GCCGCGATCGTCTCCATGAAGCAGCCGACGAACAGCAGGAAGATGTTGGCGAGCAGCAGGAACACGTAGGGCGAGTCGGAGAGCGACAGCACCCACTGCGCGATCGCGTCGGTGATCTGCGTCGTCGTCAGCACCCAGGCGAAGATCGACGCGCTGGCAACGATGAACAGCACCGTCGCCGTCGTCTCGATCGTCTCCATCGAGACCTTGACGAACATCCGGAACGACAGCGTCCGGTACCAGACGAAGCCGAGGAACAGCGCCCACGCGACCGCCGCAACAGCGGCCTCGGTCGGCGTGAACAGCCCGCTCGCCATGCCGCCGATCAGGATCACCGGCGTCAGCAGTGCCATGAACGCCTCGAACCGGAACACCTTGTCGGCGATCATCACCGCGATCAGCGGCAATCCGAAGCGCACGAAGCCGCCGAGCGTCTCGCTCGACCACAGGAAGTACAGGGCGAGCGACGTGACGGTGATCGCACCGGTCTCGAGGAACGCGCGGCCCATGCGCGGCCACGAGAAGGCGATGTCGGCGCCGTACTTCCGCACGTGCGCGTAATAGCCGACCATGACCATCATGAAGATGGCCATCACCGCGCCGGGGATGAATCCGCCGGCGAACAGCTTGCCGATCGACGTGTTCGCCTGGACGCCGTAGATCACCAGCGGCAGTGACGGCGGAATGATCGGCCCGAGCGTCGCCGACGCCGCGGTGATGCCGACAGCGAACTCAGTCGGGTAGCCGTGGTCCTGCATCGCCTTGATCTCGATCGTGCCGAGGCCGCCGGCGTCAGCGACTGCGGTGCCGGACATCCCGGCGAAGATCACGCTGCCGACGATGTTGACGTGGCCGAGGCCACCCTTCAGCCACCCGACCAGCGCCAGCGCGTAGTTGTAGATCCGGTTGGTGATGCCGGCGGAGTTCATCAGGTTGCCGGCGTAGATGAAGAACGGCACGGCGAGCAGCGGGAAGCTGTCGACGCCGCCGACCATCCGGTGGACGACGGTGAGCGGCGGGATCGTGCCGGAGATCCAGATGTAGAGCAGCGACGCGATGCACATCGCGATGGCGATGGGCACGCCGCTCATCATGATCGCGACGAAGCCGCCGAGCAGGATGGAGTTCATTCGCGCGCCCTCATCATGCTTCCACCTCGCCCGGCCGCTCGAGCACGCTCCAGCCCTGCCGCCAGTGTCGCAGCGTCACCTGCGCGGCGCGGAACGTCATCATCGCGAATCCGAGCCCGACGAAGCCGTAGATGTAGCTCATCGGGAAATCGATGACCGTCATCTGGAGGTTTTGCATCTTCGGGATAAGCAGGCCGGTGAGCCAGGTCGCGTAGGCGAGGAACGCGAAGCGCACGACGTCGACAAACGTCGACAGCGCGCGCCCGACCGGGGCGGGCAGCCAGCGGTACAGGAATTCGACGTGGATCTGGGTGTTCTTGCGCACGCCCATCGACGCCCCGACGAAGCAGACGATGATCAACAGGTAGCGGGCGATCTCCTCGGTCCACGCGGCCGAATCGGACAGCACGTAGCGCGTGAAGAACTGGTAGAAGACGACCAGCGCCAGCAGCCAGAACACGGCCAGTGTCAGCCAGTCCTCCCAGCCGTAGCCCGACAGGTCGACGGGCGCATCGCTGGCGTGGAAATGGCCTTCGGCGTCGAGGACGCGCTCTTCCGTCGGCGTGGTCATCGGTGTCATCGGTGCCGGTGGCGCGTTCCCCGGGTCGCTCGCGCGGCGGCGCGCCCTCCGGGCCCGCCCGCCGCGCGCATCGCGATTACTTGATCGCCTGGATCTTGTCCCAGTCGGCCTTCGAATAGCCCATCGACTCGAAGCTCACCGTCTTCAGGATCGCATCCTGGAACGACTTGTGGTCGACCGCGTGCACGCCGAGCCCCTTCTTCTTGAACTCGTCGACGAGCTCGCCTTCGCGCTTCTTGATGTCGTTGGTCGCACCGGTCGCAGCTTCCTGCATCACGTCGGTGAACGTTTTCTTCTCCGCGTCGGACAGCTTCGACCACACGTGCGGCGCCACCTGCGTCGCCACCGCGTCGACGATGTGCCCGGTGAGGATGATGTACTTCTGCACTTCGTAGAACTTCTTCGCCTCGATCGTCGTCAGCGGATTCTCCTGCGCGTCGACGGTGCCGTTCTGCAGCGCGAGGTAGACCTCGGCGAACGCGATCGGCGTCGGATTCGCGCCGCAGCTCTTCGGCAGGGCGAGATAGGCGGGAACGTCGGGCACGCGCATCTTCAGGTTCTTCATGCCCGCGCAGTCGTTGAAGTCCTTGTTCGACGTCGAGTGCCGCGTGCCGTAGTAGGTCATCGCCGTGACCTGGATGCCCGTCTTGTCGCGATACAAGCCCGCGAGCTCGGCGAACGCCGGGCTTTTCGCCCAGGCGAGCAGGTGATCCGGGCCGCGGAACGTGTAGGGGTAGTAGCCGACGCCGAATCGGGGCGTCGTGCGCGCGGCGAACGACAGGCCGGAGATGATGATGTCGACGGTGCCGAGCTGCAGGCCCTGGTTGATGTCCGTCTCCTTGCCCAGCTGTGACGCCGGAAAGACGGTGATCTCGTACTTGCCGTTGGTGCGCTTCTTGATCTCGTCGCCCGCCCACACCGACCATTTGTGGAACGGCTCGCTGGTCTCGTAGACGTGGGCCCACTTGAGCTTCGTCTGCGCGGCGGCGGGACCGGCAACGACGAGTGCGGCGGCGACGGCGGTGAGCGTGAACAGTTTCGACAGCAGACGCATGATTCCTCCTGGAACGCGGGTTGGCGATGGTCAGGCGCAGACGACCTGCACCTTGGTGCTCTGGTTCTTGTCGGCGGCGGCGTGGAACGCGGCGACCGCGTCCTTCAGCGGAAACTGGCCGGACAGCAGCGGCTTGACGTCGACGCGGCGCGCCGACAGGTAATCGACCGCCCAGTCGAACTCGATGCCCCAGCGGAACGCGCCGCGCAGGTCGAGCTCCTTCGCCATCAGCTCGTTGACGACGAACGGCAGCGGCTCGTGCGGCAGCGTGCCAACCTGGACGATGACGCCGCCGCGCCGGGTTGCGGCGACGCAGGTCTTCAGCGCGCCGAAGTTGCCGGAGACCTCGTAGCTGACGTCGAACTGCGGCGTTGCAAGCGCGTCGGCGTTGCGGTCGGCGCGCAGCGTGACGTCGGCGCCGACCGCCTTCGCCTGCGCCAGCGGCCGGTCGAGCACATCGGTGACGGTGACCTTGCGCGCACCGGCGAGCCGGGCAGCGATCACGGTGAGGCAGCCGATGGTGCCGGCGCCGGTGATCAGCACCGACTTGCCGAGGAGGTCGCCGCCACGGTTGACCCCGTGCAGCGCGACGGCGAGCGGCTCGGCGAACGCGAGCTCGCCCAGCGTCACGTCGCCGGCGACCGGATAGCACTGCCGCTCGCCCATGACAAAGTATTCGCGGAACATCCCCTGCACGTGCGGGAACAGGCTCGCGCTGCCGACGAACCTCATGCTCGTGCACAGGTGCTCGCGCCCCTGCCGGCAGTAGTCGCAGCGGCCGCAGGCGTGCGACGGCGAGAGCGCGACCTTGTCGCCCTTCCTCACCCGGGTGACGCCCGGCCCGACCGCCTCGACCACGCCCGACGCCTCGTGGCCGGGGATCAGCGGCTCGCGGACGACGAAGCTGCCGTTCCTGCCCTCGAAGTAGTAGTGGATGTCCGACCCGCAGATGCCGCCGGCGCCGAGGTGCAGCAGCACTTCGCCGGCGCCGATCGTCGGCATGTCGGCGGGCTCGACGCGCAGGTCTTCCTTGGCATGAATGCGACAGGCAAGCATCGTGTGTCCTCCTCGCGGCGCGGGCGCTTCGGCAGTCCGGGCGCCCGCCGTTCCGGTGTTGGTTTCAGTGAAGGGTATCCCAGCCGGTCGAGAACCGCTTGTACGCGTGGTTGAGGTGCCGCTGCATCGCAACGCGGGCGCCGGCAGCGTCCTTTGCTGCGATCGCCTTCAGCACCGCCCGGTGCTCGCCCATCGCGGCGATCCACAGCGCCGGCGAGTCGTAATGGTGCTCGAGCTGTTTGTAAAGCGCCCCGGCCCGTTCCTCCCACAGCATCTTGACGACGGCAACCAGCGCGCCGTTGCCGGTCGCCTCGGCGATCCGCAGGTGGAACATCCGGTCGCCCGAGAGCGGCTGCGCTTCGCCGTCGAGCTCGTGCTGCATCTGCCCGAGCGCGTCCTCGATTGCCGCGAGCTGCGCCTTCTTCGCCGACTTGGCAGCCAGCGCCGCACATTCGGACTCGATGACGTAGCGCGCGCGCAGCAGCTCGAAAGGCCCGGCGTCGGCGTGGACGAGGCCGGCCGATTCCGTGTCGCCTTCCTTCTGCCCGGAGCCCAACACGTAGATGCCCGAGCCGATCCGGACCTCGACCAGCCCTTCGACCTCCAGCGCAATCAGCGCCTCGCGAACCGACGGCCGCGACACGCCGAGCTGCTTGGCGAGGTTGCGCTCGGGCGGAAGGCGTGCTCCCGCGGGAAACTCGCCGGAGCGGATGAGGCCGCGGATCTGGTCGGCGATCTGCCGATAGAGCCGGCGCGGCTCGATGCTCTGGAAGGGCATGACAGGACAGACTCCGGGGATCACGCACGGCCGCGACCGGTCGCCGCGCATTTCCGGACGGCGTTGCCCGCACCGGATTGAGGCGAAGGCTAATCCGTGCGTCGAAATTGGTCAAGTGGTATTACCAATTTACGGGGCGCGGTAGAATTGACTTTCCTGCCTGCCGCCCGCCGTCGCGCCGGCCGTAGACGGCTCCGTATTGCCACCGCAGCCCGCCCCGATGCCCGCCACCACGATTTCCGCGATTCGCGCTACCCCGGTCACCGTGCCGCTCGAGGCGCCGATCCTCCACAGCAACGGCGCGCACTGGGGACGATTCGTCCGCACGATCGTCGAAGTCGAGACCGCCGACGGCTATGTCGGCCTGGGCGAGATGGGCGGCGGCGGCGAGGACGCGACGCGTGCGTTCGGCGCGCTCGCCGACTACCTCCGCGGCCACGACGTGTTCCGCCTGGAAGCGATGCGGTTCGCCATCTGCAACCCGACGGCGAGCCTGTACAACAACCGGACGCAGCTCCACGCGGCGATCGAGTTCGCGTGCCTCGACATCATCGGCCAGAAACTCGGCGTGCCGGTGCACGCGTTGCTGGGCGGCAAGCTGCGCGACGCCGTCGAGTTCGCGAGCTACCTGTTCTTCCGCTACAACGACCCGGCCACCGGCCGCGGCGAGGTGCGCACTGCAGAGCAGCTCGTCGCGAACGCGCGTGCGTTGAAGGCGCAGCACGGCTTTCGCGTGCACAAGCTGAAGGGCGGCGTCTATCCGCCGGCGCACGAGCTTGCGTGCTACCGCGCGCTCGCGGCCGCGCTGCCGGGCGACCGTTTCCGCTACGACCCCAACAGCGCGCTGTCGCTGGCCGATGCGATCGACTTCGGCCGCGGCATTCTCGACCTGACCAACGACTACTTCGAGGATCCGGTGTGGGGGATGCCGCAGCTCGCGCGGCTGAAGGAGTTCGTGCCGATCCCGACGGCGACCAACACCGTCGTCGTCAACTTCGAGCAGCTTGCCGCGAACATCCGCGCGCCGGCCGTCGACGTGATCCTGCTCGACACCACGTTCTGGGGCGGCATCCGGCCGTGCGTCAAGGCCGCCGGTGTCTGCGAGACGATGGGGCTCGGCGTGGCCGTCCACAGTTCCGGCGAGCTCGGCATCCAGTTGGCGACGATGCTCCACCTGGGCGCGGTGATCCCCAACCTCGGCTACGCGGCGGATGCCCACTACCACCACCTGACCGACGACGTGATCGCCGGCGGCCGGATGAAGTACGAGCGCGGGGCGATCCGCGTCCCCGACGGCAACGGCCTCGGCGTCGCGCTGGACCGGCAGAAGCTCGCGCAGTATCACGAATTGTTCCGCGAGCTGGGCGGCTACCCGTACGACCGCGACCCCGGCCGTCCCGGCTGGTATCCGCTGGTACCGAACACGAACTGGGCCGATCCGGCCCACTCGATCACTCCGCGGCTCGTGCCCTGACGACGCGCCGCCGCGAACACCGCAACGAAGGAGAGCAACGATGACAGGACGTCTCGCCGGCAAGACCGCGCTGATCACCGCGGCCGGACAGGGAATCGGCTACGCGACGGCGATCCAGATGGCGCGCGAGGGCGCGACGGTCTGGGCGACCGACGTGAATCCGAAGCTCCTCGACGCGTTCAAGGGCGTCGCCAACGTGACGACGCGCACGCTCGACGTGCTCGACGACGCCGCGCTCGCGAAGACGTTCGACGAACTGCCGCCGCTGTCGATCCTGTTCAACTGCGCGGGCTACGTCCACAACGGCACGATCCTCGACTGCACGCCGAAGGACTGGCAATTCAGCTTCGACCTCAACGTCCGCGCGATGTACATGACGATCAAGTGCGCGCTGCCGAAGATGCTGGCCGAGCACGCGAGCTCCGGCCGTGGCGCGTCGATCGTCAACATGGCCTCGATCGCGGGGTCGATCAAGGGTATCCCCAACCGGTTCGCCTATGGCGCATCGAAGGCGGCGGTGGTCGGGCTCACCAAGGCGCTCGCCGCCGATTTCGTGACCCGGGGCATCCGCTGCAACGCGATCGCGCCGGGCACCGTCGACACGCCGTCGCTCGCCGACCGCATCGGCGCCTTCGCCGACCCGGTGGAAGCGCGCAAGATGTTCGTCGCCCGCCAGCCGATGGGGCGCATTGCCACGGCCGAGGAGATCGCGCCGGTCGTGATCTTCCTCGCCTCCGACGAGTCCGCGTTCGTGACCGGCAACGTGTACTCGGTCGACGGCGGCATGACCATATAGAAAACTTCTGATGGAAACGTGCCGGCGCGGCCGGCCCGTCCGTAAACGTCTGTTGCCACCACCACGGAGGAATGCATGAAGCTCGTACGCTACGGCCCCGCCGGCAAGGAAAAGCCCGGCATCATCGACGCCGACGGCAATCTTCGCGACCTGTCGAGGAAGGTTAAGGACATCGACGGCGCGGCGCTGGCGCCCGCATCGCTCGCCGCGCTGAAGAAGCTCGACCTGAAGAAGCTGCCGCTGGTGAATGGCAAGCCGCGGCTGGGCTCGTGCGTCACCGGCGTGTCGAAGTTCCTCGCCATCGGCCTCAACTACGTCGACCATGCGAAGGAAGCCGGGATGGCATTGCCGGAATTCCCGATCGTGTTCTTCAAGTCCGAGACCTGCATCCAGGGCCCGAACGACCCGATCATGATGCCGAAGGACTCGACGCAGACCGACTGGGAAGTCGAGCTCGGCGTCGTCATCGGCCGCACGGCGCGCTACGTCGAGAAGAAGGACGCGCTGAAATACGTCGCCGGCTACTGCCTGATCAACGACGTCTCCGAGCGCGAGTTCCAGCTGAAGCGCGGCGGCGCGCAGTGGAACAAGGGCAAGGGCTGCGACACGTTCGGGCCTCTCGGGCCGTGGCTGGTAACGAAGGACGAGCTCAAGGACCCGCAGAACCTCGACATGTGGCTCGACGTCAACGGCGTCCGCCGGCAGACCGGCAACACGCGGACGATGATCTTCGGCGTCGCCGACCTCGTTGCCGACGTCTCGCGCTACATGACGCTGCTCCCGGGCGACGTCATCACCACCGGCACCCCCCCCGGCGTGGGGATGGGGATGAAGCCGCCCACGTACCTCAAGGCCGGCGACGTCGTCGCGCTCGGCATCGCGGGGCTCGGCGAGCAGAAGCAGAAGGTCATCGCATACAAAGCTCGGCGCTGAGGGCGCCCTCGCCGCGCCATGCCCAATCGCGATCTGCAGGACGCGACCCACGCCGATCCGCTGTTTCCGGAGATCGACCCGTACGCGAGCGGCCGCCTCGGCGTCAGTGCGCGGCACACGCTGTACTGGGAGACCTGCGGCAACCCGGACGGCGTGCCGGTCGTGTTCCTGCACGGCGGACCCGGCAGCGGCTGCCTGCCGCACCACCGCCGCTATTTCGACCCGCGATTCTGGCGCAGCGTGCTGTTCGACCAGCGCGGCGCCGGCCGCTCGGTGCCCGTCGGCGAGCTCGTCGACAACACGACGTGGCACGTCGTCTCCGACATCGAGCGGCTGCGCGCGCACCTGGGCATCGAGCGTTGGCTGGTGTTCGGCGGCTCGTGGGGCTCGACGCTGGCGCTGGCGTATGCGCAGGCGCACCCGCAGCGCTGCCTCGGCCTCGTGCTGCGCGGCGTGTTCCTCGCCCGCGAGAGCGAGTTCGAGTGGTTCATGCACGGGATGAAGACGATCTTCCCGGAGGCCGCGCGCGCCTTCGAGGAGCACCTGCCCGAAGCCGAGCGCGGCGACCTGCTCGGCAACTACTACCGCCGGCTCACCGACCCCGATCCCGCCGTCCATCTGCCGGCCGCGCAGGCCTGGGACCGCTACGAAGGCTCGTGCGTGACGCTGCTGCCGGCGGCCGACCCGATGCCGAAGTTCGACCACGATGCCGGTGCGCTGGCGCTGGCGCGGATCGAGGCGCACTACTTCGTCAACCGCTGCTTCCTTTCCGACAACGAGCTCATCGAAAGCCTGCACCGGATCCGCGCACTGCCGTGCACGATCGTCCAGGGCCGATACGACATCGTCTGCCCGCCGGTCACCGCGGAAGAGCTCGCCCGCGCGTGGCCGGAAGCCGAATACGTCGTCGTTCCCGACGCCGGCCACTCGATCCGCGAGCCGGGCGTCACGCGCGAGCTGGTGGCCGCGGTCGAGCGGATGCGCGCGCGCTTCGCGCCCCGAGCGATCTAAGTCACCCGCGCGAACAATCTAGCGCCAATTCGGATTTTGGGAGTATGGATAGTCGTTCGAGATCCTGCGGCCCGACGAGATGCGCTGGTTGAGTTCCGGCGGGAGGATCGGGTATTCGCCCGGGCCGAACGTCCGGCATTCGCCTTGGAAGTTGGCATCGCTGCAGAAGATCCAGTAACCGCGATCCACTCGCAGCGACGAAGCGCGATCGTTGAAGACGCCATACAGGTTGTCCTGCCCTTCGGGGCCGAGACGGTAGGCACGGCCGATCAAGTTGGGTTCCGAAAACAGCGTCACGTCCACCCGGCTGCGCATCCTCTCGCGCGGCGGTTCGGCAGGCGCGTCATAGGACGGCCGGGCCGAGCTGACACGCCCACCGAGCCCGCCGAGTGCCGGATAGCGGCCCGGCACGAACATCCGGCAATCGCCGTGGAAGTCCGCATCGACGCAGATCTCCCATGCGCTGCCGTCGACAATTGCGGAATATGCGCGGTCATTGAAGCCCATTCCATCAAAATTGGCGACTGGTTGGTTGATCGCAAGTTGGCGCCCACCGAAGTTTTCGGTTTCATAAAATGTAATCCCTCCGCTCGGCGGAAACGCCGCCACAGGGGTCGTCGCCGGCCGCGTGGAACTGATCCGACCGGACCACGTACCAAGGGTCGGATAACGGCCTGGCGCCAGGACTGTGCAACCGCCGGCGAAATTGTAGTCGCCGCAGACCTCCCAGTGTCCTCCGTCCACAATCGCCGATTGCGCGCGGCCAGCAAAGCCAACGGTGCCGAAACTTGGCAGCGACCGGTCGGCTGTAATTTGGCGCCCGCCGAAGTTCTCGGTTTCATAAAATGTGATCCCGCCGTTTGGCGGCATCGCCGCGGCCGGACCCGCACCGACGGGTCGCGCGGAGCTGATCTTTCTCGACCACTCGCCAAGAGTCGGATAGCGACCGGCGGGGAACACCGTGCAGTCGTTGCCGAAATTGGTACCGACGCAGACCTCCCAGGGGCCTCCCTCGATGATCGCCGATCGCGCACGGTCGTTGAAGTCCAGAGTGCGGAAATTTGGCATCGACTGGTTCCCGGACATCTGGCGTCCGCCGAAATTTTCGGATTCGTAGAACGTCGCGCCGGCCGTCGCACTCCCCGCGGCGAACATCGTGATGGCCAGTATGCAAGTTCGCGAAACGTGTTTCATTGCTCGACTCCTCCATCATAGTAGAAACTAGAATTGCAACCACCCCGCCTTTGCGATGTTGCAGCGCAACCTCGCACTTGGGAGCTTGGTCGCAGCGCCAGGAGCAGTCTGTGCGGTGTCGCACATCAGCGAAAAATCCCGACCGAACGGAGTGCGGGCGATGCCCAGTCGGATTTGACTGACGACGCGGATGAACGATGCGGAGCAGGGATCGACCACGCGCGTAACCCAAGGAGAAGGCCAGCAGGAAGCCCGCGCATGGGCACTACACGAGCGCAGCGCTCGTACAGCGACGAGAAGTGCCGAAACTGATGCGGGCGTTGTCGGCGTTATTGGCAAACGCGCGCATTGAGGGTCGATCGTGCCTCACTTTCCGCCCGAGCCGGGACCGGCAGGAAGGTCGTACGACGACCCCCTGCCAACATGACGGTTTGTCCGGAACAGACGTACGATAACGTGCGCCCCGGACGCGCGACGCCAGCGTCAATCGTTCAGGACGAAGGTGACCTTGAGCGCTGCCTTGTAACCGACGATCTTGCCCTTTTCGATATCGACCGGCTGATCGTGGACCCACGCGCTTCTCACATTCTTGAGCGCGCTGTCGATGATGAAGTCGACGCTGCCGCCGGCCTGCCCCGGATCGAGCACGATCGAGCCCGGCGCGCTCTCGAACCGGCCACGCTGCTTCGCGATGCCGAGTCGGGTGACCGAGAATTCGGTCGACGTGAGCGCCGGGTCGACGCGGAACGTCGCCAGCTCGCCGGCGACGGTGGCCGTCGCCCACAGCACGGCGAAACCGGCCAGCGTTGGCGCCACGGCACGCCGGGCGCGTGCATTCGGTGCTGCGGTCAGAGGGCCTACGGAAAAGCGGGCGGCCCGGCACGGGACCCGGCAGCCGCCAGGCCGCACCGCGCCCGGCGACCGCACCGCAACCGATGCCGCCCCGCTGCGCAAACAGCGCGCGCGATGCGGCCATTCTCGCGCCGGCTCAACCCTTGCCGAACGGGGAACACCCCTCGGTATACTTGCGGCACCTATGCGACCGGCATCACCGCCCCTGCGCACCGACCGTCGCGGCCCGTCACCCACCCGCCCGCGCGCGCGGCGCGCCGTCGCCACGGCGGTCGGCGGCGAGCCGAGCTTCCGTCCGCTCTTCGGGCGATGCCGATGACCGAGCGCAACCGCGAGTGGCTGGAGCGCAGCCGGCGCGCCGTCTGGCACCCGTGCACGCAGATGAAGTCGCACGAGTCGCTGCCGCTGGTGCCGATCGCGCGCGGCGAGGGTGCGTGGCTGGTCGACTTCGACGGCCGGCGTTATCTCGACGCCGTCAGCTCGTGGTGGGTCAATCTGTTCGGCCACGCGAATCCGCGCATAAACGCTGCGATTGCCGAGCAGCTCGGAACGCTCCCCCACGTGATGCTCGCAGGATTCACCCACTGGCCGGTGGTCGAGCTGTCGGAACGGCTGGCCGCGCTGGCGCCCGCCGGTCTCGGTCACGCGTTCTACGGCTCGGATGGCGCGGCGGCGGTGGAGATCGCGCTGAAGATGGCGTTCCACTACTGGCAGAACCGCGGCGCGCCGCGCAAGACCGGCTTCGTCTGCCTCGCCGGCAGCTATCACGGCGAGACGCTCGGCGCGCTTGCGGTCACCGACGTCCCGCTGTTCCGCGACACCTATGCGCCGCTGCTCAATCGCAACGCGACCGTCGCCTCGCCCGACGCCCGCCGCGGCGCCGCGGGCGAGTCGCCGCGCGACGTCGCCGAGCGCGCCGCGTCGGCCCTCGAAGCGCATCTGGCCGAACACCATGCGGCAACCGCCGCG
This sequence comes from Betaproteobacteria bacterium, assembly GCA_040007035.1. Classification (GTDB taxonomy): domain Bacteria; phylum Pseudomonadota; class Gammaproteobacteria; order Burkholderiales; family Casimicrobiaceae; genus CAIWHR01. The sequence goes on along the minus strand of JBDTVU010000094.1, from coordinate 1,627 downwards.
CTGATCGTCGAGCCGCTGGTCCAGGGCGCGACCGGGATGGCGATGCACGACGCGCACTACCTCGCCCGCGCCCGCGAGCTGTGCACGCGCTATGGTGTGCTGCTGATCGCCGACGAGATCATGACCGGCTTCGGCCGCACCGGCACGTTGTTCGCCTGCGAGCAGGCAGCCGTTACGCCCGACCTGCTGTGCCTGTCGAAAGGGATCACCGGCGGCTACCTGCCGCTGTCGTGCGTGCTGGCCACCGACGCCGTCTACGATGCGTTCTACGCCGACGACGTCTCGCGCGGCTTCCTGCATTCGCATTCGTACACCGGCAACGCGCTCGCCTGCCGCGCCGCGCTGGCGGTGCTCGACCTGTTCCGCGACGGCGACGTGATCGCCGCCAACCGTGCGAACGCGAAGCGCTGGGCGGCGCTCGCGGCGCCGCTCGCCGCGCATCCGAAGGTGCGCGACTTCCGCCACACCGGGATGATCTGGGCGTTCGAGGTCGACTCGCCACGCGCGGACTTCGCGCGCTGGTGCTTCGCCGAGGGTCTCGACCGCGAGCTGATGCTGCGGCCGATCGGACGCACCGTCTACTTCATGCCACCGTACATCGTCACCGACGACGAGTTCGCTCTGCTCGCCGCGCGCACGCTGGAGATCGTCGACCGTGCGTGACCGTTTCGCCGCACTGCTGCTGGCGCTGCTGGCGGCAACGGCACTGGCGCTCGCCGGTGCCGCGACCGCTGCAGTGCCGCGGCCGGTCGCCCGCGCGTTTCTCGACGCCGGCGTGCCGGTGAACGCGGTGAGCATCGTCGTCCAGGAAACGGGCACGCAGCGGCCGCTGTTCGCGCACCAGCCCGACAAGCCGCAGAACCCGGCGTCGGTGATGAAGCTCGTCACCACGTTCGCGGCGCTCGAGCTCCTCGGCCCCGATTACCAGTGGAAAACCGAGGCGTATCTCGACGGCCCGCTCGACGGCGGCGTGCTGAGGGGCAACCTCGTCCTCAAGGGCTACGGCGACCCGAAGATCACGCGCGAGCAGTGGCAGGGGTTCATGGCAGCGCTGCGGGCGAAAGGGCTCGATGCGATCACCGGCGACCTCGTCCTCGACCGCAGCTTCTTCGCGCTGGCCGTGCACGATGCCTCGGGATTCGACGGCGAGCCGCTGAAACCGTACAACGTCGGCCCCGACGCGCTGCTCGTCAACTTCAAGGCGGTGAAATTCACATTCGCGCCAAGCACGGCCGGCGACGCGATGGAGCTCGTCGTCGAGCCGCCGCTCGCCGCGATCCGCATCGGCGCGGTGCCCCGGCTTGCCGGCGGCGACTGCGGCGACTGGCGGTCGACGATCGGTGCGTCGTTCGCCGACCGCGGCACGAGCGCCGACGCGTCGTTTCCCGGCCGCTACCCCGCGGCGTGCGGCGAGCGTGAGTGGTGGGTGTCGCTGCTCGACCATCCGACGTACGTGCACGGGATGTTCGACGCCTATTTCCGCGAGGCCGGCGGCCGCTTCGCCGGCGGTTGGAAGAACGGCCGCGCACCGCCCGGTGCCACGCCGTTCGCCGTGCTCCTGTCGCCGCCGCTGTACGACGTCGTCCGCGACGTCAACAAGCTGTCGAACAACGTGATGGCGCGGCAG
>JBDTVU010000093.1:0-13483 GCA_040007035.1 Betaproteobacteria bacterium | reverse complement strand
GCGGCCAGCGCATCGTGGACGGCGTTCATCAGCGCCGCCGGCGAGCCGATGGCGCCCGCTTCGCCGCAGCCTTTCGCGCCAAGCGGGTTGTGCGTGCACGGCGTCACCTTGGTCCCGACCTTGAACGACGGCAGGTCGTCGGCGCGCGGCATCGCGTAGTCCATGTAGCTGCCGGTCAGCAACTGGCCGCTTTCCTTGTCGTAGACGCACTGCTCGAGCAGCGCCTGCCCGATCCCCTGCGCGAGCCCGCCGTGGACCTGGCCCTCGACGATCATCGGGTTGATGATGTTGCCGAAGTCGTCGCAGGCGCTGAAGTTGACGATTTCGACCACGCCGGTTTCCGGATCGATCTCGACCTCGGCGATGTGGGTGCCGGCCGGATAGGTGAAGTTCGTCGGATCATAGAACGCCGTCTCGTCGAGGCCGGGCTCCAGTTTGTCGAGCGGATAGTTGTGCGGAACGTAGGCCGTCAGCGCGACCTCGCCGAACGCCTTGCTCCGGTCGGTGCCGGCGACGCTGAACTTGCCGTCCTTGAACTCGATGTCGGCCTCCGCCGCCTCCAGCAGATGGGCGGCGATCTTCTTGCCCTTGGCGACGATCTTGTCCAGCGCCTTGACGATCGCCGTGCCGCCGACGGCCAGCGAGCGCGAGCCGTAGGTGCCCATGCCGAACGGGACGCGGCCGGTGTCGCCGTGGACGACATCGACGTTGTCGACCGGGATGCCGAGGCGGGCGGCGACGATCTGCGCGAACGTCGTCTCGTGACCCTGGCCGTGGCTGTGCGAGCCGGTGAACACGGTGACGCTGCCGGTCGGGTGGACGCGGACCTCGCCGGCCTCGAACAGGCCCGCCCGCGCGCCCAGCGCCCCGGCGACGTTCGACGGCGCGAGCCCGCAGGCCTCGATGTAAGACGCGTAGCCGATGCCACGCAGCTTGCCGCGCTTCGACGCCTCCGCCTTGCGCGCCGCGAAGCCGGCGACGTCTGCCATCTTCATCGCCTCGTCGAGCGTGGCGTCGTAGTTGCCCGTGTCGTAGGTCAGCGCGACCGGCGTCTGGTACGGGAAGCTGCGGATGAAGTTGCGGCGGCGGATCTCGTCCTGCGCGATGCCAGTGTCGAGGCCCGCCTGATGGACCAGCCGCTCGACGACGTACGTCGCCTCGGGCCGGCCGGCGCCGCGATACGCGTCCACGGGGGCGGTATTGGTGAACGACGCGGTGACTTCGGCGTAGATGACCGGCGTCGTGTACTGGCCGGCGAGCAGCGTCGCGTACAGGATCGTCGGGATGCAGGTCGAGAACGTCGACAGGTACGCGCCCATGTTGGCCGTCGTGTGCACCCGCATCGCGAGGAACTTGCCGTCCTTGTCCAGCGCCAGCTCGGCGTGCGTGACGTGGTCGCGGCCGTGGGCGTCGGAGACGAACGACTCGCTGCGCTCGGCGACCCACTTGATCGGCCGGTTGACGCGTTTGGACGCCCACACCATCGCCGTTTCTTCGGCGTACAGGTAGATCTTGGAGCCGAAGCCGCCGCCGACGTCGGGGGCGATCACCCGCACCTTGTGCTCGGGCAGTCCCAGCACGAACGCGGTCATCAGCAGCCGCTCGACGTGCGGATTCTGGTTGGCGACGTAGAGCTCGTAGCTGTCGCCGGCGCGGTCGTAGGTGGCGACCGCGGCCCGCGGCTCGATCGCGTTCGGGATCAGCCGATTGTTGACGATGTCGAGCTTCGACACCTTCGCCGCCTTCGCGAACGCGGCGTCGACCGCCGCCTTGTCGCCGAGCGCCCACGTGTAGCACTTGTTGCCCGGCGCCTGCTCGTGGATCTGCGGCGCACCCGGCTTCAGCGCGTCGACGCAGTTGACGACCGCCGGCAGCACGTCGTAATCGACGTCGATCAGCTCGGCGGCATCCTTCGCCTGGTTCGGCGTCTCGGCCACCACCAGCGCGATGTGGTCACCGACGTAGCGGACCTTGCCCTGCGCCAGCACCGGGTGCGGCGGCTCGTTCATCGGCTTGCCGTCGGTGCCGGTGATGAGCCAGCCGCACGGCAACCCGTTGACGCCTTCGAGGTCGGCGCCGGTGAACACGGCGACCACGCCCGGCGCAGCCTTCGCCTTCGCGGTGTCGATCCTGCGGATCTTCGCGTGCGCGTGCGGCGAGCGCAGGAAGTACGCATGCGTGTGGTGCTTCGGGTAGACGTCGGCCGTGTACTGGCCGGCGCCGGTCAGGAAGCGGTAGTCCTCCTTGCGGCGGACCGATTGGCCGATGACGCTTTGCTCGGTGGCACCCATTACGCCCCCCGTGTACCCATCTCGGCGGCACCCAACTGCACCGCCTTGACGATGTTCTGGTAGCCGGTGCACCGGCAGAGATTGCCCTCGAGCTCCTCGCGGATCGTCTGCTCGCTCGCCGTCGGATGACGCGCCACGAGGTCGAGCGCGCTCATCACCATGCCCGGCGTGCAGAAGCCGCACTGCAGGCCGTGGCACTCCTTGAACGCCGCCTGCATCGGGTGCAGCGTGCCGTCGGCGGCGGCGAGACCTTCGATCGTCATGACCGCCGCGCCCTGCGCCTGCACGGCGAGGACGGTGCACGACTTCACCGCCTGGCCGTCGAGGTGCACGGTGCAGGCGCCACACTGGCCGGTGTCGCAGCCGACGTGGGTGCCGGTGAGGCCGAGCCGGGTGCGCAGCAGCTCGACCAGCAACGTGCGCGGATCGACGTCCGCGGCGACGGCCTTGCCGTTCACCGTCAGCGAAAGGGAAACTGCCGGGATGACTGCCATGGAACCTCCTGGGACGGGCGGCGCCGCGCTTCGATGTCGGTTTGGTCACGGCGGACGCCGATCATAATCCGCGCGCCCTGCGACAGCAATGCAGTCGCGAGCTGCGCTCCGTGACGCGCCGGCGTTGCAGCGCACAACGCGCGGGTCCTGCGTGCGGACCGGTCAATCGAGCGTCGAAATGTAGTGGGCGAGGCTGTCGATGTCGTCGTCCGACAGCGTGCCGGCGACGCTGGTCATGTTGCCGGCGTCGTTGGTGCGGCGCCTCGCCTTGAAGTCTTGCAACTGTTTCTTCACGTACTGCGGATGCTGGCCGGCGACCCGCGGGATCTCGTTCTGGCCGCCGAAGCCGCCGAGGTGGCACATCGGGCAGAGCACCGCGTCGGAAATCTTGCGCCCGGCGTCGACCTTTGCCGAGTCCGCCTTGAACGGGATCGGCGCCGGCTTCTGCGCGGCGAAGAAATTGCCGAGGGCGATCATGTCGTCGCGCGAGAGGTCGGCGGTCATCGGCGACATCACCGGATCGCTGCGCCGGCTTTCCTTGAAGTCCTTCAGCTGTATGTAGAGATAGCGCCACGTCTGCCCGGCCAGCATCGGGTAGTCGGGGTTGGACGGATTGCCGTTGGCGCCGTGGCAAGCGGCGCAGACTTCGGCCTTCTGCCGGATCGCGGCGTCAGCCTGTGCGGAAGCGGGGGCGGAGGCGAGTACGAGCAGTGACGCGACGATGACGATGGCGATTCGATTGGGCATGGAACAGGATCGGTTGCGGGCCGAAAACAACGCGGCCACTCCGTACGATCGGAGTGGCCGCGGCGGAAGAAAGTTCTGAGGTCGAGGAAGAAATCTACGGCATCGCGAACACGAACACGCTGTTGCCGCGCTTCGCGTCGATCTGGTTGTTGCCGCCCGCGGCGACGGCGACGTACTGCTTGCCGCCGACCATGTACGACACCGCCGGCGCGTTGACACCCGCGCCGCAGTTGTATTTCCACAGCTCCTTGCCGGTCCTGGCGTCGAACGCCTTGAACCAGCCGTTCGCCTCGCCGTTGAACACGAGGTCGCCGGCGGTGGCCAGGACGCCACCGATCAGCGGCTGCGGCGTCTTCACGCCCCAGGCGACCTTGCCGGTGTCGAGGTTGACCGCGACCAGACGGCCCCACTGCTCCTCGGACGGAATCGTCTTGAACGCGCCGCCCAGCCACAGCTTGCCGCCCGGATACGGCGATGCCTCGACGTGGTAGGTCATCGGCTGATGCAGGTTGGCCGCATACGCCATGCGCGTCTTAGGATTGACCGCCAGCGGCGACCATTCGACGCCGCCATTGGCGCCCGGCAGCATCCGCGCGCCGGCGGCGGTCGGCAGCACCCACATGTTTTCCTGCGGGATCATCGCTTCCGAGAACCGGATCAGCTTGCCGGTGTTGCGCTCGTGGACGTAGATGTGGCCGGTCTTGCCGCCGTGGATGACGACGTCGACCATCTTGCCCGACGCGTCCTTCGCCTGCGTCAGGACCGGCGGGCTGACGGCGTCGAGGTCCCATACATCGTGCGCGATGTACTGGAAGTGCCACTTGTACGTCCCCTTGTCGAGGTCGATGGCGACGATCGAGTCGGTGTACAGGTTGTCACCCGGGCGGATCGCGCCGTACAGATCGGGCGACGGATTGCCGGCGACGAAGAACACGGTGCGCGTCTTCTTGTCGATCGCCGGCGTCATCCACACGCCGCCGCCGAGCGTCTGATAGAAGTCGCTGCCCTTGTCGGCCAGCATCTTCTTCTCCGCGGCGATGTCGCGGTGCATGTCGCGGCCGGTTGCGTCGTTGGCCGCCCACACCCCTTCGTGGCCCTTGTCCGGGATCGTGTAGAACGTCCACAGCAGCTTGCCGTCGTTGGCGTCGTACGCCTTGACGAAGCCGCGGACACCGTATTCGCCACCGTTGGTGCCGATCAGCACCTTGCCGTCGACCACCGCCGGCGCCATCGTTTCCGAATAGCCCTTCTCCGGATCGGCGATCTGCGTTTCCCACAGCGGCTTGCCGGTCTTCGCGTCGAGCGCCACCAGCTTGGCGTCGATCGTGCCCATGAACAGCCGGCCGCCCTCGATCGCGACGCCGCGGTTGTTGTTGCCGCAGCAGACGGTGACGATCGGGCCCAGCTTGTGCTTGTAGTGCCAGTATTCCTCGCCCGTTGCCGCGTCGATCGCATAGACGTGATTGAACGACGTGGTCAGGAACATCACGCCGTCGACGACGATCGGCGCCGTTTCCATCGACTCGAGCACCGCCGTCTGGAACACGAACGCCGGCTTCAGCTTGCCGACGTTGCCGGCGTTGATCTGCGCGCCGGGGTAGTAGCGCGTCTGCTCGTAGCTGCCGTTGGAATGGATCCAGTTCTTCGCGTCGCCGCCGGCGGCGTCCAGCATCGCCTGCGACACGGCGGTCGGGGCCTTCGTCATCGCTTTGGCCGTCGTCGTCGCGCCGCCCGTGATTTCCTGTGCGCCGGCCGCGCCGGCGCAGGCGAGCCACAGTGCCGACATGGCGGCGACGCCCAGCATAGAATTCCGGTGGTGCATGTGTCCTCCCAGCGTGTTGGAATTGTTCATCCGCGCGTCGCCATGCCGGCGTGACCGGCCAGGTGGTCAGGCCGATCGCGGGAAGGATGCGTTATATTCCCATTCCGCCGCAGTTGCAATGTAGTCGACAATGTTGCGACGCAATACGCGCCGCCGCTCACGGAGATCCCGATGCCGTCCCTGTCTTCATCCGCTTTCCGCTTGTCGATCGCCGCATTCGCGCTGGCGGGCGCGCTGCTTGCCGGCGCCGCTCCGGCAATGGCCGCCGGCGACGAGAATCTGTCCGTCAACGCCCGGCTGCTTGTGTTCGCCCGCAACGGCGACCTCGCCGGCGTCGAACGCTCGCTGAAGGAAGGCGCGGCCCCGAACTCCCGCAATCGGCTGGGCGAAACCGTGCTCGTCATCGCGCTGAAGAAGAACGACTTGGCGATGGCGAACGCAATGCTCGCAGCCGGGACCGACGTCAACCGCGCGGCCGTCAACGGCGTGACCCCGCTGATGGCGGCCGCGTTCGCCGGCCGGACGGAGATCGTCCGCGAGCTGCTGGCGAAAGGCGCCGATGTCAATGCGTCCGACCGGCTGCAGAAGAACGCGATGACTTATGCGGCCGGCGAAGGCCACGCCGAGATCATCCGGCTGCTGATGGCCCGCGGCGTCGACCCGAATGCGGTCTACCAGAACGACCTGACGGCGCTGATGTGGGCGGCGGGCCAGGGTCGGACCGACGCGGTGAAGGTGCTGCTCGACGCCGGCGCGCGCACGGATCTCCGGGACGACCGCGGCAAGACTGCCGCCGACATCGCACGCGAGCAAGGGCACCCCGCCATCGCCGACGTTCTGTTGGCGGCGCGGCCCGCGGCGAAGACGTGACCCGCGGCGACAGCCCGCGAAAGTGAACCCGGTCCGCCGTCATCGAGCCGGCACGCCGGTATTGCCCGTCGGCTACACGGTCGCTTCGGCGCGCCGTCCGCGCCCGACGCCCATCCGCGCCAGCAGCCCGTCGCGGTCGACCAGCGCGTGCTTCAGCGCCCCGGCAACGTGCAGCGCGATCAGTCCGACGAGCGCCAGGCTCGTCCACAGGTGGATCGTGCTGCACAAATCCTTGAGCCCCTCGCTCTTCCAGCCCCACGCCGGCAGCGTCATGCCGAAATACTTCACCGGATAGCCGCTCCACACCGAGCCGAGGTACCCCACGAGCGGGTGGACGATCAGCAGCGCGTACAGCAACCCGTGCGTTGCGCCGGCGAGCCGCGCCTGCCACGCCGGCAGCGGCGGCAACGCCGGCGGCGGATGCGAAAGCCGCCAGCCGAGGCGCACCAGCATCAGCGCCAGCACCGTCAGGCCGACCGACTTGTGCAGGTTGAACGCGTCGACGCGCGGGCCGACCGGCTGCTTCGGGATCTCCTGCATCCACCAGCCCAGCGCAATCTGCCCGACGAGCAGCGCGGCGACGAGCCAGTGCAGCGCGATCGCGACGGACGTGTAGCGGTCAGAGCGGGACATCGACGTTGATCCCTGCCATCCAGTTGCGCCCGGGCGCCGGCTCGAAGTAGCGGCCGTTGGCGTCGCCGACGATCACGGAGCCGACATACTTGCGGTCGGCGAGATTGTTCAGGCGCGCATACGTACGCACCGTGGCGCGGTCGAGCTTCTGCGCCCAGCCGACGCGCGCATTGGCGACGGCGTACGCCGGGGCGGCGTCCGAGTTGCGGTCGTTGACCCAGACCTTCGCGACGTACTGGACCTCGATCGCCGCCGAGAGACCGAGCGCGCCGCGCGGCGCCCATGCGAGCTCGCCATACGCCTGCGAAGCCGGAACGCCCGGCAGCCGCGCGCCCGCCGGGACGACGACCGGCGGCACGCCCGAGGTGAACGCATCGGCGAACTCGGCGTCGAGGTACGTGTACGCAACATGGGCGCCGATGCCGCCGTCGAAGCTGCCGTCCCACGCGACCTCGGCGCCGCGCCGATGGGTCTTGCCCGCGTTCTTGTAGGTGTTGCGCCCGCCAACGGCGGCGTCGACGACGATTTCGTCATTGGTGTCGATGGCGAACAGCGCAAGGTTGACGCGCTGCGAGCGGCCGATGAACGCCTTGACCCCGACTTCCACGCCCTTGCTCGTCGCCGGGTCGAGCGCGAAGTTGAGCCCGGTGCCGACCGGCCGGTAGGCGAGTTCGGCCAAGGTCGGCGTTTCGAAGCCCTGGCCGTAGCTCGCGTAGACGTTCAGTCGCTCGTCGGCATGGAAGACGGCGGCGAGCACCGGACTCGTGTTGGTGAACTTCCGCGACCCGCTGTCATCCGGATTGCCGGTGACGATGTAGTGGTCGTCGGACGCGTACCTGACCTCGCTCGAGCGCACACCGGCCGTCAGCGACAGCGATGGCAGCACGTCCCACGTCGCCTCGACGTACACGTCGGTGCTGGCGACGGTGTCGTCCTCGTCGCGGCGCAACGCGCCGAGGTTGCCGTTGACGTTGACGAAGCCCTGCCGCAACTCGTGCTGGCGATCATGGTCGGCGCCGAGCGTCACCGTCAGCGGTCCGCCGAGGGCGCGGCCGGTCCATGCGACGCGGGCGTCGACGCCGCCGTAGTCGCGGTCGAGATCGGCCACCCCGCCGGAGGACGCGGGCGCGCTGCCCGAAAACGACAGGTACTGGCGGACGAGGCGGCGTCCGCCGTATCCCGTCACCCGCAGCGTCGTAGAGTCGCCGAGCCGCTGGTCGACAGCGACGCCGCCCTGCGCCTGGTTGATCGTCTTGCGGGTGTCGAACAGCTTCGCCACCGGATCGGCCTGTTGCGGATTGGCCTCCCACTGCGCGCGCGTCAGGCCGAGCGGGTCCTGCGTTTCCGGCTGGTACTGCCCCGAGCCGATCAGCGTCACGCGGATGTCCTCGCCGGGGCTGAACGCGAGCTTGGCATTGCCGAGGCTGCGCACCGCCGTCGAATGGTCGCGGTAACCGTCGGTGGTGAAGCGGCTGGCGGCGACGACGTAGCCGACCCCGCGCGCCATGCCGGTCGCCTTGACGCCGGCGATCCACGTCCCGTAGCTGCCCGCGCTCGCGTTCGCCGTCAGCACCGGCTCCGGCGTCCCGTCTTCAGTAAATACCGAGATCACGCCGCCGGACGCATTGCCGTACAACGTCGAGAACGGACCGCGCAGCACCTCGACCCGCTGTGCCGACAGCAGGCTGAAGCTGCCGGTCTGTCCCTGCCCGTCCGGCATCGTCGCCGGGATGCTGTCCTGATAGAGCCGTACGCCGCGCACGCCGAACGCCGCGCGGGCGCCGAAGCCGCGCGAGCTGATTTGCAGGTCCTGCGCATAGTTGCCGCGATTCGCCGCGTAAACGCCGGGAACGCGCGCAAGCGTCTCCGACAGATTGACCATCGGCTGACCGTCACGGATCGTCGCCGCGTCGACGGTGTCGATCGACGCCGGCACGTCGAAGCTCTTCTCGGCGCGCCGCGTCGCGGTGACGACGACCGGGTCGAGCGTGACGTCGGCGGGCGTGGACTGCGCCTGCGTCGGGGCGCAAACCAGCGCGGCGGCGAGCGCTGCAACGGATGCGGCAACGGTCGCACAACGGCAAACGAATGGATGACGGGAAGGTGGCATAGGCAGCTGGGCAAAGTCACGCGGTCAGGGAAATCGTCGTGTAGGATAGTTGAAACGCCGCCATCGACAAAACCCACGCGGCACCCGGGATTGCGTCGCCGCCGAGGAAATCGATGAAACTGCTGCACGTCACTGCAGTCGCGCTCGCCGCCGCGCTGGGTTCCGGTTCGGCGCTGGCCGCCACCGCCTATGTCCCCAACGAGGGGTCGGGCACCATTTCAGTCATCGATACCGCGACCGACAAGGTCACCGCCACGGTCAGGGTCGGCCAGAAGCCGCGCGGCATCGCGCTCTCCGCCGACGGCGGCCGCCTGTATGTCAGCGATCAGACCGGCAATGCGCTCGTCGTCTGGGACACGGCGAAGAAAGCCGTCGTCGCCACGATCGCGCTCGGCGATTCGCCGGAGGCGATCTACCTGTCCGCCGACGGTAGGTGGCTGTCCGCGGCAATCGAGGAGAACGACCAGGTCGTGATCGTCGACACGACGGCGCTGAAAATCGCGCGAAAGCTGAAGATGAAGGGCAAGAACCCCGAGCACGCGGTCTGGAGCCCCGACGGGCGCTGGCTGTACGTGAGCGCCGAGGAGGCCGATTCGGTCGACATCGTCGACGTCGGGAAAGGCGAGGTGGTGAAGTCGGTCAAGGTCGGCGACCGGCCGCGCGGGATCGGATTCCTGCCCGACGGCAGCCGCGCCTACGTCGCCGCAGAGAACGCCGACACCGTCAACGTGTTCGACACGAAGACGCACGACGTCGTCGCGCGGATCAAGGCGGGCAAGCGGTCGAACGGCGTCATCGTCCACCCGGATGGCAAGCGAGTGTTCGTCACCTCCGGCGGCGACGGCACCGTGCAGGTGATCGACGTCGCGACCAACGCGATCGTCGCCAGCATCCCGGTCGGCAAGCGCCCGTGGAACATGGCGCTGACGCCGGATGGCTTGAAGCTCTACGTCGCCTGTGGCCGCTCGAACGCCGTCGCCGTCGTCGACACCATCACACTGGCGAAGGTCGCCGAAATCCCCGTGGGCGACCTGCCCTGGGGTGTCGCGATCCGCTGACGCCCACCAGCGCGCGCGGCGGGCACGATAAACTTCTGCCGATGCCGCGCCGCCCCTCCCCGAACCGATCCGCTTCCGCCGTCGCGCCGCTCCGGCGCCGGCTGCTGCAGGGGATCGGAGCCGCGAGCGTCCTCGCACTCGCCGGGCCTGCACGCCCTGACCATCCTGCGATGTCGCGTGCGGCCGGCAGCGGCCTTCGCCCCGGCGACGACTGGTGCGGCCCGCCGGCAGGATCTCCGCTGCTCGTTCCCGGCGACGACGGGCTTTTCGGACGCCTCGCGCCGAGCGGTACGCCGCTGACGCTGACCGCCACGCTCCGCACCGGCACCGACGCCCGCTGGCCGACCGCGTTCGTCGCCGCCCCGCGCGGAAAGCGATACTGGAATCCCACGTTCGCGTTCGAGCGCGGCGAGCGGGTGCGAATCGAACTCGTCAATGCGATCGCCGAGCCGACGATCGTCCACTGGCACGGCCTTGCCAACGACACCGCGAACGACGGCGCGGGCTTCGCGCTGGCCGCCCCCGGCGCGCGCTACGCCTACGATTTCACCGTGCGCGAGCGCGCCGGGCTGTACTGGTACCACCCGCACCCGCACGGGCTCACCGCGGGCCAGGCGTATCGCGGCCTGTTCGGATTGATCGTCGTCGACGACGCCGAGGGCCGCGCGTTGCGCGCCGCGCTCGATCTCGCCTGGGGTCGCACCGACATTCCGCTGGTGCTGCAGGACCGGCGCGCTGGCGCCGAATACGTGGCCACCGCCGCAGACGCGCATCATGGCCTGCTTGGCGACACCGCGACCGTCAACGGCGGCACCGATCCGTATCTCGACGTCGCGACCCGAGCGTACCGGTTCCGGATCCTCAACGCGTCGAACGCGCGAACGTACCGCCTCGGCTTCACCGACGCCGCGGGCCGGCCATCGAGCTTCACGCTGCTGGGCACCGATGGTGGGCTGCTCGCGACGCCGATCCGCTGCACCGAGTGCTTCGTCTCGCCGGCCGAGCGGATCGACGTGCTAGTCGACCTGTCCGCAGCCGCCGTCGGCGATGCGGTCGTGCTGGAGACGCGGGCGTTCGACCCGATGCACTTCGAGCCGCCGGCCACCGGAGATTCTGCGGTCGCGCTCCACGCCCACGCCGGTGGCGGCTGGCCGGAGGGCGCGCCGCGGCGGCTGATGACGCTGCGGGTCCGCGAGCGCGTCGTTTCGCGCACGAACGTGCCGACGCGGTTATCGACGATGGCCGACATCGACACCGCCGGCGCGCGCGAACGGGCGTTCCGGCTCGGGTTCGCCAAAGGCCGTTGGCGGATCAACGACCGCGTGTTTGCGATGGGCGAGACCCCGATCGAGGTCGCGCGCGACGCGGTCGAGGTCTGGCTGCTGCGTAACTACCATACGAGCATGCCGCATGCGATGCACGTCCACGGCGTCCATTTCCGTATCGTCGAGCGCGAGACGTCGCCCGAATTCCTGCGCCCGCTCGCGGTCGACGACCGCGGGCGGCTCGCGACCGATCTCGGCTGGAAGGACACCGTGCTGGTCTGGCCCGGCGAGAGCGTCCGCGTCGCGCTGCGGTTCGCGCTGCCGTACCCGGCCGCGCAGACGTATCTCGTCCACTGCCACAACCTCGAGCACGAGGACGGCGGGATGATGCTGGGCGTGAAGGTCGGCGCCGGATGACGCCGAAGCGACTGCTGCTCGTCGGCGGCGGCCACGCGCACATCGAGGTGTTGCGGCGGTTCGCCGCCGCGCCACCGCCGGACGTGACGACGACGCTGGTCAGCGCCACCCCCGGCACGCTGTACTCGGGGATGCTTCCGGGCGTGATCGCCGGCCACTACGCGCTTGCCGACGCGACAATCGATCTCGCTCCGCTCGCGCAGGCGGCCGGCGCGCAATTCGTCGCCGACCCGGTGGTCCGGCTCGACCTGTACATCCGCATCGCGCATCTGGCCTCCGGCACCGTCGCGCCATTCGACGTGCTGTCGCTCGACGTCGGCTCGGCGCCGGACGTGACGGTGCCGGGCGCCGGGGCGCACGCAGTCGGCGTCAAGCCGTTCGCGGAATTCCTCGCCGCCTGGGAAGTGCTGCAGATCGACGCCGCGGCGGAGCGCGTGCGCACCGTCGCCGTCGTCGGCGGCGGCGCCGGCGGGATCGAAGTGCTGCTGGCGATGCAATACAGGCTCGTCGCCACGCTGGGGCCGCACCCGCCTCGCTTCGTCCTGGTGACCGAGCTTCCGCACCTGCTTGCGCTGCACGCGCGCGCCGTTCGCCGCACGCTGGGGAAGGTGCTCGTCGCGCGCGACGTCGTGCTCGAGCTCGCAAGCCCGGCGCTCGCCGTCGAGGCCGGCGCCATCGTCACCACCGGTGGTCGCCGCATCGCCGCCGACCGCATTTTCATGGCAACGACCGCGGTCGGCGCGCCATGGCTCGCGGCGTCCGGGCTCGAGTGCGACGATCGCGGCTTCGTCTACGTCGACGACTGCCTGCAATCGGTGGCGCTGCCGTTCGTGTTCGCCGCCGGCGATTGCGCGAGCCCGCTCTCGCACGCGCAGCCGAAGTCCGGCGTGAACGCGGTGCGCCACGGGCCGCCGCTCGCCGCCAACCTGCTCCACGCCGCGCGGGGCACGCCGCCGGAACCGTTCGTTCCCGGTCGGCACGCACTCGCGCTGATCTCGACGGGTGACCGGCAGGCGGTCGCGTCACGCGGTTTGCTGACCGCCGCTGGCGCGTGGGTGTGGCGATGGAAGGACCGGATCGACCGGCGCTTCGTCGCGCGTTATCGGATCGCCGGCGGCGGATGACCTGCGCGGCGCGGATGCGGGACGCTACAATCGACGCCATGCGCCGTCCTCCCACGAACCGGAACGACCTCCGGGGCACGTACCTGATGCCCGAGCGGGACAAACGCGACGGAGGTCTCCGATGAACATGTCGCCCGGCGATCCCGTCCTCGCCGTCGCCGTCCGCGCCGCGCGCCGCGCGGCGGCAGTGATCGTCGACGCCGCGCGCGACCTGAAGCGGCTGCCGTCGCACGCGAAGGAACACGGCGACATCGCCACCGACACCGACACCGAGGCGGAGAACGCGATCATCGCGACGCTGCGCGCCGCTTTCCCGGATCACGCGATCCTTGGCGAGGAGTCCGGTGAAATCGTCGGCCGCATCGCCGACGCCGGGGATGGTCGCGGTGCCAAGCCGTCGTTCCGCTGGATCATCGACCCGATCGACGGCACCGCCAATTTCATCCACGGCTACCCGTACTACGCGGTGTCGATCGCGTTGACGCACGGCACGGAGATCACGCACGCCGTGATCCTCGACCCGGTCCACGACGACCTGTTCACGGCAATCCGCGGCAAGGGCGCGCAGTTGAACGGGTCGCCGCTGCGCACGTCGACGTGCCTCGACCTCGAGGACGCGCTCGTCGGCACCGTGTTTCCAACGCGTGAGAGC
>JBDTVU010000092.1:0-13670 GCA_040007035.1 Betaproteobacteria bacterium | reverse complement strand
CGGAGGCCCGCGAGAAGAAGGAAGAGGCGACGCGCAAGCGCCTCGCCGCCGGTGAGCTGGGACTCGACATCTACGAGATGCGCGAGACGCTCGCCAAGGCCGGCCTCAAGTACGTCGAAAAGTAGGGTCAGACTCGACTTTCGACTCGCCGGGATCTGAACTGGCCCTTCTAACCTCCGAAAGTCGAGTCTGACCCTACTTTTCCTGTTTTCCTGCACAGAGCCGCCGTGGACGCCGACTACCTTCCGTTCCATCCCGATCCGTCGAAGCCGAACTTCGTGCTGCCGCGCGGTACCGTCGACGCCCACTGCCACGTGTTCGGCCCGGACGGCGCGTTCCCGTTTGCGCCGGAGCGCAAGTACACGCCCTGCGATGCGCCGAAGGAAAAGCTGTTCGAGCTGCGCGACTTCCTCGGCGTCGAGCGCAACGTCATCGTCCAGGCGACGTGCCACGGCAACGACAACCGCGCGCTGGTCGATGCGCTGGTCCACTCGGACGGGCGGGCGCGCGGCGTCGCCTCGGTCGGTCGCGACGTGACCGACGCCGAGCTTCGCGCGATGCACGCCGCCGGAGTGCGCGGCACGCGCTTCAACTTCGTGCGGCGGCTGGTCGACTTCACGCCGCGCGCGGTTCTCGCCGACATCGCACGCCGGATCGCGCCGCTGGGCTGGCACGTCGTCGTGTACTTCGAGGCGTCGGACCTGCCTGAACTGTGGGATTTCTTCGCCACGCTGCCGACCGTCGTCGTCGACCACATGGGCCGCCCGGACGTCGGCAAGCCGGTCGACGGGCCGGAGTTCGAACGATTCGTCCGGCTGCTGTCCGAGCACCCCAACATCTGGTCGAAAGTGAGCTGCCCGGAACGGCTGTCGAAATCCGGGCCGCCGACGTACGATGACGTGGTGCCGTTCGCGAAGCGGCTGGTCGACACGTTCCCGGATCGCGTGCTGTGGGGCACCGACTGGCCGCACCCGAACATGAAGTCCCACATGCCCGACGACGGCAAGCTCGTCGACTTCGTGCCACGCATCGCGACGACGACGGCGCTCCGGCAGAAGCTCCTCGTCGACAACCCGATGCGCCTCTACTGGAGCTGACGCGATGCCGTCCGAGAACTACACTGAGGCGTTCAAGGACATTCCGGGCACCGTTGTCTTCGACGCGACGCAATCGCGGCTGGGCTATCACCTCAACATGTTCTGCATGTCGCTGATGAAGGCCGAGAGCCGCGCCGCATTCAAGGCCGACGAGCGCGCGTATCTGAAGCGGTTCCCGATGACCGACGCCCAGCGCGCGGCGGTGCTCGCCCGCGACTACAACCGGATGATCGAGCTGGGCGGCAACATCTACTTCCTCGCCAAGATCGGCGCCACCGACGGCTTCTCGTTCCAGAACCTCGCATCGAAGATGAGCGGCGTGCCGGAAGAGGAGTACCGCGCGATGATGCTCGCGGGCGGCCGCTCGGCCACCGGCAACCGCAGCCGCTCCGACAAGACACGCTGAGGACGACGGACATGGCCCGAATCATCGCCGGCGTCACCACCTCGCACGTTCCCGCGATCGGCGCGGCGATCGACCTCGGCAAGACGCACGAACCGTACTGGCAGCCGGTGTTCGAGGGCTACGAATTCTCGAAGCGCTGGATTGCCGAGCAGAATCCCGACGTGGTGATCCTCGTCTACAACGACCACGCATCGGCGTTCTCGCTCGAGCTCATCCCGACGTTCGCGATCGGCTGCGCCGAGTCGTTCGCGCCCGCCGACGAAGGCTGGGGGCCGCGGCCGGTGCCGGTGGTGCAGGGCCACCCCGAGCTCGCCTGGCACATCGCGCAGTCGACGATCCTCGACGAATTCGACATGACGATCGTCAACCGGATGGACGTCGACCACGGTCTGACGGTACCGCTGTCGCTGATGTTCGGCCAGCCGGAAGCATGGCCGTGCAAGGTGATCCCGCTGGCGGTCAACGTCGTCCAGTATCCGCCGCCGACGGGAAACCGTTGCTACCAGCTCGGCAAGGCGATCGGCAGGGCGGTCGCGTCGTTCGACCGGGACCTGCGGGTCATGGTCTGGGGCACGGGCGGCATGTCGCACCAGTTGCAGGGGCCGCGCGCCGGCCTCATCAACAGCGAGTTCGACGCCCGCTTCCTCGACCGCATCACCGCGGATCCGGAAGGCCTCGCAAAGGTGCCGCATCTCGAGTACGTTCGCGAGGCGGGCTCCGAGGGCATCGAGCTCGTGATGTGGCTGATCATGCGCGGCGCGCTCGACGCGAGTGCCCGCGAGGTGTACCGCTTCTATCACGTGCCGGCGTCGAACACCGCCGTCGGTCACCTCATCCTCGAGAATCCGCGCTGACGCGGTCAACGGACGCGACTCATGAAGATCTGCCTGGCCGGCGCCGGCGCGTTCGGCGTCAAGCACCTCGAAGCGCTCGCGAAGATCGACGGCGTCGAGGTCGTCTCGCTGGTCGGTCGCACGCTCGAAGCCACGCAGGAGGTCGCGCGCAAGTTCGGCGTGGGCCACGTCACGACCGAGCTCGCGGAAGGCCTCGCGCAGCCGGGCGTCGATGCCGCCATCCTCTGCACGCCGACGCAGATCCACGCGGCGCAGGCGCAGCAATGCCTGCGGGCGGGCAAGCACGTGCAGGTCGAGATTCCATTGGCCGACAGCCTCGCCGGCGCCGAGGCCGTCGCCCGGCTTCAGCGGGAGACGGGCCTGGTCGCGATGGTGGGACACACACGCCGGTTCAATCCCAGCCACCAGTGGGTGCACCGGCGCATCGTCGCGGGCGAATTGAAGCTCCAGCAGATGGACGTGCAGACGTACTTCTTCCGGCGCAAGAACATGAACGCGCTCGGAGCGCCGCGGTCGTGGACCGATCATCTGCTCTGGCACCATGCCGCGCACACCGTCGATCTGTTCGCGTGGCAGTCGGGCGAGATCGTCGCCGCCAACGCGCTGCAGGGGCCGATCCATCCCGAGCTCGGCATCGCGATGGACATGTCGATCCAGTTGAAAGCGGCTACCGGCGCAATCTGCACGCTGTCGCTGTCGTTCAACAACGACGGCCCGCTGGGAACGTTCTTCCGCTACATCGGCGACACCGGCACGTACGTCGCGCGCTACGACGACCTCATCGACGGCAAGGACCACAGCATCGACGTGTCGAAGGTCGACGTGTCGATGAACGGGATCGAGCTGCAGGACCGCGAATTCGTCGCGGCCATTCGCGAGCGGCGCGAACCCAACGCCAGCGTCGCGCAGGTGCTGCCCTGCTACCGCACGCTGGCGAAGCTGGACGCGCAGCTCGCGGGCGCGACCGCCTGACGGGCGGAATGGCGCGGACGCGCGCAGGAATACGCCCGCCGCACTGGTGCAAAGAATCGAACGACGCGAGGAGGTCGGGAAATGGGCAACCAGCAACGGGATTACGGAATACCGGGCACGACGGTGTTCGATGGCTATCTGGCGCGGAAGGGTTACGCGCTCAACCGGATGTGCTACTCGTTCAATTCGGCGGACAACCGCGCCGATTTCACGCGCGACGAGGAGGCCTATTGCCGCAAGTACGGGCTCGGCGACGAGCAGAAGCAGGCGGTCGCCAACCGCAACGTGCTGGAGCTGATGGCAGCTGGCGGCAACATCTACTACCTCGCCAAGTTCGCCGGCATCCTGGGGCTCGACGTCCAGGACATCGGCGCGCAGCAGACGGGGATGACCAAGGACGACTTCAAGGCCATGCTGGTCGCGGCGGGGAGATAGCCATGGCAACGATCGTCGGTGCAATCACCAGCTCGCACGTCCCGGCCATCGGCCGCGCGATCGCAAAGAACCTGCAGCAGGATCCGTACTGGAAAGCGTTCTTCGACGGCTACCCGCCGGCGCAGGCGTGGCTCGCGAAGACGAAGCCGGACGTCGCGGTGATCTTCTACAACGACCACGGCCTCAATTTCTTCCTCGACAAGCTGCCGACGTTCGCCGTCGGCGCCGCGTCCGAATACCGCAACGCCGATGAAGGCTGGGGCATCCCGACGGTGCAGCCGTTCAAGGGCGACGCGGCGCTGTCTTGGCACCTGATCGAGTCGCTGGTCGCCGACGAGTTCGACATCACGATGTGCCAGGAGATGCTGGTCGACCACGCGGCGACGCTGCCGATGGCGCTCTTGTGGCCGGGCGGCGGCGAGTGGCCGGTGCGCATCGTGCCGATCGCGATGAATCACGTCCAGCACCCGCTGCCGTCGCCGCGCCGCTGCTATCACCTCGGCCAGGCGGTGGGCCGTGCGCTCGAATCGTGGGACGAGGACGTGCGCGTCGTGGTCATCGGCACCGGGGGGCCTCTCGCACCAGCTCGACGGCAAGCGCGCCGGCTTCATCAACAAGCCGTTCGACCTCATGTGCATGGACGCTATGGTCGACGATCCGGAAAAGCTCACCCGGTATTCGACGCTCGACATCGTCCGCGAGGCCGGGGCGCAGGGCACCGAGCTCATGGCGTGGCTGGCGGCACGCGGTGCGCTCACCGGTCGCGTGACCAAGGTTCACTCGAACTACCACATCCCGATTTCCAACACCGCGACCGGGCTGATGGTGCTCGCGAACGAACCGCAGCCGACACCGCGGGCGCGCGCTGCCTGACGCGCCGGCCCGACTTGCAACACGAAGCGGCACACCCCCATCGAGGACGACGCGAGATTCCATGATCATCGACTGTCACGGGCACTACACGACGGCGCCGGTTGCGCTCGAAGCCTGGCGCAAGCTGCAGATCGCGGCCATCGGCGACGCGGCGAAGGCGCCGTCGCGCTCTTCGCTGGTCATCACCGACGACGAGATCCGCGCCACCCTCGAGAACGCGCAACTGAAGATGCAGCGCGAGCGCGGCACCGATCTCACGATCTTCTCGCCGCGCGCGAGCTTCATGGCGCACCACATCGGCAACGAGGCGACGAGCCGCGAATGGTCGGAAATCTGCAACGACCTCGTCGCGCGGGTATGCGGCCTGTATCCGGATAACTTCGTCGGCGTATGCCAGTTGCCGCAGTCGCCGGGCGTGCCGCCGGAGCGCTCGATCCCGGAGCTCGTGCGCTGCATCGAGGAGCTGGGCTTCATCGGCTGCAACATCAACCCCGACCCGTCGGGCGGGCACTGGAAGGAGCCGCCACTCACCGACCGCTGGTGGTACCCGCTCTACGAGAAGATGGTCGAGCTCGACGTGCCGGCGATGGTCCACGTGAGCACGTCGTGCAATCCGTGCTTCCACGCAACCGGCGCGCACTACATCAACGCCGACACGACCGCTTTCATGCAGTTCCTCACCTCCGACCTGTTCAAGGATTTCCCGACGCTGAAATTCATCATTCCGCACGGCGGCGGCGCGGTGCCGTATCACTGGGGGCGCTACCGGGGCCTCGCGCAGGACATGAAGCGGCCGCCGCTGAAGGAGCATCTGCTGCACAACGTGTACTTCGACACCTGCGTCTACCATCGGCCGGGGATCGAGCTGCTGACCAAGGTGATCCCCGTCGACAACATCCTGTTCGCGTCGGAAATGGTCGGCGCGGTGCGCGGCATCGACCCCGAAACGGGAAACTACTACGACGACACCCGCCGCTACGTCGATCAGATGGACGCGCTGTCCGCCGACGACCGCCACAGGATCTTCGAAGGCAACGCACGGCGGGTATTCGGGCGGCTCGGGCAGAAGACCGCGCGCGCGGTGAACGCAGCGGCGAAGCGCGCGTAAAGTGGACGGACCCGTGCCTGCTCTCCTCCGCGCCCGTCCACGCCGATGAATCTGCTCCTCCTCCCCGGCCTGCTCTGCGATCGCGCCGTCTGGGCGCCGGTCCTGCCTCGCCTCGAACGCTCGGCGGAGTGCCGGGTTCCCGACTATGCCGACGAGACGAGCCTTTCCGCGATGGCGCAGCGCGTGCTGCGCGACGCACCGCCGACGTTTGCGCTCGCCGGCCATTCGATGGGCGGTCGCGTCGCGCTGGAAATCGTCCGACGCGCGCCGGAACGCGTCACCCACCTCGCGTTGCTCGACACCGGTTTCCGCGCGCGGCCGGCCGGCGCGGCCGGGGAAGACGAGCGGGCGCGTCGCCTCGCGCTTCTCGCGCTGGCGCAGGAACAGGGGATGCGCGCGATGGCGCGCGCCTGGGTGCAGCCGATGGTCTACCCGGCAAGGCTCGCCGACGCAGCGCTGATCGACGCGGTCCTCGGCATGTTCGAACGCCGGACGCCGGCGCAGTTCGCCGGCCAGATCGAGGCGCTGCTCGCGCGGCCGGAGGCGACCGAGCTGCTTCGCACGATCGCCTGCCCGACACTGGTGCTGTGCGGTCGCGCCGACGGCTGGAGTACTCCGGCGCAGCACGAGGAAGTGGCGGCGCTGATTCCGGGGAGCCGGCTCGCGATCGTCGAGGACGGCGGCCACATGGCGCCGATGGAACGGCCGGACGCGGTCGGCGCCGCTATGCGCACGTGGCTGCGGACGCCGGCGAGCATCGAAGCGTGCGACGTGTGAAGTTACGGCGCGCGACCTCTCAACCGCTTTTCCGCCCCAAGACGTCAAGACGTACCTGATTGTCCACCCCGAAGGAGGAATCGATGAACACAAGCATCCGTCCGACCCGCCGCCGCCTGCTCCAGGGCATCGTGCTGACGGCGACGTTCGGCGCGCTGTCCGGCGCCGCCCTCGCTGCCGATCCGTTCAAGATCGGTCTCATCCTGCCGCTGACCGGACCGTTCGCATCGACCGGCAAGCAGATCGAGGCGGCGGCCCGGCTCTACATGGCGAAGAGCGGCGATACGGTGGCCGGCCGTAAGGTCGAGCTGATCGTCAAGGACGACACCGGCCTGGCGCCGGAGACGACCAAGCGCATCGCGCAGGAGCTGGTGGTGCAGGAAAAGGTGAGCGTGCTGGCGGGCTTCGGCCTGACGCCGCTGGCGCTGGCCGCGGCGCCGGTGGCGACCGAGGCGAAGGTGCCGATGATCGTGATGGCGGCGGCGACCGGGATGATCCCGACCCGGTCGCCGTACATCGTGCGCACCGGCTTCACGCTGCCGCAGGTCACCGGTCCAATCGCCGAGTGGGCGCTGAAGAACAAGATCAAGCGGGTGGTCACCATGGTCACCGACTACGGTCCGGGCCTCGACGCCGAGAAGACGTTCCAGACGGTGTTCAAGGCGGGCGGCGGCGAGGTGGTCGAGGCGATCCGGACGCCGCTGCGCAACCCCGACTACGCGCCGTTCCTGCAGCGGGCGAAGGACGCCAAGCCGGACGCGCTGTTCGTGTTCGTGCCCTCCGGCGAGGGACTGGCGGTGATGAAACAGTTCGACGACCGCGGCCTGAAGCAGGCGGGCATCCGGCTGATTGGCACCGGCGACGTCACCGACGACGACCTGCTCGAGAGCATGGGCGCGCCGGCGGTGGGCGTGATCACCTCGTTCCACTACTCGGCGGCGCACGACTCGCCGGAGAACAAGGCGTACGTCGACGGTTTCATGAAGGCGAACAACGGCATGCGTCCCAACTTCCACTCGCTCGGCGGCTACGACGGCATGCACCTGATCTACGAAGCGGTGAAGAAGGCCGGCGCCAACGCCAGCGGCGAGCAGCTGGTCGAGGCGATGAAGGGGATGAAGTGGGTAAGCCCGCGGGGACCGATGTCGATCGACCCGGCGACGCGGCAGCCGATCCAGAACGTCTACCTGCGCGAAGTGAAGATGGTCAACGGCAAGCCGTGGAACATCGAGTTCGAGACGTTCGAGAACGTCAAGGATCCGGGCAACTGAACTGACGGCGGAGCGGCGGGGCGCGCGTGCGAAGGCATGACGCGGCGCCGCCGCGATAGAATCCGGACGTCGGTGGTTCGAGTCCGACCGTGGCCGCCAACATCCCTCCCGAACGTCCGCTGCCAGCACCGCCTCCGACGCCTGCCACGCTGGCGGAGAGGCTCGACGACGCGATCGTTCGTCACCGGCAAGGCGACCTTGCCGACGCCGAGCGCCGGTACCGCGAAATCCTCGCCCTCGATCCGGCGCAGCCCGACGCGCTGCACCTGCTGGGCGTGGTGCTGCACCAGACCGGCCGGCACGAGGCGGCGGTGGATTTGATCCGGCGGGCGCTGGCGATCGTCCCCGACGACGCGAACGCGCATTCCAACCTCGGCCTCGCGCTGCGCCGGCTCGGACGCCCGGTCGAGGCGCTGGCGAGCTTCGATCGCGCGCTGGCGCTGCGGCCCGCGCACGGCGGGACGCTGCGCAACCGCGGCGATGCGCTGATGGCAATGGAGCGGTACGCCGACGCACTGGCGAGCTACGACCGCTCGCTCGCCGCCGTCCCCGACGTCGCCGATACGCACTTCGGGCGCGGCAACGCGCTGGCCGCGCTGCATCGAGAGCACGACGCGCTGGCGAGCTACGACCGCGCGCTCCTGTTGCAGCCCGGCCACGCGGCCGCGCTGAAGCATCGCGGCGACGCGCTGGCGGCGCTGGGCAGGCATGGCGACGCGCTCTCCAGCTACGACCGCGCGCTCGCGCTCGAGCCCGACGACGCGGGGGCGCAGAACAACCGCGGCAACGTGCTGCTCGACCTCGCCCGGCCCGACGAAGCGCTGGCGAGCTACGACCGCGCGCTGGCGCTGGCACCGGACGACGTGGAAACGCTGGTCAACCGCGGCAACGCGCTGCTCGCGCTCAACCGGAACGACGCTGCGCTGGCGAGCTACGACCGGGCGCTCGCGCGCGCACCCGGCTCGGCCGCCGCGCTCTACAACCGCGGCAACGCGCTGTGGGACGTCAAGCGGCACGGCGAGGCGCTGGCGAGCTACGACCGTGCGTTGGCCGTCGCGCCGACGTACGCCGACGCGTGGAGCAACCGCGGCAACGTGCTGCTGGAGATGAAGCGATACGACGAGGCCGCTCTCGCCTTCGCGCGCGTCGTCGCGCTGGAGCCCGGGCACGCCTGGGCGCTCGGCAATCTGGCCGCCTGCCGCCAGCACGGCTGCGAATGGGACGACGTCGCGATGCTGACGCCGCGAATCGCCGAAGCAGTGGAGCGGGGCGAGCGCGCGGCGCTGCCGTTCGCGTTCCTCGCGCTCTCGCCGTCGCCGGCGGCGCAGCTCGCATGTGCGCGGATCCACGTCGCGGCCACGCACGCCGGAGCGTCGAACCCGTTGTGGACCGGCCAGCGCTACGCGCACGACCGGATCCGCGTGGCCTACCTGTCCGGCGACTTCCACGAGCACGCGACCGCGTACCTGATGGCCGGCCTGTTCGAGGCGCACGACCGGCAGCGGTTCGAGACCACGGCGGCCTCGTTCGGCCCGGACACCGGCGACGCGATGCGCGACCGGCTCCGGCGCGCGTTCGACCGTTTCGTCGACGTCCGCGGAATGAGCGACCGGGACGCGGCCCGGCTGCTGCGCGAGATGGAGATCGACATCGCCGTCGACCTCAAGGGGTTCACGCGCGACAGCCGTCCGGGCATCCTCGCGCACCGCCCGGCGCCGGTGCAGGTGAGCTGGCTCGGCTACCCGGGCACGATGGGAGCGGGCTGGATCGACTACATCATCGCCGACGCGCGGGTGATCCCGGCGGCGGCCGACGTCCACTACGCCGAGCGCGTCGTCCGCCTGCCGGATACCTACCAGGTCAACGACCGGACGCGCCGGATCGACGAACGGACGCCGACCCGCGCCGAGTGCGGCCTGCCTGAATCCGGTTTCGTGTTCTGCAGCTTCAACAACAGCTACAAGATCACGCCCGACGTGTTCGACGTTTGGATGCGGCTGCTGACGCGCGTCCCGGGCAGCGTGCTGTGGTTGCTCGAAGGCAACGCTACGGCGGCGCGGAACCTGCGGCGCGAGGCAGAGCGACGCGGCGTCGCGCCGGAGCGGCTGGTGTTCGCGCCGAGGATGCCGGCGGCCCTGCACCTCGCCCGGCATCGGCTCGCCGACCTCTTTCTCGACACCCTGCCCGTCAACGCCCATACCACGGCGAGCGATGCGCTGTGGGCGGGCCTGCCGGTGCTGACGTGCGTGGGCGTGGCTTTCGCCGGGCGCGTCGCCGCCAGCCTGCTCGACGCCGTGGGTTTGCCCGAGCTGATCGTCGATCGGCTTGCCGACTACGAAGCGCGGGCGCTGGAGCTGGCGACGACGCCCGCCGCATTGTCCGCGTTGCGCGATCGGCTTGCGCGGAACCGGACGACGCATCCGCTCTTCGACACCGACCGCTTTCGCCGGCATCTCGAAGGCGCGTACGTGATGATGCGCGAGCGCGCCGAGCGCGCCGAGCGCGGCGAGGCGCCGACAAGCTTCGGTGTGGCGTCGCTGCCGCCGTCCTGACCAGCGTGCCGGCGACAGGCGAAAAAAAGCCGGGCAGGTGCCCGGCTTTTTTCTGGCTCGCGGTTCCCGGTGACGGGACTTACGCAGCCTGGATGTTGCTCGCTTGCTTGCCCTTCGGGCCGGTCGTGACTTCGAACGACACCTTCTGGCCTTCCTTCAGCGTCTTGAATCCCGGCATGTTGATTGCCGAGAAGTGCGCAAACAGGTCTTCGCCGCCGCCGTCCGGCGTGATGAAGCCGAAGCCCTTGGCGTCGTTAAACCACTTCACAGTTCCAGTTGCCATTTCGGTAGATCCTCAAGAGAAAATAACTCCGGGCCTTGGCAGCCCGACCAATGTTTCGATCTCAAGGAAAGTACGGCGAATGAACGACTGCAGAGCGGTCGATCTGTGCCTGCTTTACCGCTTGAAACTAAAACACTTTTGGGAGGCTACACCCTATTCCTTCGACGCGCCAGCCCTTTTTTTGGGGGCGTTTCGGGTCATTTTGAACCCCCGGCGGGCCGGAAACGGCGTCAGTTTCCCCCGGCCAACTCGCGGCGGACCAGCGCCGCCCCGGCCCCGAGTGCCTCCAGCTTGGCGCGGGCGACGTCGCGGGCGAGCGGCACCATCCCGCAATTGGTGCAGGGATAGAGGCGCTCCGCCGGGACGTACGCCAGCGCCGCCCGCAGCGTCGCCGCGACATCCTCCGGCGTCTCCACCCGATCGGTGGCGACGTCGATCGCGCCGACGAGCACGTCCTTGCCGGCGAGCAGGCCGAGGAGCTCGATCGGGACCCGCGAGTTCGCGCATTCGAGCGACACCTGGTCGATCGCGGACCGTGCGAGCCGGGGAAAGGTCTCCTCGTACTGCCGCCACTCCGATCCGAGCGTCTTCTTCCACTCGATGTTCGCCTTGATCCCATAGCCGTAGCAGATGTGGACTGCGGTCGTGCACGGCAGGCCCTGCGCGGCGCGCTCGAGCGCGGCGACGCCCCAGTCGCGGATCTCGTCGAAGTACACGTTGAACGCCGGCTCGTCGAACTGGATCACGTCGACGCCGGTGGCGGCGATCGCGCGCGCTTCCTCGTTCAGTATCTCCGCGAACGCCCAGGCGAGCTTCTCGCGGCTGCGGTAGTGCGCGTCGTACAGCGTGTCGACCATCGTCATCGGGCCCGGCAGCGTGAACTTGACCCTGCGGTCGGTGGCAGCCTTGAGGAACGCAGCGTCGTCGACGAACACCGGGCGCCGCCGCGCGACCGGGCCGACGACGACCGGCACGTCGGCGTCGTAGCGGTTGCGGATGCGCACCGTCTTCTTGTGCTGGAAATCGACGCCGTCGAGGCCTTCGATGAACGTCGTGACGAAATGGCGCCGCGTCTGCTCGCCGTCGCTGACGATGTCGATGCCGGCGAGCTCCTGGTCGCGCAGCACCAGCCGCACGGCGTCGCGCTTGCCTTCGGCGAGCGCGTCGCCCTCCAGCAGCCACGGCGCCCACAGCGCCTGCGGCTGCGCGAGCCACGCCGGCTTCGGCAGGCTGCCGCAAATGGTCGTCGTCAGGGAGGCGGTCATCGCGGGATCCGGGCACGGGCGGTCGATGGACGAGTATACCGACGGCCCTCCGGCGCACGCCGTGCGGCCGGTGCGGACCTCCGTCACGTCGCGGCATTCCGGCGTCACGCCCGCCAGGACGTGCTGCGACGCGGCAACCGGTCAGGCCACTTGACCAGCCAAGGCGTGCCACGTACCTTTGCATGCTGACGTCGCATCCTTGCTTCGCAACACCTCTCTCTCCCGAAACGCCGATGGCCAGAATCCTGTTTTCCGACTGCGACTTTCCCGACATCAAGCTGGAGCGCGAGCTGTTCGCCGCCGCCGGCGTCGAGGTCGTCACCGGGCAATGCAAGACCGAAGACGACGTCATCGCCGCTGCGAAGGGCTGCCGCGGCATCCTGCTCCAGTACGCGCCGATCACCGAGCGCGTCGTCGCGGCGCTGCCGGACGTCGGCATCGTCAGCCGCATCGGCGCCGGCTTCGACACCGTCGACACCGCCGCCTGCGCGAAGCACGGCGTCTGGGTCGGCAACTCGCCCGACTACGGCGTCGGCGAGGTGGCGACGCACGCGCTTGCGCTCTCGCTTGCGCTGATCCGCAACATCGTCGCCAGTCACCGCGACATCCATGCCGGCACCTGGCACTACCTGTCGTCGGGTCAGCTTCGCCGCCCCGGCAACATGACGCTCGGCATCGTCGGCCTCGGCCGCATCGGCAAGCGGATGGCGCACCTCGGCCGCAACGTGTTCCGGCGGGTGATCGCCTGCGACCCGTACATCATCGACGGCGATTTCCCCGCCTACGTCGAGCGGGCGTCGCTGACCGACGCGTTCGCGCACAGCGACGTGGTGTCGCTGCACGTGCCGCTGACCGACGAGACGCGCGGGATGATCGACGCCGCGGTGCTCGGCGTGATGAAGCCGGGCGGCTTTCTGGTCAACACCGCGCGCGGCGCCGTCGTCGACGTCGATGCGGCGCTGGCGGCGCTCGACCGCGGCACGCTGGCCGGGCTCGGGCTCGACGTGCTGCCGGTCGAGCCGGTGCCCGCCGGATCGAAGCTGCTCGGGCATCCGCGGGTGATCCTGACGCCGCACTCGGCGTTCTATTCGGTCGAGGCCGAGCGCGAGCTGCGGCGCAAGGCGGCGCAGAACCTTGTCACCTGGCTTGCGACCGGGCGGCCCGAATACGTCGTCGTCGCCGGCACCCGCCGCCCATGAGCCGCAGATCGAGGTCAGCATGGCCGGCGTGAGCATCCGCGCGGTGCACAAGCACTTCGGCTCGACGCACGTGATCCGCGGCGTCGACATCGACATCGCCGACGGCGAATTCGGCGTGCTCGTCGGCCCGTCGGGCTGCGGGAAATCGACGCTGCTGCGGATGATCGCCGGACTCGAGGAGATCACCGAGGGCGAGATCTCGATCGGCGGCGCCGTCGTCAACCGGATGCCGCCGAAGGAGCGCGACATCGCGATGGTGTTCCAGAACTACGCGCTGTACCCGCACATGACGGTGCGCAACAACATGTCGTTCGCGCTGATGCTGGCGAAGCAGCCGAAGGCGGAGGTCGAGCGGCAGGTCGCGAAAGCCGCCGCCATCCTCGGGCTGGAGCCTTACCTCGACCGCTATCCGAGGCAGCTCTCGGGCGGCCAGCGGCAGCGCGTCGCGATGGGCCGCGCGATCGTCCGCGACCCGCAGGTGTTCCTCTTCGACGAACCACTGTCGAACCTCGACGCCAAGCTTCGGGTGCAGATGCGCACCGAGATCAAGGAGCTGCACCAGCGGCTGAAGACGACGT
>JBDTVU010000091.1:0-13672 GCA_040007035.1 Betaproteobacteria bacterium | reverse complement strand
CCGGATACTCGGTGCCTTCCTCCCGCAGCACGTGGAACTGCTCGCGCGTCAGCAGTTTCTTCCACTCCGCCTCGGTCTTCACCACCGGGACGATCGCGACCGTCGACGGCGGGGCCGCCGCGAAGGCGCGCTGGAAGGTGGAGGTGCCGGCGATCACCGACAGCGTGCCGAACAGGAATCGGCGTCGTTGCATGGAAAGTCTCCGCAGGGATGGCATCGCGTTGGTCGCGCGCCGCCGGCGCCGGCTTACGCGGTCTGCGTCGCTCGGCGATCGGCGGTCGCTCGGCAACCGGCTACTTCACCGCAGACGGCTTTGCCGGCGCGGACTTCGCGGTTTCGACCAGCTCGGCGTTGGTCAGCCGGTAGAGCACGCCGGCCGGATCGTCCTTCAGCACGGCGAAGCGGCCGCTGACGACGATCGGCTCGAAGCCGTAGCGGATGGATGACTTCGCCAGCACTTCCACCATGCCTTCGGGGCCCGCTGGAAGGCAGAACGCGCAATCGGGCGGCGCCGCCGAGATCAGGAACCGCTTCTGCTTGTCGCCCATGTCGAGCGGAATGATGAATCCCTGGACCTTGACGTCCTTGCGGTCGAGGCTCTTGATCTCGCTCGAGAACGCCGGGACCATCTTGCCGCCTTCCTTGACCGCCTCGACCTGCCCGAGCGTGTGCCACGAGACGACGCCGACCTTCTCGGGCAGCAACGTCGCCGAGTAGTCGGTGGCGTTCGGCAGCCCGGACGCCGGGATGTCGGTGGTCACACCGGCAGCGGGAATCGAGGCGAGCATTGCGAGGAACAGCAGCGGAGCGCAGCGGCGCATGGGCTCACCCGTCGGCAAGGGTGGCGGCGACGTCCAGACGGTACGCGCGCCACGCGGGAACCAGGGTGGCGAGTATACCCGCAGCCAGTGCGAGCGCGACGACTCCCCATTCCTCGGCCCGCCAGACCCGCGCGCCGGTTGCCAGCGGCGCCGCCGCCGGCAGCCACGACCCGATCGACGCGGCGAGCAGATGCGCGGCGACGAGGCCGCCCGCCAGCCCGAACGCGGCGAGGAAGACGCTTTCCAGCAGCAGCACGCCGACGACCTTGCTTCGCGTCGCGCCGAGCGCGCGCATGATCGCCAGATCGTAGCGCCGTTCGTCGAGCGCCTGGGTGAGCGCGACGAAGAGGCCGAGCGCGCTGGCGCCGATCAGCAGCAGTGCGAAACCGCGGATCACGTCGGCGCCCACGCCGAACACCGTCAACAGGCGCGCCGTTTCGTATGCCGGCGACGCCGCCTGCAGTGCCGTCTGCGCGTTGATCGCCCGCGGCAGCGCGACGGCCGCCAGCGGCGTCGCGTAACCGACGAGCGCCAGCGTCACCTCGCGCCCGTTCCGGTCGTGATCGCGGTCGTCGTCATGGCCGGCCGCATCGGGGGCAACGCGACCACGGGCGGCGGGTTCGCGCGGCGCCTGCTCGCGGCTGCCGTTGTGCGGCGGCGGCTTCGACGGCGATGCCGCTTTCGTCGGTGCGGCGGCCGTCGCCGGCACCGCAGTCTCCGGTCCGCGACGGGCCCGCGCTTCCTCGGCGTGGACGTCGGCCGCGTCGCCGTGGTGCGCCTCGTGCACTTCCCACACGCTTTCGATCCCCGTCAGCACGAGGCGGTCGACGACGAAGCCGGTCGGCGCCAGCACGCCGACGACGCGGTACGGCGTCTGCCCGTGCTCGCCGCCGCCCTCGGCGAGGCCGTGCGACCCGGTGAACGTCGACCCGACGGCGAGCCCCGACGCGCGCGCGACCTCGCTGCCGAGCACCGCCTCCATCGGCGCCGCCCACAGCGCGCCCGCGATCGGCACCGCGCCGTAGTGAGCGACGAACGCCGGCTCGGTGCCGACGATACGCCAGCCGCGGAAGCTGTCGCCCAGCGCCAGCGGAATCACTTCGCGGACGAGCGGGTTCCGGCGCAGGTCCTCGATCGCCGCCAGCGGCACGTTGCCCGGCGGCACGTCGGCGTGATAGATGCCGGCGAGGATCAGTTGCAGCGGGCTGCCCTTGGCGCCGACGACGAGGTCGATGCCGGCCGCTTCCCGTGCAAGGCGCGTTTCCAGCTCGCGCGCGAGCAGAATGACGAGCGCGATCGTCGCCACGCCGACAGCGAGCAGCAGCACGTTGAGCAGCGTGGCGAGCGGCCGCCGGCGGGCGTACGCGAACGCGAGCCGGGCGAGGTTCATGCGGCCGCCTCCACCAGCACCGGCAGCGCGCGGACGTGCGGCAGCAGCGAGCGCACCCGCGCGTCGTGCGACGCGACGACAAGCGTGGCGCCGGCGCCGAGCGCCTGCGCGCGCAGCAGCTCCAGCGCCGCCGCCGCGTGCGCATCGTCGAGATTGGCGGTCGGCTCGTCGGCGAGCAGCAATGCCGGACGGTTGACGACGGCGCGGGCGACCGCGGCACGCTGCGCCTGTCCCTGCGACAGTTCGCGCGGGTAGCGGTGCCCGAGGTCGCCGATGCCGACCGATTCGAGCAGGCCCTGGATGCGTTCCGGACCGTCGGGCTCGCCGGCCAGGTATTGCGCGAGCCTCAGGTTGTCGCGAACGTCGAGCGCGCCGACGAGGTGAAGCCGCTGCGGAACGAGGCCGACGGTGCGGCCGCGCCAGTGGTCGCGAGCGCTGCCGGTGAGCGTGGCCAGATCGGTGCCGCCGACGATCACGGTGCCGGCGGTCGGCGTCGTCAGCCCGGCGAGGATGTGCAGCAGCGTCGACTTGCCGCTGCCGGAAGCACCGGCGAGCAACCAGTGCTCACCCGGCGCGGCGTCCCATGCGGCGACGTCGAGCACCGTCGAGGCGCCGTAGCGGTGTTCGATTCCCCTGAGCGAAAACATCCGGCGATTGTACGCAACACGGTTGCGCGCGGCGCCGCCCGCCGGCCCGCGTCACGGCCGGTTGGAGCCTCGCCGACCGAAGTGGTTCCCGCGAGCCGCGTCAGGGGCCGGCGGCCCGTTACGGTGACCGACGGCCGCGGTGATGCAGGCGGTTCAGACGCCGCCCTGCCGCCACTTCTCGATCTCGCGCTCGATCGCCTCGGCGACGTACGCGCGGAGAAGCTGGCCGACCTGCTGGTTGATCGTCGCGACGAGGTCGGCGCTCGCGCGATCGACGATCGGCTGCAGCCGGGCAGCGAGCTGTTCGTGCAATCCGGTATCGGTGAAGATGTCGATCCGCTGCAGCACCTGCATCCGGATCTCTTCTGCCAGTGCGTCCCAGCGCGCCGCGTCGCCCACGACCTCGGGCGGCGCAACGGGCACGGCGGCAGGCGTGGCGTCAGACACGGCAGCGGACGCAGCGGCGGGCGCGACGTCCGTCAGCGAAGCGGCCGCTCCGATGTCGATGCCGTGCGAGGCGTCGACGGCAGCTCCCTTCTCGACGTCGTCCGGCGTTTCGATCGCGGGTGGGATCAGGACGACGATCGGCGTTTCGTCCGGCGCCGGTGTCGCGACGTCGGGTTGACCGTCGACGGTCATCGGTTCGACGAAGAACCGCGCCTCCGCAGCGTTCGGCTCGTCGACCGGCGTCGGCGTGCTTGCGGCGGCCGGCGTTTGATCCCGCACCGCGGGTCGCGGCGTTGCCGGCGGCACGGCGACGATCGAGTCCGGTGCGGGACCGGTGATGCTGACCTCGCCGCGGTCGACCTCGAGCCATCGCGACGGCTCGCCGTCCTCGTCCGGAAGTTCGAGGATCGACGGTGCCTCGATCTCCTCGACGGCGTCGGTGAGTTCTGGAATCTCGTCGAGGACGGCCAGCGGCGGCCGCAGATCGACCACCGGAGGCGGCTCGGCGGGCGGCGAATACGGCTCGACCTCCACTTCCTCGGTCAGCTCCGGAATGTCGTCGTCGACGGGCTGCTGCGTCCGCTCGCGGTTGCGGCGCATCAGCGCGTCGGCCTGCTCCAGCAGCTCACGCGCCGTCGGCATCGGCTACCCGCGCTCGGACAGGTCGTGCGCGCGCAGCTCGTAGCCGCGCTCACGGTAGAAGCGGAAGCGCTCACGTCCGGCCGCCACATCGCCGTCGTCACGACTGACGATCTCGGCCAGCCGCTCGAAGCGCGAAAAGAACGGCGGCGGCGACGGATGGAGGTTGATCAGCACCGCGGCCGGACCCTCGTGGTCGGCGACATGGTCGACGAGGATCGGCGTCTCGCCGGCCAGCGGGCTGTCGAGCCGGCAGTGCGGCAGGAATCCGGTCGGCGGCCACAGCCACAGCAGCCGGTCGAAGTCGGCCGTCGCCGCGGCGTCGGCGGTCAGCACGCGGACGCTGCCGTGCTGCGCCCACGCCTTTGCGACGAGTTTCGCTGCAACTTCCAGCCGGTTGCCGCAGCGGGTGTAGAAATCGATCGTCGTCACGGGCGTTGGACCGCGTGGGCTACGAGGCGGCCGCCGCCTCCTGCGACAGAAGCCACGTCGTCAACAGCGGCACCGGCCGGCCGGTGGCGCCCTTCTCCTTGCCTTCCTTCCACGCGACGCCGGCGATGTCGAGGTGCGCCCAGTCGTACTTCTTCGCGAAGCGCGACAGGAAGCACGCGGCGGTGATGCTGCCGCCCGCGCGGCCGGCGACGTTGGCGAAGTCGGCGAAGTTGCTTTTGAGCCCGTCCTGGTAGTCGTCCCACAGCGGGAACTGCCAGCCGCGGTCCCATGCGTCATCGCCAGCGGACACCAGCGCCCGTGCGAGTGCGTCGTTGTTGCTGAACACGCCGCAGGCGACGTGGCCGAGCGCGATCACCATCGCGCCGGTGAGCGTGGCGACGTCGACCACCGCCTCCGGCTCGTAGCGCTCGGCGTAGGTCAGCGCGTCGGCGAGGATCAGCCGGCCTTCGGCGTCGGTGTTGAGCACCTCGATCGTCTGGCCCGACATGCTGGTGACGACGTCGCCGGGCTTCGTCGCGCGGCCCGACGGCATGTTCTCGCAGGCGGCGACCAGGCCGATGACGTTGACCTTGGCCTTGAGCTCCGCGATCGCGCGCAGCGTGCCGAAGACGCTGGCGGCGCCGCACATGTCGAACTTCATCTGGTCCATGTCGGTGGCGGGCTTCAGCGAGATGCCGCCGGTGTCGAACGTGATCCCCTTGCCCACGAGCACCAGCGGCCGCTGTTTCTTCGCCGCGCCGAGATACTCGAGCACGATGAACCGCGGTGGCGCGTAGCTGCCGTTTGTCACCGACAGGAACGAGCCCATGCCGAGCTCCTCGATCTGAGGCCGCTCGAGCACAGTAACCTTCACGTCGGGAAACTCCTTGCCGATCTCCAACGCGCGCTCGCCGAGGTATGTCGGCGTGCAGACGTTGGCGGGCAGGTTGCCGAGGTCGCGCGCGAGTTCCATTCCGTGCGCGATGGCGAGGCCGCGCGCGGCGGCTGCCTCGCCGGCGCCAAGGTCGGAGCGCTGCGGCACCGAAAGCGTGAGCTTGCGCAGCGGCCGGCGGACCTCGGCCTTCTCGCTTTTCATCTGGTCGAAGCGGTAGACGGCCTCCATCGCGACGACGACGCCGTGCTCGACCCGCCACGCCACCTCGCGCCGCTTGACCTTTTCCTCGGTCAGGTAGATGACCGCCTCGTAGGAGCCGGTCTCGTTCAACAGCTTGACCGCCGATTTCACCGCCGACCGGAACTCCTTGTCGCGGAAATCGCGCTCCTTGCCGAGGCCGACCAGCAGCACGCGGTCGGCGAGCGTGCCGCGGACGTTGTGCAGCAGCAGCGTCGCGCCGAGCTTCCCCTCCATGTCGCCGCGGCGGATGATTTCGCTGATGTAGCCGTTCGACGCCCGGTCGATCAACTCCGCCGACAGCGAAAGTTTGCGGTTGTCGAACACGCCGACGACCACGCACGCGCTCCGCTGCTTCTCGGGACTGCCGCTTTTTATGGTAAATTCCATCGCCGTCCCCTGCCTCCGTGGTTGCCTTTCTTTGCCGTAGCACCGCTTGGGCGGCATTATTGGCAAAACGGGCCAAAAAAGTCAAAATTCTCCCGGCGTCATGATTTTTCGCCGCAGCCTGGTGCGCGAACTGACGGTGACGGCGCTCGGGCTGTTCGTCATCCTGCTCGCCATCCTGTTCACCAATCTGGTGCTGCGGCTGCTGGCCCGCGCCGCCGGCGGAGCCGTCGCGCCCGACGGCATTCTGGCGCTGCTCGGGTTCTACGCGCTGTTCTACTTCAATATCCTGCTCTCGGTCACGCTTTTCCTGACCGTGCTGCTGACGCTTTCCCGCTGGTATCGCGACAGCGAGATGATCGTCTGGTTCACGTCCGGCCAGAGCATCGTCGACTGCCTGAAGCCGATCCTGTTCTTCGCCGCGCCGTTCCTCGTCGCAATCCTCGTGCTGTCGCTGTACCTGTCGCCGTGGGCGGAGCGCCGCAAACTGGAGTACGAGCGCCAGCTCGAGTCGCGCGACGAGATCGCGTTGCTGACGCCGGGCATCTTCCGCGAGTTCCCGCGCGCCAACCTGGTCGTGTTCGTCGAGAGCATCAACACGTTCGAAGGGACGGTCCGCAACGTGTTCCTGCACTCGGTCGACGACGGCAAGGACGTCACCACGGTCGCCCGCTCGGGCCGGCTTGAGGAGGCCGCCAACCGCGACCGCTTCATCGTGCTGAACGAAGGCCGCCGATACGAGGGGCGGCCCGGCACCGCCGAGTTCCGGGTCATCGAGTTCGAGAAGCTGGGGCGCAGGATCGAGCCGGCCGAGGTCCGCGCGCTGCCGACGTCGACCAAAGCGATACCGACCGAGGTGCTTCTCGTTGCCGACGGCCGGGTCGAGCGCGCCGAGCTGTTCTGGCGGCTGTCGGTGCCGGTTTCGGCGCTGGTGCTGACGCTGCTGGCGATCCCGCTCGCCTACGTCAACCCGCGGATGGGGCGCTCGTTCAACCTGATCTCCGCGGCGTTCCTGCAGATGCTGTACAGCAACTCGCTCAACATCGTGCAGAGCTTCATCGCGCAAGGCAAGCTCGACTTCTGGATCGGCCTCGCGCTGCCGCACGTCATCGCCGCGGCCGTCGTGCTGCTGCTGTTCCGCAACCAGCTCTCGGGGACGGGGCTGGCGCGTCTCCCGAAGCGGCGGACGGCGGCGTCATGAAGACCCTGACGCGCTACATCGGCCGCGAGGTGCTGGCGGCGATCCTGCTCATCTTCTCGGGCCTGATCATGCTGTTCGCGTTCTTCGACCTGATCGGCGAGTTGGGCGAGGTCGGCAAGGCCAACTACACGCTGTCCACGGCGTTCATCTTCGTCGCGCTGCAGCTTCCGTCGCGGATGTACGAGCTGTTTCCGGTGGCGGCGCTGATCGGAACGCTGTTCGCGATCTCGCAGCTCGTCGCCAACTCCGAGTACACGGTGATGCGGGCGTCCGGCGCCTCGCTGCTGCAGGTGCTGTGGTCACTGGTGCGGGTGGGCATCCCGCTCGCGCTCGTGACCTTTCTTGCCGGCGAGTTCGTCGCGCCGCCGGCCGAGCGGATCGCGCGCCAGGTCCGGGCGCAGGCGAAGGGCGACCGGGTAACAATGGCGACGCAGCAGTTCCAGTCCGGCTTCTGGTTCAGGCAGGACCTGACGATCGTCAACATCCGCGGCGTGCTGGCCGACATGACGTTGGTCGGCGTCCGCCTGTACGAATTCGACCGCGACCTCCGGCTGAAGACGATGCGCGTGGCCGAATCGGGAAGCTTCACCCGCGAAGGCGTCTGGACGCTGTCCGGCGTCAGCTCGACGGCGCTCTCCGCGGACGGCGCAACGCTGACGAAGCAGCAGACCCTCGCGTGGGAAACGGTGCTGCGCCCGTCGCTGCTGACCGTGTTCCAGGTGGCGCCGGAGAAGCTCGAGCTCGGCACACTGTGGGACAACATGCGGGTGCTGAGCAGCGGCACGCAGAAGACGTCGCGGTTCGAAATCGCCTTCTGGAACAAGCTCTTCTTCCCCGCCGCAGTGCTGGTGATGATGTTGCTGGCGCTGCCGTTCTCCTACTTCCAGCGGCGGGGCGGCGGCATCGGGTTCCGGATCTTCGTCGGCACGATGCTCGGGCTCGCGTTCTTCCTCGTCGGGCGGCTGTTCTCGAACCTCGGGGTGTTGAACGACTGGTCGCCGCTGTTCTCGGCGGCGTTCCCGCTGGCGATGTTCGTCACCGTCACGCTGGCGCTGCTGTGGTGGCTGGAGCGCCGGTAACGCGGCGACCGGCGTGCAGATCCGCGCCGGAGGGTGACGGGCGAAAAAAATCCCGGCGCGAGGTCGGGATTCGTTGCCGCAGGGGTGCGCGGCGCTCGGTTTGCATTCAGGCCGCGACGGGCTCGACGCTGGCGACCTTGCGCTTGTCCTTGCCCTTGGTCGCGAACTTGACCGTGCCCGCGACCAGCGCGAACAGCGTGTGGTCCTTGCCGATGCCGACGTTCACGCCCGGATGGATGACCGTTCCGCGCTGGCGGATGATGATGCTGCCCGCGCTGATCAACTCGCCGCCGTAGGACTTGACGCCGAGCCGTTTCGATTCCGAATCGCGGCCGTTGCGGGAGCTGCCGCCTGCCTTTTTGTGTGCCATGGTGGAAGTCTCCGTCAGCCGACGATGCTGTCGATCTTGAGTTCGGTGTAGTTCTGCCGGTGGCCCTGGCGCTTCTGGTAATGCTTGCGCCGACGCATCTTGAAAATCCGGACCTTCTCGCCGCGGCCGTGGCCGACGACGGTCGCCTTGACCGTCGCACCCGCGACGATCGGCTGTCCCAGACGGACGCTCTCGCCCTCCCCGATCATCAACACCTGATCCAGGACGACTTCCGCGCCCACGTCCGCCGGTATCTGTTCTACTTTGAGTTTTTCGCCGGGGGCAACTCGGTACTGCTTGCCGCCGGTTTTTATGACCGCGTACATGGTGGAACTCCTCGATATGCCCCGAAGGGCCCGTATTGCCACGTGATGTAGTCCGCCGTCGTGCGGTGGCTCGCTGCCGGCGGCGTGCAGTTGCGTTGACCGCTGTTGCGTTGACCGTTCCTGCGCCGACCGCAGAAAGCCTTGAATTGTAAACGACTTTTGACAACGATGTCAAAGGCCGGCCGCATTGGCCGGCCGGGCGTCCGTCGCCGCGGCCGGCAACCCGGCGTCCGCGCGGGCCGGGCCCTGTCACCGCGTTTGCGCCAGCGCAATGGGCGGCCTGTGCCTTCGGTTACAATCCCGTCCCGTTCGAGCCGCGCGGGCGCGCTCGGGGCGGCGACTTGCCCCCAGTGACGGTCCGGCCGCGCTCGCAGCGCATGCCGTACCCGACCCGCCCCAGTCTCCGTGACCACCGACGCCCTGAAGACCCTGCTGGCCCCCGACATGGCCGAAGTCGACCGCGTGCTGCGGTCGTGCCTCGACTCCGACGTCGCGCTGGTCCGTCAGGTCGCGGAGTACATCATCGCCAACGGCGGCAAGCGACTGCGGCCAGCGCTGCTGCTGCTCTCGGCCCGCGCCTGCGGCTACGCCGGCCGCGACCACTACACGATGGCCGCCGTCGTCGAGATGATCCACACCGCGACGCTGCTGCACGACGACGTCGTCGACGAGTCGCTGCTGCGCCGCGGCCATGCGACCGCCAACGCGACGTTCGGCAACTCGGCCTCCGTGCTGGTCGGCGATTTCCTCTACTCCCGGGCGTTCCAGCTGATGGTCGGCCTCGGTTCCGTGCGCATCCTCGAGATCCTGTCGAACGCGACCAACGTGATCGCCGAGGGCGAGGTGCTGCAACTGATGAACGCGGGCAACCCCGACCTCGACGAGAAGTCCTACCTCGAGGTGATCCTGCGCAAGACGGCGAAACTGTTCGAGGCCTCCGCGCAGATCGGCGCAGTGATCGCCGGCGCCGATCCCGAGCGGGAGGCGGCGCTCACCCGCTACGGCTGCCATCTCGGCACGGCGTTCCAGCTCGTCGACGACGTCCTCGACTACTCGGGCGACCTGACGGCGATCGGCAAGAACCTCGGCGACGACCTGGCCGAAGGCAAGATGACGCTGCCGCTGATCCGCGCGATCGCGGTCGGCGGCCCCGCCGACGCCGCGCTCGTTCGCGGCGCGATCACCGGCGGCCGGCTCACCGAGTTTGCCCCGGTCGTCGACGTGCTGGCCCGGACCGGGGCGCTCGACTACACGCGCGCTCGGGCCGGCCTCGAAAGCGAAGCGGCGGCCTCCAGCGCGGCCGGTCTGCCGGCTTCGCCGCACCGGGAAAGTCTGCTAGAATTAGCGTCCTTTGCGGCGCGCCGTTCGTACTGAATCTTCACGGACGCAGGGCGCCGCAACCCGCGAACCAGTCGCTTCCCGCCGCGGGGACCGCTGCAGGACCCGCCGGCAACGGCACATCGGGGTGTAGCTTAGCCTGGTAGAGCGCTACGTTCGGGACGTAGAGGCCGGAGGTTCAAATCCTCTCACCCCGACCACATCGCCGACGAACGCCGTGGCCATCCGCCACGGCGTTTTTCATTTCGTTCCCGCGCAGCCGGCAACGTCGCGATGCGGAACCGCCGGCGCTGCACGCTCATCGCCCGAGCATCGGCAGATCGAGCCCCTGCGCGCGCGCGACCTCGATCGCTTTCGCGTAACCGGCGTCGGCGTGGCGCATCACGCCGGTCGCCGGGTCGTTCCACAGCACGCGAGCGATCCGCTTCGCCGCGGCGTCGGTGCCGTCGCAGACGATGACCACGCCGGCGTGCTGCGAGTAGCCCATGCCGACGCCGCCGCCGTGGTGGATCGACACCCACGTGGCGCCGCCGGCGGTGTTGAGCAGCGCGTTGAGGAGCGGCCAGTCGGACACCGCGTCGGAGCCGTCGGCCATCGACTCGGTCTCGCGGTTGGGGCTCGCGACCGAGCCGGTGTCGAGGTGGTCGCGGCCGATGACGATCGGCGCCTTCAGCTCGCCCGACTTCACCATCGCGTTGAAGGCGAGGCCGGCGCGGTGGCGCTCGCCGAGGCCGATCCAGCAGATGCGCGCCGGCAGGCCCTGGAAGGCGATGCGCTCGCCGGCCATGTCGAGCCAGCGGTGCAGGCCGGCGTCGTCGGGGAAGAGCTCCTTCATCTTCGCGTCGGTCTTGCGGATGTCGTCGGGGTCGCCCGAGAGCGCGACCCATCGAAACGGTCCCTTGCCGCGACAGAAGAGCGGCCGGATGTAGGCCGGCACGAAGCCCGGGAACGCGAACGCGTCGGCGACACCCTCGTCGAAGGCCACCTGGCGGATGTTGTTGCCGTAGTCGACGACCGGGATGCCGAGCGCCTGGAAGCCGAGCATCGCCCGCACGTGGGCAGCGCAGCTCTTCGCGGCCGCCTCGCGCAAGGCCGCGTGCCGTTCGGGTTCGGCCTGTGCCGACTTCCACCTCGCGACAGTCCAGCCTGCAGGCAGGTAGCCGTTGACGAGGTCGTGCGCCGAAGTCTGGTCGGTGACGAGGTCGGGGCGCGGACCTCCCGCCTGCGCCCGCCGCAGCAGCTCCGGCACGAGCTCGGCAGCGTTGCCGAGCAGGCCGACGGAGACGGCACGCTTCGCCTTCGCGTGCGCCGCCATCCGCACGAGCGCGTCGTCGAGATCGCTCGCCTGCTCGTCGAGATAGCGCGAGCGCAGGCGAAAGTCGATGCGCGACTGCTGGCACTCGATCGTCAGCGACGACGCGCCGGCGAAGGTCGCGGCGAGCGGCTGCGCGCCGCCCATGCCGCCGAGCCCGGCAGTCAGGATCCAGCGCCCCTCGAGGCTGCCGCCGAAATGCTGCCGCCCGGCCTCGACGAACGTCTCGTACGTGCCCTGGACGATGCCCTGGCTGCCGATGTAGATCCACGAGCCGGCCGTCATCTGGCCGAACATCATCAGCCCCTTGCGGTCGAGCTCGTTGAAGTGGTCCCACGTCGCCCACTTCGGGACGAGGTTCGAGTTGGCGATCAGCACCCGCGGCGCGTCCGCATGCGTCTTGAACACGCCGACGGGCTTCCCCGACTGGATCAGCAGCGACTCGTCGTCGTCCAGCGCGCGCAGCGCCGCGACGATCGCGTCGAAGCATTCCCAATTGCGCGCGGCGCGGCCGATGCCGCCGTAGACGACGAGCTCTTTCGGATTCTCCGCGACTTCCGGGTCGAGGTTGTTCATCAGCATCCGCAGCGGCGCCTCGGTGAGCCACGACTTCGCGCTGAGGGTGGTGCCGCGCGGCGCGCGGATCGTGCGGTCGGCGTAACGCGTGGGCGGCGCCGCACCGGTGCCGGCGAGTTGCTGCGGGTCGTCGCGATGCATGGCGGTCTCCGGAAAGGGGCTTCGGCCGTCGGGGGCTCGATTGTCGCGCGAATCGCCGGCGAGCGTCATCGGCGCGGCGCGGGCGGCGCTACGAATCGGCGAGCGCGGGCGCGAAGTGCGCGAACGCGCCGGACTCGACGGCGAGCCGCATCGCCTCGAGGTCGGGCGCGAACGCGCGGTCGCGGTCCCAGAACGCCGCCTGCGCGCGAACGAGCGCGATCGCCTCGGCCAGCAGCGGCGACGTTGTCAACGGCCGCCGCAGCTCGACCCCCTGCGTCGCCGCCAGCAGCTCGACGGCGACGATCCGCGCGGTGTTCGTCGCCATCGGCAGGAGCCGCAGCGCGGCGTTGGTCGCCATGCTGACGTGGTCTTCCTGGTTGGCGGATGTCGGCAGCGAGTCGACGCTGCGCGGGTGCGCGAGCGCCTTGTTCTCGGCCGCGAGCGCCGCCGCCGTCACCTGCGCGATCATGAAGCCGGAGTTGACGCCGCCGTCGGTGACGAGGAACGGCGGCAGGCCGGACAGGTTCGTGTCCATCAGCAGCGCGATGCGGCGCTCCGACAGCGCGCCCACCTCGGCGATCGCCAGCGCGAGGTTGTCGGCGGCGAACGCGACCGGCTCGGCGTGGAAGTTGCCGCCCGAGAGGATGTCGGCATCGGCGGCGAACACCAGCGGATTGTCGGACACCGCGTTCGCTTCGGCCAGCAACGTTGCAGCCGCCTGCCGCATCTGGTCGAGACACGCGCCCATCACCTGCGGCTGGCAGCGCAGGCTGTACGGATCCTGCACGCGGTGGCATTCCGCGTGCGACGCGCGGATCCCGCTGCCGGCGAGCAGCCGGCGGGAGATCGCCGCCGCGTCGATCTGGCCGCGATGGCCGCGCACCGCGTGGATCCGCGCGTCGAACGGCGTGTCGCTGCCGAGGCAGGCGTCGACCGCGAGCGCCCCGGCGACGAACGCCGCCGCCATCGCGCGCTCGGCGGCGAACAGCCCCGCGAGCGCAATGGCCGTCGACACCTGCGTGCCGTTGAGCAGCGCGAGTCCTTCCTTCGGCCCGAGCGCGACCGGCGCAAGGCCCGTCCGCGCCAGCGCGTCGCGCGCCGGCATCAGGCGCCCATCGTACGTCGCCTCGCCTTCGCCGATCAGCACCGCCGACAGGTGCGCGAGCGGCGCGAGGTCGCCCGATGCGCCGACCGAGCCCTGCCCCGGGATGCAGGGGATGACGCCCGCGTTGTTCATCGCGACGAGCGCCTCGATCACGCTCCAGCGCACGCCCGAGTGGCCGCGCGCGAGCGAGGCCGCCTTCAACGCGACGACCATCCGCACGACGGCGTCGTCAAGCGGTGCGCCGGTGCCGGCCGAATGAGAGAGCACCAGCGCGCGCTGAAGCTCGGCGAGCCGCGCGTCGTCGATCCGCGTCCGTGCGAGCAGCCCGA
>JBDTVU010000090.1:0-13793 GCA_040007035.1 Betaproteobacteria bacterium | reverse complement strand
CGACGTTCTACACCGAGCTCGTCACCAAGGTGATGATCCTCGCGATCTTCGCGCTGTCGCTCGACCTCCTCGTCGGCTACACCGGTCTGGTGTCGTTCGGGCACGCGGCGTTCTACGGCATCGGTGCGTACGCGCTGGGGCTGCTCGCGCCGAAGTACG
Source organism: Betaproteobacteria bacterium (assembly GCA_040007035.1). Classification (GTDB taxonomy): domain Bacteria; phylum Pseudomonadota; class Gammaproteobacteria; order Burkholderiales; family Casimicrobiaceae; genus CAIWHR01. The sequence goes on along the minus strand of JBDTVU010000090.1, from coordinate 13,634 downwards.
AGGCGGCGAGCGTGTGGCTGACGCTGCCGGCGGCGATCGTGGCGGCCGCGCTCGGGGCGCTGGCCGTCGGCGTGTTCGTCGTCCGCGCCAAGGGCATCTACTTCATCATGGTGACGCTCGCGTTCGCGCAGATGTTCTATTTCGTGTTCCACGACACGAAGTTCGGCCGTGGCTCCGACGGCATCAGCATGAACTTCAAGCCGACGGCCGAGATCGCCGGCTGGACGCCGCTCGACTTCGCCAACGCGACGCACTTCTACTATTTCGTGCTGGTCGCCCTGGTCGTCGTGTTCGCGTTTTTGCGGCTGCTGCTCCGCTCGTCGTTCGGCCGCGCGCTGCAGGGGATCCGCAGCAACGAGCACCGGATGCGCTCGCTTGGCTTTCCGGTCTACTTCTACAAGCTCGCGAGCTTCACGCTGGCAGGCGCGCTCGCCGGGTTCGCCGGCTACCTGTCGGCGATGCAGTTCGGCTTCATAAACCCGGAGCTCCTGTCGTGGCACCAGTCGGGCAACGTGCTGCTGATGCTGATCCTCGGCGGACTGGGGAGCCTCTGGGGCGCGGTCGCCGGCGCGTTCGCGTTCGTCGCGCTGCAGGAGCTGTTCCAGTCGGCGACCACGCATTGGCAACTCCTGCTCGGCGGGACGATCATCCTGCTGGTCATCTTCCTCCCCGGCGGCCTGTCGAGCATCGCCGGCCGGTTCCGGAAGACCCTCGTCGGCGGGCCCGACGAGGAGAAAAGCGAATGAGCGCGGCGGACGCGATCCTGTCGACGAAGGACCTGTCGCGCCGCTTCGGCGGGCTGATGGCGAACAGCAACGTCGCCATCGAACTGCACCGCGGCAAAGTGCACGCGGTGCTCGGCCCGAACGGCGCCGGCAAGACGACGCTGATCAACCTGCTGTCCGGCGACCTGCGCGCGTCGTCGGGCAGCATCCGGTACAAGGATCGCGACATCACGCGGCTGTCGCCGGACCGCCGGTCGCGGATCGGCATCGGTCGGAGCTACCAGAAGACGAACATCTTCCCGGACTTCACCGCGTTCGAGAATTGCCGGCTCGCCGCGCAGTCCCGCGCGCCGCGCGTATTGGCGATCCTCGCCGATGCGCTGGGCCACGAGCCGGTGTGCGCCGCGGCGCGCCGTGCGCTCGACGCGGCCGGGCTCGCCGGCCGCGCGAAACTGGTCGCCTCGGCGCTGTCGCACGGCGAGCAGCGCCAGCTCGAGATTGCGATGGTGCTGGCGACGAAGCCGGACGTGCTGCTGCTCGACGAGCCGCTCGCCGGGATGGGCGCCGAGGAGGCCGCGCGGATGGTCGAGCTGCTGAAGAAGCTCGCGTCGGACCACGCGATCCTGCTCGTCGAGCACGACATGGACGCGGTGTTCGCCGTCGCCGACGTCATCACGGTGATGGTCAACGGGCAGGTGCTGGAGAGCGGGCCGCCGGCGCAGATCCGCGCCAGTCCCGCCGTGCGCGCCGCGTATCTCGGCGAAGACGGAGAACATTGATGGACTCGCGAGCGGGGCGGGCAAGAACGCGCGGGGCGGAGGCCGACGCATGAACGAAGCCCTGCTCGAGGCGAGCGAGCTGCACGCCTACTACGGCGCGAGCCACATCCTGCACGGGATCGACTTCCGCATCGACCGCGGCGAGACCGTCGGCCTGATGGGCCGCAACGGGATGGGCAAGAGCACGCTGATCCGCAGCATGCTCGGGCTGGTCAAGCCGCGCGGCGGCGAGGTCCGCGTGAGCGGGACGCCGATGACCGGCGCCGCGCCGTACCTGATCGCGCGACAGGGAATCGCGTACGTGCCCGAGGGCCGCGGCATCTTCCCCAACCTCACCGTCCGCGAGAACCTGGTGATGGCCGCGCGCGCGAGTCCGGATGGGCGTCGCGACTGGACGTACGAGCGCGTGCTGCGGACGTTCCCGCGGCTCGCCGAGCGGATCGACAACGGCGGCTGGAACCTTTCCGGCGGCGAGCAGCAGATGCTCACCATCGGCCGCGCGCTGATGACCAACCCCGACCTGCTGATTCTCGACGAGGCGACCGAAGGCCTCGCACCGCAGATCGCGAAGGAGATCTGGCGGATCATCGACGACATCCGCGCGCACGGCATCGCGACGCTGATCGTCGACAAGAACTACAAGGCGGTCACCGCGATCGCGAACCGCAACGTGATCCTGGTCAAGGGCCGCGTCGTGTTCGAGGGCGACAGCGCGACGCTGCTCGCGCAGCCGGACCTGCTGCACCGGCATTTGGGCGTGTAGTGCCCGTTCGCCCACCCGGACATCGTGTGAACAGGCCCTAGATGCCGTTCGTCACGGCGGCGGGCCGCCGGATCGAGTACGAGCACATCGCGGTCGCTGGCGGTGGCCGGCCGACGATGGTGTTCCTGCACGAAGGGCTGGGCTCGATCGCGATGTGGCGCGATTTCCCCGGCCGGATCGCGCACGCGGCCGGCTGCGATGCTGTCGTCTACTCCCGGTACGGCTACGGCGGCTCCGAGCGGCTCGCTGCACCGCACGGCGTCCGCTACATGCACGACGAGGCGCTGGTCGCGCTGCCCGAGTTGCTCGACCGGCTGCGGATCGAGCGGCCGATCCTGGTCGGCCACAGCGACGGTGCGTCGATTGCGCTGATCCACGCCGGCAACGGCGGGCGTGCGGTGACGGGGCTGGCGCTGATGGCGCCGCACGTGCGGGTCGAGAACATTTCGGTCGCGAGCATCGCCGCCGCGAAGGTCGCGTACGAAACGGCCGATCTTCGTGCGAAGCTCGCGCGCTTCCACGCCGACGTCGACTCCGCGTTCCGCGGCTGGAACGACATCTGGCTGCACCCGGATTTCCGCGCCTGGAACATCGAAGATTGCCTGCCCCGCGTGGCGTGCCCGGTGCTGGCGATCCAAGGCGTCGACGACGAGTACGGGACGCTGGATCAGCTCGCGCGGATCGGGCGCGGCATCGCCGACGCCGAGCTGGTCGAGTTGCCCGACTGCCGTCATTCGCCGCACCGCGACCAGCCCGACGCGGTGATCGGGATCATCACCCGGTTCGTCGACCGGATCACCGCTTGAGCGCAACGCCTCTACCATCGGAAGATTCATGACCGTGACCACTGCCGCACCGTTCGAGACCGACAAGCTGATCCGCTTCCATCATTGCGATCCGGCCGGCATCGTCTTCTACCCGCAGTACTTCGTGCTGTTCAACGAGCTGGTCGAGGACTGGTTCAACGCCGGCCTGGGAATCGACTACGCCACGTTCCACATGAGGGACCGGCTCGGCACGCCGATGGCGCATCTCGAATGCGATTTTCTCGCGCCGTCGAAGATCGGCGAGCGGCTGCGGCTCGCGCTTACTGTCAAGAAGATCGGCGCCACGTCCATCACACTCGCCGTCGACGGCAGCGCCAGCGGGCAGCAGCGGGTGCGGGCGAAGCTGATCGTTGTGCTGGCCTCGATGGATACCCACCGGCCGGTGCCGATCACTGCGGAGTTCCGAGCGAAGCTCGAGCGGTTTGCCGCGGACTGAGCGGCGTCGCCGGCGCCGCGGCAGTCGGCAGCGAAGCAAAGCGGCCGAATTTCCGGTCCGCGATGGCGGGCTCGGCACGGACGCGCCGGAGCCTGTTCCGATGTCGTAACCCCTTCCGGGCTTCGGCGGGTGCTGTGTTCGTCAACGCACAGACCGTTCGCCGTCGCCGCCGTAAAAAGGCAGAACCGCACCGGCGTCGTGCCCGCAAGGGCATTGCGCGGGCCCCCGGCGCGCCGTGCCGTCGAGCGCATCGGTGCCTGGCCCCGCGCCGTGCCTGAGCGAATGCGCGAGCCTGCCTCAGGTCTCCTTCCCGTCACGTCACATTGGAACCCGCCATGAAATCCATCCACCCCCTCTCCAGGATTGTGCCGGTGGCCGGCAGCGTCAGGCGCCCGCCGCGGGCGCGGTTCGCGCAATGGTTCACGGCGATGGCAGCGCTGGCATTGCCTGCGCTTGCCTGTGGACAGGCGCTGACGTCTTCGCCGGCCTCCGCCAACTTCCCGCCGCAAACGGCCGGCACGACGTCGGTCGCGCAGAGCGTTCCGGTCTCGAATGCGTCCGGCGTGCCCGGCGTTGCCGGACCGTTCGCCTACATCACCAATTTCGATTCCACTTACGTCACGGTCGTGGACGTGTCCACGAACCAGGTCGTCAACATCATCGATGTGGGGTGGGGGCCACGGGCGATTGCCATTGCGGCCAACGGCGGGGCGGTCTATGTAGGCCATTATTGGTCCGACACGGTAAGCGTGATCGACGTCCGGAATCAGGTCGTCAGCGGTACCATCGCTGCCGGCAACGGTCCGCGCGGACTCGCGCTTTCGCCCGATGGCGGCACGCTGTACGTGGCAAACAACGTCGCCGGCACCGTGTCGGTGGTGAATACCGCGCAGCTCACGGTCGTTGCCACGATCCCCGTCGCGCTGAATCCCTGGGGCGTGGCCGTTTCCCCGGACGGGTCGAAGGTCTTCGTTGCCAACGGCCAGTCCAACTCGGTATCGGTCATCAACGCGCACACCAACAGGGTCGTCGACAGCGTCGCGGTCGGGGCGCGGCCGTTCGGCCTCGTCGTTTCGCCGGATGGCTCGAAGGTCTACGTCGCCAATTTCCTGAGCGATTCGGTGTCGGTGATCGACACCGCCTCGGACATCGTCGTCGCCACCGTAATCGTCGACTCGGGCCCGTACGGCCTCGCGCTGTCGCTCGACGGCTCGCGGCTGTACGCGACGACCGACCAGAACACGGTCTCGGTCGTCGACACGGGCACGAACTCGAAGATCCTGTCGATCCCGGTCGGCAATCGTCCGCTCGGCATCGCGGTGACACCCGACGGCAAACGGGCCTACGTCACCAACTACCTCGACGGGCGGATTTCGATCATCGACCTGGCGACGAATCTGGCGACGTTCGGGCCGACGCTTGCGGACGGACCGGCGAGCACCTTCGCCAACTTCATCACGCCGGTGAACGTGACGGGTACGGCCGTCGAGTACTACTACGCGGGTTTCGACCACTATTTCCTGACCGCCTTCCCGGACGAGCAGGCCGCGCTGGACGGCGGCGCCTTCGGCGGAGCCTGGGTCCGGACGGGACAGTCGTTCAAGGTATGGACGCAGCCCAATTCCTTCGCCAGCCCCGTCTGTCGCTTCTTCAGCACCGCTTTCGGCACCAAGAGCTCGCATTTCTATACGCCGTTCGCGTCCGAATGCGCGATCGTGAAGACGTACCCGCAGTGGCAGTTCGAGGCAATCGGCTTTTATATGCAGATCCCGGTCGGATTCGGCACCGGCAACGGCGATTGCCCGGGCGGAACCACCCGCTTGTACCGGGTGTACAACAACGGCATGGGTGGCGCGCCGAACCATCGCTACACGACCAGTGTCGCGATTCTCGACCAGATGGTCGCGGCGGGTTGGATCGTCGAAGGGGAAGGGTTCACCCGCGTGTTTTCGTGCGTGGCGAATTGAGTCGCACCCGGCGCCGATGACCGGCCGGAATTGCGCTGTCAGGCGACCGGCCCGCGGTTCCGGCGCGCGAATCAGCGGATCGTCATCCCGCCGTCGGCGGCGAGGATCTGGCCGGTGACGTAGCTCGCGGCGTCGGAGGCGAGGAACACGAACACCGGCGCGATCTCGCCGGGCTCCGCCCAGCGGCCGAGCGGAATGCGATCGAGGTAACGCTCGCGGAAGCGCTCGTCGGTGCGGATCGTCTCGGTCATCGGCGTCGCCGCGCCCGGCGCGATGGCGTTGACGGTGACGCCGTATCGCGCCAGCTCCTTCGCCGCGGACATCGTCAGACCGAGGATTCCGGCCTTCGCCGCGCTGTAGTTGATCTGGCCGATCGTGCCGAGCACGCCGGCGGTGGAGGTGACGTTGACGATGCGCCCGTAGCGGCGCTCCATCATCCCGGGCGCCACCGCCTGCAGGCAGTGGAAGCTGCCGGTCAGGTGGACCGCGAGCACCTCGTCCCACTGCGCCGCCGTCATCTTGTGCAGCATCGCCGGCCGCGTGATGCCGGCGTTGTTGACGAGGATGTCGACGCGGCCCCAGCGCGCGACGACCGCCGCGACCATCGCGTCGACGTCGGGACGCTGCGCGACGTCGCAGCCGATGCCGATCGCGGCGGCGCCGGAGGCCTCGAGCGCGGCCGCCGCCGCCTCGGCGCGATCCCCCGCCACGTCGACGACGGCGACGCGGGCGCCTTCGCGCACGAACGCCTGCGCCACGGCGGCGCCGATGCCTTGCGCCGCGCCGGTCACGATCGCGATCCTGCCTTCGAGCTGCATCGTTCCTCCCGTGGAATTCCCGCCCGGCAGCGACCCGCCGCCGGCAGCCGGAGGCTAAATCGGCAACGAAATACCGGAATGGGCCACTCTGCTGCACGGCCCTGCGGCCGCCTTTGATCTGACTCAAGGAAACGCGCACGGCGCGCGGTCGCCGGCGCCAACCTCCGCGTTCGCCCCGCCGGCGTAGCCAGGCCGGACGTCAGGGCTTGGCCGAGCGCACGGCAGCGGCCTTGCGCCGGCCGTTGTCCTGCGGCGCGGCGGCGGCCTCCTCCCGCTGCTGCCGCTCGATCAGCCGCAGCATCGTCGCCAGCGTGATCGAGCTGAACGTCGCCTTGGCGATCTCGTCGATCTCGGACAGCACGGCGCCCAGCGCGCGGCCCACCGGCGTCCGCTCGCCGGGCTCCCGCCTGTCGCCCTCCGGCGCCGACAGCTCCTCGAACATCTGGATCACGTCCATCAGCGTCAGCCGTCGCGCGTTGCCGGTAAAGCGGTAGCCGCCGCCGACGCCGCGGACCGACTCGACGAGGCCGGCGCGCGCCAGCTCCGACAACACTTTGGCGAGGTGGTGCGGCGAGATGCCGAACTTGTCGGCGATCTCGGCGGCGGAGATGTGCCGCGTCGGGTCGATCGCGAACTCGAGGACGCTGTAGAGCGCGAGCCGGGTGTTCTTCTGCAGCTTCATCGGTCGTGGCGGTCAGTGCAGCAGGTCCATCTCGAGCGGGATGAACGGCCCGGCCATCATTCCCTGGCTGCGGAAGAACGACAGGATCAGGTGGTTGTCGCGGGAGAGCATCGTCCGGACCTTGCGCACGCCGGCGCGGCGGAAGGCGGCGCAGATCGCGTCGAGCAGTCGGGTGCCGATGCCGTCCAGCCGGGCGTCGAGGCGGACGTCGATCGCGAACACCCAACCGCAGGGCGGCGAGCCGAATTCCCAGTCGCGGACCTCGCCGATGACGAAGCCGACGACGTCGCCGCCGGCGTCGGCGACCAGGAACTGGCGCTCCGAGTCGCCGCCGGCGCCGTAACGACGGAACACGGAATGCCAATACTGGCGCTTCTCGATGCCGGTGACCGCCGCGTCGATCGCGACGATCGGGTCGAGGTCGGTGCGGCGCACCGGCCGGATCGCGAGCGGCAACGCCGCGTCCCGGGCCGGGTCGCCGGCGGGCCGCTTCCCGGGAGTTCCTTTCATCGCCATCGGCGCCGTTTCATGATCCGCATCAAACCAATTATCGCATCCGGATGCGAGATTAGCGCCTAATGGGCCAACTCTCAACGGGTCGCCTGTTCTCCGCGGCCAGGCGCCGGCAGAGCGCCCCACCCGCGGAGCGGCCGTTCCGGGCCGGGTGGCCGCAGGGCCGCCTGCCCCGCACCAGCAGTCGAGGAGGAAGCGATGAAGGCATTTCGCAGGGCGGGCGTCACCGCGTTGCCCGCCGTCCCGTGCATGCTCACGATCGCGGCCGAGGGCCGGCCGGCGCGCGCCGCCGACACTGCCCGCTCCGGAAGGGGATGACCATGCCGGACGGCGATACGAAGCGCGTCCCGACGTACTGCTACCAGTGCGTCGCCGGGCCGGACCTGCTGACGGTCAAGGTCGTCGACGGGGTGGCGACCGAGGTCGAGCCCAATTTCTGCGCCGCCGAGATCCATCCGGGCGGCGGCAAGGTGTGCGTCAAGGCATACGGGCTGGTGCAGAAGACGTACAACCCGAACCGGGTCCTGACGCCGATGAAACGGACGAACCCGAAGAAGGGCCGCGACGAGGATCCCGGCTTCGTCCCGATATCCTGGGATGAGGCGCTCGGCCTCGTCGCCGAACGGCTCACCGCCGTCCGCGCCGCGGGCGTCACTGACGAATCCGGGTATCCGCGCGTCGCCGCGAGCTTCGGCGGCGCCGGCACGCCGCAGTCGTACATGGGGACGTTCCCGGCGTTCCTGGCGGCGTGGGGGCCGATCGACATGGGCTTCGGCTCGGGGCAGGGTGTGAAGTGCTACCACTCCGAGCACCTTTACGGCGAGTTCTGGCACCGCGCGTTCACGGTGTCGCCCGACACGCCGCTCTGCGATTACCTGATCTCCTGCGGCGCCAACGTCGAGGCTTCCGGCGGCGTCGTCGGCGTCTGGCGGCACGCGAATGCGCGCATCCGCGGGATGAAGCGGGTGCAGGTCGAGCCGCATCTGTCGGTCACCGGCGCCTGCTCGGCCGAGTGGGTGCCGATAAAGCCGAAGACCGACGCCGCGTTCCTCTATGCGCTCGTCCACGTGCTGCTGCACGAGGTGCCGCGGGCGCGGCTCGACGTCGCGTTCCTCTCCCGGCACACGGCGTCGCCGTATCTGGTCGGGCCGAACGGGTATTACCTGCGTGACCGCACCACGAAGAAGCCGCTGGTGTGGGACACGCGCCGCGGCGCCGCCGTCGCCCACGACACGCCCGACATCGACGAGGCGCTCGAAGGCCGTTTCGACGCCGATGCGATCGAGATCGGCGCCGACGAAGAGGTGCTGGCCGAAGGAACGCTCGCCGGCGAAACCGCATTCTCGAAGCTCGTCGCCCACATGACGCCTTATCCGCCGGAGTGGGCGCAGCGCGTCTGCGACGTGAAGGCGGAGACGATGCGGCGGATCGCCAACGAGTTCATCGACCACGCGAAGGTCGGGGAGACGATCGAGATCGACGGCGTGACGTTGCCGTACCGGCCGGTCGCGGTGAGCCTCGGCAAGACGGTCAACAACGGCTGGGGCGGCTTCGAATGCGTCTGGGCGCGGACGATGCTGGCCGCGCTCGTCGGCGGCCTCGAAGTGCCCGGCGGCACGCTCGGCACGACGGTTCGCCTCAATCGTCCGGTGTCGGCACGCATCGACAGCGTCAGTGCCGGACCCGACGGCTTCATGGCGTATCCGCTCAATCCGACGGACAAGGCGCACTGGTCGCCGAACCCCAACATCCGCAACGCGTACCGGACGATGATCCCGCTGGCGGCCAACGGACCGTGGAGCCAGGCGCTCGGGCCGACGCACTTCTCGTGGATGTTCCTCGAGGAGACGCCGAAGGGCCTGCCGCGGGTGACGCTGCCCGACGTCTGGTTCGTCTACCGGACCAATCCGGCGATCTCGTTCTGGGACACCGCGCGGCTGGCGACGACGATGGCGCGCTTCCCGTTCACCGTCGCCTTCGCCTACACCCACGACGAGACGAACCACTTCGCCGACCTGCTGCTGCCCGAGGCGACCGACCTCGAGAGCCTGCAGTTGATCCGGATCGGCGGCTCGAAGTTCGTCGAGCAGTTCTGGGACGTCCACGGCTTTGCGCTGCGGCAGCCGGTCGTCGCCACGCAGGGCGAGGCGCGCGACTTCACGACGATCGCCACCGAGCTCGCAGCGCGGACCGGCCTTCTGGAGAAGTACAACGCGTCGATCAACAAGGGTGCCGCGGGCCTGCCGCTGAAGGGCGCGCACGGTGACTTCTCGCTGACCACGACGGAGCGGCATGCACCGGAGGTCATCTGGGACGCCGTCTGCCGTGCGGCGAGCGTCGACGTGTCCGACGGCAAGGAGGAGCACGGCCTCGACTGGTGGAAGGAGCACGGCCTCGCGACGAAGCCGTTCTCGCGCGTCGGCTGGTACCTGTTTCCCGAACTGGTGAAGCAGGGGTTGCGCTTCGAGTTGCCGTACCAGGAGCGGCTGTGGCGGGTCGGCGTCGAGCTCGGCCGGCGGCTGCACGAGCACGACATGCACTGGTGGGACACGCAACTCCACGAGTACCAGTCGCTGCCGGTGTGGAAGGACTTCGGCGCGCCGTGGACGGCCGCCGTCGTCAAGGCCGGCGGCGAGCCGGCTGACTATCCGTTCTGGTTGCTTACCGCACGCAGCATGCAGTACGCGTGGGGTGCGAACGTCGGCATGCAGCTCATCAAGGAGGTCGCCGACAACATCGCCGGCCACCGCGGCGTCATCATGAACCCGCAGGCGGCGGCAAAGCTCGGCATCGCCGACGGCGCCCACGTCGAGATCGCGACGCCACAGCGCAGCGTCTACGGCCGTGCGGTGCTGCGGCAGGGGATCCGTCCGGACACGCTGCTGCTGCTCGGCCAGTTCGACCACTGGGCGACGCCGTTCACCAAGGACTTCGGGATGCCGAGCATGAACTCGCTGGCGACGATGTCGCTCGACCTCACCGACGCGACGGGCTCCGGCGCCGACGTCGTCCGGGTGAAGATCGCGCCGGCAACGGCCGCGAAGCCGGGAGCCGCCAAATGACCCGCTGGGCGATGGTCGCCGACCTGCGCCGCTGCGTCGGCTGCCAGACGTGCACGGCGGCGTGCCGGCACGCCAACGCGACGCCGCCCGGCGTCCAGTGGCGGCGGGTGCTCGACATCGAGGATGGGGAGTATCCGGACGTCACGCGGGCGTTCGTGCCGGTCGGCTGCCAGCACTGCGAGGATCCGCCGTGCATGGACGTCTGCCCGACGACGGCGACGAAAAAGCGCGCCGATGGCATCGTGACCATCGAGTACGACCTGTGCATCGGCTGCGCCTACTGTGCCGTCGCGTGCCCGTACCAGGCGCGCTACAAGACGACGCGGCCGGCGTTCGCGTACGACACGGCGATGGCCAACGAGACGAAGCGCCGCGACGATTCGCGGCGCGCGGTGGCGACCAAGTGCACGTTCTGCGTCGACCGGATCGACGCCGGCCTCGCCAAGGGCCTGAAGCCCGGCATCGACCACGAGGCCACGCCGGCGTGCGTCAACGCCTGCATCACGCAGACGCTGCAGTTCGGCGACCTCGACGACCCGCAGAGCAACGTGTCGCAGCTCATCGCGCAGAACGAGCATTTCCGGATGCACGAGGAGCTCGGCACCGGCCCCGGTTTCTATTACCTGTGGGACCGGAAGGAGTCGACCGCGCCATGACCTACCCTGACAAAGGTTACGGGCCGTCCGGCCCCGCGCCGTGGCAGCAGACGAGCTGGGACTGGCGCGCCGCGGGCAACTTCATCGGCGGCGGCGTCGGCAGCGGCCTCGTCGTCTTCGCCGCGGTTTCCGGTGCGCACGGCGCTGCGCTCGCGGTGCCGATGCTGCTCGGACTCGCGCTCGTCGGGCTCGGCCTGTTCTGCGTGTCGCTCGAACTTGGACGTCCGCTGCGCGCACTGAGGGTGCTGCGCAACCCGCGGACGTCGTGGATGGCGCGCGAGGCGTGGACGTCCGCGTTGCTGTTCCCCGTCGGCCTTGCCGCCGCGGCCGGCGTGCCCGCGTGCGCGGAGATCGCCGGCGCCCTCGCGCTCGTCTTCGTCTACTGCCAGGCGCGGTTGCTGCAGGCGGCGAAGGGCATTCCGGCGTGGCGCGAGCCGCTGCTGGTGCCGCTGGCGGTCGTCACCGGGCTGGCCGAAGGCGCGGGCCTGTTCATCGTCGTCGCGCTGCTGTACGGCGGTGCGACGCCGTTGCTGCTGATCGCATTCGGTGCGCTGCTGATCGCACGCGTGCTGCTGTGGCTCGCGTACCGGCGGCGCCTCGCCGGCAAGACCGCCGCGGGCGCGAGTGCGGCGCTCGACCGCGCGGGCGTCGTGCTGCAGGTCGCCGGGACCGCCGTTCCGCTCGTGCTCGCTGCCATCGCGGGATTCGTCGCCGGCGGCGCGGTGCTGCCGCTCGTCGTCGCGGCGGGACTGCTCGCGGCGTTTGCCGGCGCCTACGTCAAATTCACGCTCATCACCCGCGCCGGCTTCAACCAGGGCTTCGCGCTGGCGCACGCGCCGGTGCGTGGACGCGCGCTGCAGACGAAGGGAACGTGACGACATGGGCAAGCGCCTTCTCTCGCTGATTGTCAACGGGCGCGCGCGCGAGGACGCCATCGCCGATCACGCGCTGCTCGTCGACTATCTGCGCGAAACGGTCGGCCTGACCGGCACCAAGCAGGGCTGCGACGGCGGCGAATGCGGTGCGTGCACCGTGCTGGTGGATGGCGACCCGCGGCTGGCGTGCATCACGCTCGCGGCGTCGTGCGAAGGCCGGCAGATCGAGACGATCGAGAGCCTGGCGGTCGACGGCCGGATGAACCGGCTGCAGCAGGCGTTCCACGAAAAGCTCGGCACCCAGTGCGGCTTCTGCACGCCGGGCATGATCATGGCCGCCGAGGCATTGCTGCGCCGGATGCCGCACCCGTCCAAGCAGCAGATCCGGGACGCGCTCGCCGGCAATCTTTGCCGTTGCACCGGCTACGTGAAGATCATCGAGTCGGTGCGCAGCGCCGCCGGAGACGCGTGATGGCGACGAATGCCGGGAAGACGGATGCTGCCGCCGCGACCGACGCAGCATTTGTGAAGCCGCCGCACACGGCGGGGCAGCGGACGCCGCTGATCGACGGCATCGAGAAGGTCACCGGCCGCGCGCGCTACACCGCCGACCTGCCGTTCCCCGACGCGCTTGTCGGCCGCATCCTGAGGAGCCCGGTCGCGCACGGCGTCATCCGCGGCATCGACACCCGCGCGGCGCGCGCGATCCCCGGCGTGCGTGCCGTTGTGACCGGCGAGGACTTCGCCGCCCCGTACGGCGTGATCCCGATCGCGCAGAACGAATGGCCGCTCGCGCGCGACAAGGTCCGCTACCGTGGCGAGCCGGTGGTGGCGGTCGCCGCCGTCGACGCGCAGACGGCGGACGCGGCGCTTGCGGCGCTCGTCCTCGACATCGAACCGTTGCCGGCGTACTTCGCCGCGGCCGACGCGCGCGTGGCCGGCGCGGTGCAGCTGCACGAGAAGAAGCAGGGCAATGTCGAGCGCGAAGTCGACCAGTTGTTCGGCGACGTCGACGCTGGCTTCGCTGCCGCCGACCTCGTCAGCGAGCAGACGTTCCATTATGCGGAGGTCGCGCACGGCCAGATCGAGCTCAACGCCGCCGTGGCCGCATACGAGCCCGAGCTCGACCGGCTGACGACGCACTCGGTCACGCAGGTGCCGTACTACCTGCACCTGACGCTGGCGCAGACGCTCGGCATGGACGCGTCCCGGATCCGCGTCGTGAAGCCGTTTGTCGGCGGCGGCTTCGGCCATCGCGTCGAGCCGCTCAACTTCGAGATGGTCGCGGCGGCGCTGGCTCGCGCAGCCGGAGGCACCGTGAAGCTCGAGCTTTCGCGAGAGGACGGATTCCTCACCCACCGCGGCCGCCCCGAGACCGACATCCGCCTGAAGCTCGGAATGAAGAAGTCGGGCGAGCTGACCGCAGTCGACTGCGAGATCGTGCAGCGCGGCGGCGCGTACGGCGGCTACGGCCTAGTGACGATCCTCTACGCGGGCGCGCTGCTGCACGCGCTGTACATGGTGCCGGCGG
>JBDTVU010000089.1:0-13908 GCA_040007035.1 Betaproteobacteria bacterium | reverse complement strand
GTTACAGACAAATTCACCACCGCAAATTACCCACACGATTTCCTGAAGAGCCAAAGAAAAGGGCCCCGCGCAGGGGCCCTTCCTCACTCCGGGACGCGCCGGATTACTTCTTCGCCGCCGCCGCGGAGACGTCGCCCAGCAGCTTGTCGGCGCCCTTGTTGTGGACGTTCGCGCGGATGAGGATGTCCGGCGCCAGTGCCTTCTTGCCGTAGTACGCGGCGTTCCAGTCGTCGTTGGTCTTGACGACAGTGCCGTCGAGGTTGACGCCGCCGTACACGCCCTTCGACCGGCTGAACGCGATCAGGTCGGCGACGACGTCGGACTTCGCGCCGGCGCCGACGGGGCCGGCGGCGATGCTCGCATCGCCGCCGATCTTGAACGACGTCGTCAGCAGCGAGTTCATCCCCTTGTCCGTCATCACCAGCGTGACCGTCTCGGACACCGAGATGCCGGCCTGGAAGCCCACGCTCGCCGTCGCCATCGAGTAGAACGCCGGGCCGGCCCACTTGCCCGTCTTGGTGTCCTTGGCGACGAGCAGCGCATGGCCGCCCGAGCCGCCGAAGATGAATCCGGCCTTCGCGATCTCGGGCGCGATCAGCACCGCCTTCGCGCGGCCGATGTTGTTCTGCAGCCACGTCATGTCGGGGTCGCGGAGGAAGTTCGAGATCGTCTTCTCCGAAGCACCGACGAGCTTCTGCTGATCGGATTGGGCTTGGGCGACGGGCGCGACGAAAGCCGCCGACGCAGCGAAGACGACGGCGATGCCGATGGAATGGCGCAGGCTATGCATCAAGGAACTCTCCTTTGCCGCGCGGCGGGGCGCGCTTTGTCGAGGGAAACGCCCGGAGCACTTGGCAGTCCGCAATCCGATGGCGCTCACTGGACGATTGTAGCGCCCCGCGCCGCCCGCGTCATTCGGGCCAGGTGTTGAGCAGGTACATGGCGGCGAGCAGCCCCGACGGCCGTCCGATCTTGCCCAGCCAGCGGGTGAAGATGTTCTCCAGCTCGGGGCTGTTGTAGACCTGCGTCAGCGCGCGATTCACCTGCAGGCGGAATGCGGAGTCGTTGCGCGGCATCGCGAACGCATACGGCTCGATCGACAGGTCGTCCGGCAGCATCGCCAGCGCGTTCGGGTCCTTCGCCTGCGCGGCGAGGCCGACCAGCTTGATCTTGTCGCTGGCGAACGCGTCGAGCGAGCCCGATTCGAGCATCGCGATCCCCTCGTTGCCGTCGTTCAGCTTCGTCACCTTTGCGTTGACCAGCCGCGTCTTGAGCGCTTCGTCGAGCCGCTTCTCGGTCGTGGTCCCGGAAAGAACGCCGATGTTCTTGCCGGCGAGCTCGGCGAACCGCTTCGCCGACGAGTCCGAGCGGACGAGGAAGCCGCCGCCGTCGACGAAGATCAGCGCCGAGAAGTCGACGTCGGCCATCCGCGACAGCGTCGCCGACGTGTTCGCGCAGTCGAGGTCCGCCTTGCCGGAAGCGACCATCGCGATCCGTTCGGCGACCGTGCCAACGAGCCGGTGGGTCTTGAGGTCGGGCACGCCGGCTGCGCGCCCGATCTGGACGATCACGCGCTTGCAGAGGTCGATCGAGAATCCGGCCGGCTGGCCCTTGTCGTCGACGAACGAGAACGGCAGCGAGTCGCCGGAGAACGCAACGTTGATCTGCTTTGCCGCGCGGATCTTGCCCAGCGTATCGGTGGCGGTGGCGGTCGCAGCCGCAACTGCAGTGGCGGGCTTCGCCGTGGCGGCGGGGCGCGGGGCGGTCTGCGCGGCGGCAGGACCGGTGGCGAGGCCGGCGACGAAGGTCGCGGCCGCGAGGAAGGCGAGGAGGGCGCGTGGCACGGGAAAGACCTTTCTTCGGGTGATCGACGAGACGTGCGGGGTCGGACGCTCGGATGCGCGGACTCGTCCGGGACGCGCAATTCTATCGTGCCGGATGCACACTTCGAAGACCGCCGCGCAACGCCGGAATTGCGCAGCGTGCGTGCTACACTCGTTGGCGAATGCCTGCCCCCATCCCGATGCGCCACGCCCGCCTTCCACTCATCGGCCCGATCGCCATGTTGCTCGTCGCCGGCGCGATGCTGGCGCTGACCGCACTGACGGCGGTTGCCTCGCCGACGCTCGACCGGATCCGGCAGAGAGGCGCGATGACGTTTGCGTATCGCGACGGAGCGGCGCCGTTCTCGTTCGCGGACCGCGAGGCGCGCATTCGTGGCTACAGCGTCGAGCTCTGCGTCCGGGTGGCCACCGCGATCCAGAAGGAGCTGGAGCTGCCCGAGCTCAAGATCGAGTGGCTGCCGGTGGACGCCACAACGCGGTTCGACGCGGTGGCGAGCGGCAAGGCGGACGTCGAATGCGGCACCACGACGATGACGCTGTCGCGGATGAAGACGGTCGATTTCAGCCTGCCGATCTTCGTCGACGGCGGCAGCGTGCTCGTCCGCGCCAAGTCGAAGCTGGCCCGCCTCGACGACTTCAAGGGCAAGCGGATCGCCGTCATCGCCGGGACGACGACCGAGATGGCGCTGGCGCGCACGTTGGTGCGGATCGGCGTCAGAGCGACGCTGGTGCAGGTGAAGACCTCCGCCGAGGGAATGGCAGCGTTGATGCAGGGTCGCGCCGACGGCTACGCCGGCGACCGCGTCGTGCTCGCCAGCCTCAAGCTCCGCGCGCCGGACCCGGCCCAGCTCGAGTTCATTGGCAACGATTTCTCGTACGAGCCCTACGCGCTGATGCTGCGCCGCGACGACCCGGATTTCCGGCTCGCGGTGAACCGCGCGCTGGTGGCGCTCTACCGCAGCGGCGACATCGATCCGATCTTCCAGCGCTGGCTGGCGCCGCTCGGGCTGCCGGGCCCGCTGCTGCACGCGATGTACTACCTCAACACGCTGCCGGAGTGAGCCGATGCGCCGTCCGCCGTTGGTGACGATCCTCGCGCTCATCGCCGCGCTTGCGGTGTCGGTCGGCGAGGCGCGTGCGCAGGCGAGCGCCGCGTCGGTCGACCCCGACTGCAGCTCGTACCCCTGCGGCCGCGTCGAATCGATCCGGCAGACGATGGTCAAGCAGACCTGGACGCCGCTCGGTGCGAATGCCGGCTACGGCGGCGGCGTGACCGGTGGCGATGCGGGCACGGTCACCTCCGCGTTCAAGATCGGCCCCGGCCTGTCGAACCAGGGAATGGTGCTGCTCGGTGCTGCCGGCGGTGCCGAGTACAAGAAGACGCCGAACTCGTACGACCAGCCGCAGTGGGAAGTTAGGGTCAAGCTCGACACCGGCCGCACGCGCACGGTGGTGATGCGCTTCGAGCCGTTCGTCCGCGAAGGCGACCGCGTCCGCGTCGTCGGCAGCAACGTCGAGCTGCTGTAACGTCGAAGTCGCCGCGGCGGACTCCACCGCATGGCAGCGCTCGCGATCACCGACCGGCCCGACGGCCGCCGCATTCTCGCGGTGTCCGGCCGTCTCGACGCGACGACGCTGCCGGCACTGTGGGATGACGCCCGCCGCGCCGTTGCCGATGCGGCGTCGAAGCCGGTGACCGTCGACGCCGCCGCCGTCGACTACTGCGACGGCGCCGGCGTCGCGCTGTTCGTCGAGCTTCTGCGCCACCCGCGCGAGCCGAGGGTCGAGGTCGCCAACCTCAAGCCGGCGATCGAGGTGCTGCTGAAGCAGTTCGATCCGGGCGTGCTCGACCACGACCTCGATCCGGAGCCGCCGCGCGGGCCGGCGGTCGAGGAAATCGGGCGCGCGACGGCCGGCGTGTGGAAGGACATACGGACGCAGGTGACGTTCGTCGGCGAGACGACGGCGGCGCTCGTCCATGCGGTCCGCCATCCGGCGTCGGTGCGCTGGAAGGACGTCTGGCGGATCTGCGAGCAGGTCGGCGTCGACGGGCTGCCGATCGTCGCGCTGATCTCGATCCTGCTCGGGATGATCCTCGCCTTCCAGTCGGCGGTGCCGATGAAGCGCTTCGGCGCCGAGATCTTCGTCGCCGACTTGATCGGCCTGTCGATGCTGCGCGAACTCGGGCCGCTGATGACGGCGATCCTGCTGGCCGGCCGCTCCGGCGCCGCGTTCGCCGCGGAGATCGGCACGATGCGGGTGAACCAGGAAGTCGACGCGATGACGACGATGGGCCTCGATCCGGTGCGTTTCCTGGTGACGCCTCGGATCATTGCCGCGCTGCTGATGATGCCGCTTTTGACGCTGTTCGCCGACCTTGTCGGCCTGATCGGCGGCGCGCTGACGATGCAGTCGTTCTCGATCCCGATCGTGACCTTCCTCAAGGAGGTCGACAGCGCCGTCACCATGACCGATTTCCTCGCCGGCTTCGTCAAGTCGTTCGTGTTCGCCGTGCTCGTCGCCGGGATCGGCTGCCTGCGCGGGCTGCAGACGGCGGCCGGCGCGTCGGCGGTCGGTGAATCGGCGACGCGGGCCGTCGTCTCCGGAATCATCCTGCTCGTCGTCGTCGACGGAATGTTCGCGGTCGCCTACTATCTGATCAACATATGAGCGCCGAACCGATCATCCGCGTCGAGGACGTCTACGCCGGCTACGACGGCAACGCGATCCTGGAGCGCGTCAACTTCACGATCGCGCCGGGCGAGGTGTTCGGCATCCTCGGCGGGTCCGGCTGCGGCAAGAGCACGCTGATGAAGCACATGATCGGCTTGAACCCACCGATCTCGGGCCGCATCCTGATCGGCGACGACGACATCGTGACCGCCGATGGCCCGATGCTGGCGAAGATCCGCCGCCGCTACGGCGTGATGTACCAGTCCGGCGCGCTGTTCGGCTCTATGACGCTGCTGGAAAACGTCCGGCTTCCGCTCGAGGTCTATACCGACCTGCCCGACGAGGCGATCGACCTCGTCGCCCGGATGAAGCTCGAGCTGGTCGGCCTCGAGGCCTTCACGGGCCACCTGCCGGCGGAGCTCTCGGGCGGGATGCAGAAGCGCGCCGGCATCGCGCGGGCGATGGCGCTCGACCCGTCGATCCTGTTCCTCGACGAGCCGTCGTCCGGCCTCGACCCGATCACCGCCGCCTCGCTCGACGCGACGATCCGCCGCCTCTCCGACAACCTCGGCGTGACGTTCGTGATCGTCACCCACGACTTGGGCAGCGTCTTCGTCGCCGCCGACCGCGTGATCCTTCTCGACCGCCGCGCCAAAGGTATCATCGCGGAAGGCGATCCGCAGAAGCTTCGCGACGAGAGCGACGACCCGCGCGTGCGGGCGTTCTTCCGCCGCGAAGCCGAACCCCTGGCCGCCTGACGCCCCCGCACCCCGATGAGCCGCAAAGCCAACTACTTCAAGCTCGGCCTGTTCGTCATCGGCGCGCTGGTCGCCGGCATGATCCTGCTGGTCGTCATCGGGTCGGGGCGCTGGTTCCAGCCGAAGCTCACCGTCGAGACGTACCTCAACGAATCGGTGCAGGGGCTCGACGTCGGCTCCAAGCTCAAGTACCGGGGCGTCTCGATCGGGGACGTGACCAAGATCGGCTTCACCTACAACCAGTACCAGCTCGACAAGCCGATGACCGAGCGCGTCCGCTACGTGCTGGTCGAGGCGCAGATCCAGCCCAAGCTGCTCGGCGGGCGCGCCGCGGCCGGCGACATCACGCAGGGCGACAACGCCGCGCAGGAAGTCGCGCGGGGCTTGCGGATGCGTCTCGCGCCGCAGGGGATCACCGGCACCAGCTACCTCGAGATCGATTACGTCGAGCCGCCGCCGCCGCTGCTACCGATCGACTGGGTGCCCTCCAACACCTACATCCCCAGCGCGCCGTCGACAGTGACGCAGATCGTCAACGCGGCGTCCGCGATCATGGACCGGCTGCACAAGCTCGACATCGAGGGCACCGTCGCCAACCTCAACACGCTGATGGCGACGACCAACGACCGGCTCGCCGCGATCGACGCCAAGGCGCTGTCGCAGCGGTCGATCGTCGTGCTCGGCAAGATCGAATCCACGCTCGACAGCCTGGAGGCGAAGAAGCTGTCCGACGAGGGCGTCGCGCTGCTCGCGGAGCTGCGGCAGACAAACACCGAGCTGAAGAAGCAGCTCGACAACCCGGCGCTGAAGAAGCTGCCCGACGAGGCGGCGGCAGCGATGACGCGGGTGCGCACGCTGGCCGAGGATCCGAACCTGCCGAAGACGCTCGCCCACCTCGCCGGCACGCTGGGACGGATCGACCGCATCCTGGGCGGCGGCGAGGCCGACATCGCCGTCAGCATCGAGAACCTGCGCCAGATCACCGACAACCTGCGCGACCTGACCGAGGACACCAAGCGCTATCCGGCGAACGCGATCTTCGGCGCGCCGCCGCCCCCGCTGGAAGGCAAACGATGACCGTCCGCACGTTGCGCGTCGCCATGAACGTCGCTCCCCGTCTTGCCGCCCGGCTGGCGCTTGCCGCCGCCGCCGTCGCACTCGTCGCCGGCTGCTCGCTTTCGCGCCCGGCGCCGGTCAAGGCGATGTTCCTGCTGGAGCCGGCGGCGCCGCCCGCGGCCGCGAAGGCACAGCCGGCGACGCTGCGGGTGGGCACGGTCAACGTCGCGGCGCCATTCCGCGGGCGGGCGTTCGTCTACCGCGAATCGGAGCTGCGCTACCAGAGCGACTTCTACGCCGAGTTCGTCGTCGCCCCGGCGGCAATGATCGGCGAACTGACGGCGCGCGGGCTGGACGGCGCCCGCGTGTTCGTGCGCGTCTTGCCGCCGGGCGCGCCGCCGGACGGCGATTACGTGCTCGACGGCTTCGTCAGCTCGCTGTATGGCGATGGCCGGGATGCAGGCAAGCCCGCCGCCGAGGTCGCGGTGACGTACTACCTGTCGCGCGCCGACATCGGCAACGCCACGCCGTTCTGGTCGAAGGAGTACCGCCGCCGCGTCGCGGTGGCGGGGGCGGCGCCAGAGGGCTACGCCGCGGCGTTGTCGACGGCGATGGGCGAAATTCTCGCCGAGCTGGCGAAGGATCTCGCGGCCGTCAGTCTGCCGAAGAAGTAACGCCCGCGACGCCGCTAGAACAGCGGCAGCCGGGCCTCGCGCTCGGCGACCGGCGCGGTGTTCGCGATCCCGCCCGGCATCGATTTGTCGGCGGCGTCGACGCAGCCGCCCCCCATCGACGCATCGACGGCCACGCCTGACGATTGGCGCGAGGTTGATGCCGTTACTTCACCCTGGCTGCGAGGGGCGTTGTCGCCTGCCATCCGTGCCGTTGACGCCGGTCAACGGTGCGGCGGATTTCCCACACCGCACCCGATTCAGCGCGCACCGAGACGCATCGGCTTCGGCCGCACTTCGGCGGCCGCGGTTCCGACCCGCTCGTACTCCGCAATCACCTGGGCGCCCAGCAGCAGCAGCGTCGAGGCCAGCTCGAGACTCAACAGGACCACGATGGCGGTCGTCAGCGATCCGTAGACGGTGCCGATCTGGGACAGCGTGGCGAAGTACCACACCAATGCACGGCGCATCAGCTCCCACAGCACGGTCGCGGCGACGGCGCCGACAAGCGCGTGGGACAGCCGCAGGCGCCCGTGGGGCATCACCATGTAGATGGAGGTCAGCACGAAGACCTCACCGGCCACGCCGAGCAGGTGCAGCAGCACGCCCGACACGCCGCCCAGCGACCAGGTGCGCCCGAGGAACTCGACGTGTTCCTGGCCCATGACCTGCAGGCTGCCGGCCACCAACGTGGCCAGCAGCAGGCCGAGCCCGAGCGAGAAGATGTAGACATACGGAATCACCGCCGAGATGAGGAAGTGCCGGCGGCGTCTTGCGACGCGGTGATGGAAGATCACGCACAGCGCGTTCTCGAGGACCGTGAATGCCAGCGAGCTGAAGAACAGCATCGTCGCCAGCAGCACCCAGCTCATCACGTCGCGGTGACGGAGAAAATTTCCGAGCTCCTCGACGATGATCGCGGACTGGCCGGGAACCACCCATTCCAGGTAGCGCCCGAGGGTCTGCAGCAACTCTGCCTGGTCGACGACGTGCGAAAGCGCGATAACGGTGAGGATCAGCAGCGGCACGATCGACAGCAGCGCGTAGTAGGCCACCGCGCCCGCCAGCAGCAGCCCCTGATTGGCGCGAAAGCTCTTCAGCGTCCGGAGGGCGAAGGCGCCGGGGTGCTTCAGGACCTGCTCGGCTCGTTGTCGTCTCGCCGTTCGCATCGTTGGACGTCTCACAATCCGATGTTGAATTCACCGTGCATCGACGACGGTGGAACCGAAGTTGACGCGGCTGTCGTCGACGGCAATCGATGCTGCGGCCCCGATCCGCGCAGCGACCGGCGATTGCCCATGATTGCCCGCCACTTTAGGGCGACGGTCGACGCCGGTCAAACTGCGGCAATCCGCTGCGGGCCGGCATTCGGCAGCGCTCCGCTCGCGTGCCGGGTGTTGACGCGTGTCAACGGCCGGTAACATGCGAGGGGGTATATCTGTTTGTACGGGGCGGGCCTGCTCCCCGGCGTCTGGGGCAAAGGATGCCTGCCGCGCCCCACATTGAAACTCGAGGCCCGCGCATGAATGCCGCCAAAGAGCTCTCACGCAGCTGCGACATCCTGACCAAGGTCGCAATGGTCGGGCGCGCCACGGTACCGAGGCCATGACATGACCGACGCGATCGCGGTTCTCAACGCCGGCTCGTCGAGCCTCAAGTTCTCGCTGTTCGCCGCGAGCGACGGCGAGCTGGTCCTCTCCGCCCGCGGCCAGGCGGAGGGGCTCTACACGACTCCCCGATTCATCGCGAAGGACGCGACCGGCCGGCTCCTCGGCGAGAAGTCTTGGGGCGAGGGAGTCAAGCTCGGCCACGACGGCGCGCTCGACTACCTCGTTGCATTCCTGCGCACCGAACTTGCCGACCATCGCCTCGTCGGTGTCGGCCATCGTGTCGTGCACGGCGGCCTCGAATACACGCAGCCGGTCCGGCTCGATCCGGCGGTGCTGACGGCGCTCGAGAAATACATTCCGCTCGCGCCGCTGCACCAGCCGCACAACCTCGCGCCGATCCGGGTGCTGCTCGAACGTACGCCGTCGCTGCCACAGGTCGCGTGCTTCGACACGGCGTTCCACAGCGGCGCGCCGGCGGTCGCGCAGGCATTTGCGCTGCCGAAAGCGATCACTGACCGTGGCGTCCGCCGCTACGGGTTCCACGGGCTGTCGTACGAGTACATCGCGCATGCGCTGCCGCAGTTCGATGCGCGGGCGGCGAAGGGGAAGACCGTGGTGCTGCATCTCGGCAACGGCGCGAGCATGTGCGCGATCGCCGACGGCAGGAGCGTCGCCAGCACGATGGGCTTCACGACGGCCGACGGCTTGCCGATGGGAACGCGCTGCGGCAATCTCGATCCGGGCGTGATGCTGTACCTGATGGACGAGATGAAGATGGACGCGCGTGCCATCGAGAAGCTGATCTACCAGCAGTCGGGGCTGCTCGGGGTCTCGGGCATCTCGAGCGACATGCGCACGCTGGAGGCAAGCGACGCGCCCGGCGCGAAGGCCGCGATCGACCTCTATGTCTACCGGATCGGGCGCGAGCTCGGGTCGCTCGCGGCGGCGTTGCGCGGGCTGGATGCAATCGTGTTTACTGCCGGCATCGGCGAGAACAGCCGCCGGTTGCGCGAGCGGGTGTGCCGTGATTCCGCGTGGCTGGGCGTGGAACTGGACGCGCGCGCGAACGAAGCCAATGGCCCGCGCATCAGCACGACCGCGAGCCGTACGTCGGCCTGGATGATTTCGACCGACGAGGAGCTGATGATCGCGCGCCACACGCGGCGCGTGCTGGCCGGCGCCGGGGGAGCGTCAGGCCGGATCGGACGATGACGGCCGCGGTCCTCCTCGACGATGCTGGGCTGATCGCGGCTGCGCCGGCGGGATCGAAGGCGCCACCGACCGTTTTTCGGCGGTGGCTGCACGCGGTCGGGAGACGCCGCGAGCGAATGGCTAAGGTGCGATGACGGCGTCGAGGTCGTGCTCGGTCGCCCCGGTGACGGTGACACGGGCGAACGCGCCGGCGGCGAGCTTCGCCCCGTCGGCGACGCGCACCGTGCCGTCGATTTCCGGCGCATCGGCGGCGCTGCGTGCGATCGCGGTCTTGCCCTCGTAGCCGTCGACGAGCACGGTCAGCGTCCTGCCGACGCGATGAGCGAGCCGCTCGGCGCTGATGCGTGCCTGCACCGCCATGAATCGCGCCCGCCGCGCTTCCTTGACCACGTCCGGCACCGGGTCGGGCAGCGCGTTCGCGGCGGCGCCATCGACCGGCGAGTAGGCGAAGCAGCCGACGCGGTCGAGTTGCGCCGCCTCGAGAAAGGCCAGCAGCTCCTCGAACTCGCGCTCGGTCTCGCCGGGAAAGCCGGCGATGAACGTGCTCCGGATGACGAGGTCGGGCCGTGCGGCGCGCCACGCTTCGATCCGCCGCAGCGTGCCTTCGGCGTTGGCGGGGCGCTTCATCAGCTTGAGGATCCGCGGACTCGCGTGCTGGAACGGCACGTCGAGGTACGGCAGCAGGCCGCCGTCGGCCGGATCGTCCGTCATCCGCGCGATGACGTCGTCGACGTGCGGATACGGGTAGACGTAGTGCAGCCGCACCCACGCGCCGTGCGCGCGCGCCATCGCGTCGAGCGTCGTCGCAAGCTCGCTCATCCGCGTCTTCAGCGGACGCCCCTGCCAGAACCCGGTCCGGTACTTCACGTCGACGCCGTACGCGCTGGTGTCCTGCGAGATGACCAGCAGCTCCTTCACGCCCGCCTGCAGCAGCCGCTCCGCCTCGGCGAGCACGTCGCCCAGCGGCCGCGACACGAGGTCGCCGCGCATCGACGGGATGATGCAGAACGTGCAGCGATGGTTGCAGCCCTCGCTGATCTTGAGGTACGCGTAGTGGCGCGGCGTGAGCTTGATGCCCTGCGGCGGGACGAGGTCGGTGAACGGGTCGTGCGGCTTCGGCAGGTGGGCGTGGACCGCGGACATCACCTCGCCCGCCGCGTGCGGACCGGTGACGGCGAGCACCTTCGGGTGCGCGTGACGGACGAAGCCGCCGCCGTCCTTCGCGCCGAGGCAGCCGGTCACGATCACCTTGCCGTTCTCGGCGAGTGCCTCGCCGATCGCGTCGAGCGATTCGGCGACGGCGGCGTCGATGAAGCCGCAGGTGTTGACGACGACGAGGTCGGCGCCGGCGTACGAGGGTGCGATCGCGTAGCCCTCGGCCCGGAGCTGGGTGACGATCTGCTCGGAGTCGACGAGTGCCTTCGGACAGCCGAGCGAAACGAAGCCGACGCGCGGCACAGGTGACGCCGCGCGTTTCGTCGGGCGGGGGCGGGTGGTCATCGCGGGAGTGACGGAAAGTCGCGGCGCCGCGCGCGCGGATCGCGCATTATCGCTGCCTGCCGGAAGCCGTGGTGCATCGCGATGCGCGGCAGCCCTGCGGGGCGTGCCGCGATCGCCGAAGCCGGGCTTCGCATCGCAACAATCGCCGGCCCGATCGCCGGGCTTGTTGCGGCGCTCCGGCGTGTCAGCGCTTCTTTTCCTCTTCCGGCGCCGATTGCTGCGCAGCACCGAAGTTCGGGAACGGGAACGCCGAGAACATCCCGCGGGTCTGGTCCTGCATCCGCTGCTGCATGTCCATGAACAGCTTGGCGCTCTGCTCGAGGTAATTGCCGAGCATCCCCTGCATCGCCGGCGCCTGCATCTGCATGAACTGCTTCCACAGGTCGGGCGTGAGCATCATCTTGTCGCCGTAGATCTGCTTCGCCTGGTCCTGCAGCTTGTTCTGGATCGCGAGGAACGCCTTGACGTTCTGTTCCATGTACTGGCCCATGATCGTCTGCTGGGCACTGCCGTAGAAGCGGATCATCTGCGACAGCATCTCGGAGCTGAACATCGGCAGGCCGCCGGCTTCCTCGTCGAGGATGATCTGCAGCAGGATCGCGCGGGTGAGGTCGTCGCCGGTCTTGGCGTCGATGACCTGGAAGTCGATGTTCTCGAGCACCATCTGCTTGACGTCCACGAGCGTGATGTAGCCGCTGTTGACGGTGTCATACAGCCGACGGTTGGGGTATTTCTTGATCAGGCGCGGGGCGTCGCTCATTGCAGGCTCCATCGGGGCGTTCGGGGCATTATAACCCGCTGATTTATCGGGCGTTTGAAATGGGATTCCAGCCGTTCAAACGCTTGTTTGTGCGGCGCAACAAAAAGTCCTTGACTTGCCCCGTTCCCGTCCTTACAATCGGGTTTGTGCGGTGCAGCAATTCCAGCCGTCGGCGGGGCCCAGAGACCCTCACCTGTGGTCGGAAGCGCGGGACCCGACAAATCCTGACCCCGGGTCGTTCGCGACCCCTCACTACTGCTGAAAGGGAACGCCATGTACAACGCCACCGAACAATTCGCTGAACTGAGCAAGGCCAATGTCGCCCAGGCGACGAAGTTCGCCGCGCTCGCGATCGAGAACGCCGAGAAGCTGTTCAAGCTGAACCTCAGCGCCGCCAAGATCGCGCTCGCACAGGGCGTCGAAGGCGCGTCGGCCGTCGGCTCCATCAAGGATGTGCAGGACCTGCTGGCGCTCCGCGCCAAGTATGCGGAAACCGGCGTGCAGAGCGCGCTCGGCTATTCGCGCAGCCTGTACGAAGTCGCGTCGGAAGCGCAAGCGCAGTACTCGCAGTTCGCCGAGGAATCGATGGCCGCGTACACCAAGGGCATCGCCGCCTGGGTCGACAAGGCGAGCAAGTCGGCACCGGCCGGCTCGGACGCCGCGGTCAACGCGTTCAAGTCGACGTTCGCCGCCTCGACGGCCGCGTTCGACCAGTTCCAGAAGGCCACCAAGCAGGTCGTCAGCCTGGCCGATGCCAGCGTCCGCGCCGCCGCCGCCAACGCGTCGAAGGCCGCGACGAAGGGCCGCAAGGCTGCGTAAGTATCTCGTGATCTGCTGCGCCGTGCCGCGGGGGCGACCCCGCGCCGCGACGCAGGCACATCAGGCGCCGCGGCAATGCGGCGTGCGGGGTGGGTTGAACCGCGACGCGGCGTCCCCACTTCGTTGCTGATGTCTCCTTCTGTATCTTTCTCCTCCTCCTGAGAGATACAGCCTCGAGCCCCGCCGTACAACCGGCGGGGCTTTTTTTTCGAGATGACGGCGCCGTCGGCGCGTTTAGATTATTCCGTCTAATCCGTAGTGGGAAAATGTGCTTGTGTTCCAGCGCAGGGCGTCGCGGTGGAACCAGAGCATCGTCTCCTTCTGTATCTTTCTCCTCCTCCTGAGAGATACAGCCTCAAGCCCCGTCGGGAAACCTTCGGGGCTCTTTTTTCGGATGGACGGAATCCGCTTCTGGAGGGTCGCACAGGTCAACAGCGCCCCCTCGGCCGGGATTATCGGCCCTGCAACTCGCCGATCCCTGCGTCGCTACATCGGGCGCGGCAGATGATGATGCACGTAGTAGACGATGGCGCTCGCCACCGCTCCGACCGTCGCCCCGGACAACATTCCGGCAACGCCCGCCGGTTGGCTCAGCAGCATCGTTGCCGAGCAGGCAAAGAGCATGCACGCACCAGGCGAGAGCCCGACGGCACTGCCATAGAACACGGCCACCACGAACAGCACCGCTATGCCGGTGACCAGTCCCGCGGCGCCACCGAAAAACACATACTTCACCAATTGGGCGACCCGCGTCGAAACATCGCTTTGGAATGCAACGGCAGACATTTCAGACATCGCATGTACCTCCACACCTTCATTCCCGTGCCCGGGAGGTGTGATGCCGGACGGCATTTCGGTGACCGCCCGCGTCACCCTTTGCCCGAGCCAACTCGCCGATACCGCACCGGCCGCCAGTGGGTGCCGAGTGATACCGACAAAGATTCTATAGCTCTTCCTTCCTCCGGGAGTTCTGCGCTACGTCAACAAGCGGCAAAAAATATTTGG
>JBDTVU010000088.1:0-14015 GCA_040007035.1 Betaproteobacteria bacterium | reverse complement strand
AGGAAGACGCGCACGGCATCGCGATCTCGTCGTACCAGGGCGGCCACGTCGAGTTCTTCAAGTACATGCTCGACCTGCTGCGCGAGCGCGGCGGTGCGCACATCAAGGTGTTCGGTGGTGGTGGTGGCGTGATCGTGCCGGCGGAGATCAAGGAGCTGCACGACTACGGCGTCGCGCGGATCTTCTCGCCCGAGGACGGCCAGCGCCTCGGGCTGCAGGGGATGATCAGCGAGATCGTCGCCGCGAGCGACGTCGATCTCGCCAGCGCGTTGCCCGCCGACATCTCCGCCCTCACCTCCGGCGACCGCCACGCACGGACGCACGCGCTGGCGCGGATGATCAGCGGCCTTGAGGCCGGCACGGTGCCGGCGAAGACGCGTGACGCGCTCATCGCCGCCGCGGCGAAGGCGAAGGTGCCGGTACTCGGCGTCACCGGCACCGGCGGCGCCGGCAAGAGCTCGCTGACCGACGAGATCGTCCGCCGCTTCCGCCTCGACCAGCAGGACAAGCTGAAGCTCGCGATCGTGTCGATCGACCCGTCGCGGCGCAAGTCCGGCGGTGCGCTGCTGGGCGACCGCATCCGGATGAACGCGATCGAGCATCCTGACATCTACATGCGCTCGCTCGCCACGCGCGAGGCGGGCTCCGAGATAAGCCAAGCGCTGCCGGACGTGGTCGCCGCGTGCAAGGTCGCCGGCTTCGACCTCGTGATCGTCGAGACCTCCGGCATCGGGCAGGGCGACGCCGCGATCGTGCCGCACGCCGACGTGTCGCTGTACGTGATGACGCCCGAGTTCGGCGCCGCGAGCCAGTTGGAGAAGATCGACATGCTCGACTTCGCCGATTTCGTCGCGATCAACAAGTTCGACCGCAAGGGTGCCGCCGACGCGCTGCGCGACGTGAGGAAGCAATACCAGCGCAACCGGGAGTTGTTCAAGACGCCGGTCGACGAGATGCCGGTGTACGGGACGATCGCCGCGCGCTTCAACGACGACGGCGTCACCGCGCTCTACCAGGCGCTCGCGGCGAAGCTCGCGGCCAAGGGCCTGAAGCTCGCCGCAGGGAAATTGCCCGCCGTCGCCGGCAAGCACTCGACCGGCCAGAACGTCATCGTTCCGCCGGCGCGCGTGCGCTACCTCGCCGACATCGCCGACAGCGTGCGCCTCTATCGCCGCTGGGCGGTCGAGCAGAGCCGGATCGCACGCGAGCGCCAGCAGCTCCGCGAGTCGAGCCGGATGCTGAAGGCCGAGTGCAAGGACGTCGCGAAGCGCAGCGGCGACGCCAAGGCGCAGGCGGCGATCGACTGCGAGACCGAATTCGCGGCGCTGGACGCGCTCGCCGCCGACCGCGACGGCAGGCTCGACGCGCGGGCGAAGAAGCTCCTCGCCATGTGGCCGCAGACGAAGGCCGCGTATGCCGGCGACGAGTACGTGGTGAAGATCCGCGACAAACAGATCCGCACCAGCCTGATCTACACGTCGCTCTCCGGCTCGAAGATCCGCAAGGTCGCGCTGCCGAAGTTCGAGGACGAGGGCGAGATCCTGCGCTGGCAGTTGACCGAGAACGTGCCGGGCAGCTTTCCGTACACCGGCGGCGTGTTCGCGTTCAAGCGCGAGAACGAGGACCCGACGCGGATGTTCGCCGGCGAGGGCGACCCGTTCCGCACCAACCGGCGGTTCCACCTGCTCGCCGACGGCATGCCGGCGCAGCGGCTGTCCACCGCGTTCGACTCGGTCACGCTTTACGGCAACGACCCCGATCCGCGCCCCGACATCTACGGCAAGGTCGGCAACTCCGGCGTGTCGATCGCCACGCTCGACGACCTCAAGGTGCTCTACTCGGGCTTCGACCTCTGCGACCCGAAGACGTCGGTGTCGATGACGATCAACGGCCCGGCGCCGACGATCCTCGCGTTCTACATGAACGCCGCGATCGACCAGCAGCTCGTGAAGTTCCAGCAGGAAAACGGCCGCGAGCCCACCGAGGACGAGGCCGACAAGATCCGTGCGTGGACGCTGACCACGGTGCGCGGCACCGTGCAGGCCGACATCCTGAAGGAGGACCAGGGCCAGAATACCTGCATCTTCTCGACCGAGTTCAGCCTCAAAGTGATGGGCGACATCGCAGAGTATTTCGTCCACCACGGCATCCGCAACTTCTACTCGGTGTCGATCTCGGGCTATCACATCGCCGAGGCCGGCGCCAACCCGATCAGCCAGCTCGCCTTCACGCTCGCCAATGGCTTCACGTTCGTCGAGGCCTACCGCGCACGCGGGATGCAGATCGACGACTTCGCGCCGAACCTGTCGTTCTTCTTCAGTAACGGCATGGACCCGGAGTACACGGTGCTCGGGCGCGTCGCGCGGCGGATCTGGGCCGTGGCGATGAAGAACGTCTACGGCGCCAACGAGCGCAGCCAGAAGTTGAAGTACCACTGCCAGACGTCCGGCCGCAGCCTGCACGCGCAGGAGATCGCGTTCAACGACATCCGCACCACGCTGCAGGCGCTGATCGCGACCTACGACAACGCCAACTCACTGCACACCAACGCCTACGACGAGGCGATCACCACGCCGACCGAGGAGAGCGTGCGCCGCGCGGTGGCGATCCAGATGGTGATCAACCGCGAATGGGGCCTCGCCAAGAACGAGAACCCGAACCAGGGCAGCTTCATCGTCGAGGAGATGACCGACCTCGTCGAGGAGGCGGTGCTGAAGGAGTTCGAGGCGATCGCCGAGCGCGGCGGCGTACTTGGCGCGATGGAGACCGGCTACCAGCGCGGCAAGATCCAGGAAGAGTCGATGTACTACGAGCACAGGAAGCACGACGGCAGCTACCCGATCATCGGCGTCAACACGTTCCGCAATCCGCACGCCGACGCCGTGCCGCACAAGGTCGAGCTCGCCCGCTCGACCGAGGAGGAGAAGCAGTCGCAGTTGAAGCGGCTGGCAGACTTCCACAAGCGCCACGCGAAGGAGTCGCCGGCGGCGCTAGCGCGGCTGCAGCAGGTGGTGGTCGACAACGGCAACGTGTTCGCCGAGCTGATGAACACGGTGCGGGTGTGCTCGCTGGGGCAGATCACCCGCGCGCTGTTCGAGGTGGGGGGACAGTATCGGAGGAGTATGTGAGCGGACTTCGATCGACGACCGGATCAAGCGTGGGAGTTCGGTGCATTGATCAGTCGCATCATTGCCCGGCGCGGAACACCTGCGGCCATGAGCCATCACCAGCCAGCCGCTGGCCCCGGACCAACAATGGGGCGATGACGCTTACATAGCCCGATCGGGATTCGGAGCGATAACGCCACCGACGTCGAAATTGCGTCAGCGCCACTCGACCGCGCCGAGCCCGTCGTGCCCGAGGTAGGTGTAGAAGAGGCCGATCGTGCCTCTCGCCTGGGTCGTGTCGCCGACGCCCGGATAGCTCGAATCGCGACGGTTGCCGACGTACTTGATGGTCATGCCATGTCGCTTGTAGACGCGAAAAGTTATACCCGCGTCCAGGCGAACGATGTTGTCGTGCCCGCCGCGGGCGGAGGCCCCGACGCCGGTGACGAAGTATTCGCGCCCCGTCAGGTCGAGCGAAACGCGATCGCCGACGATCAAGCGCAAGGCAACGAGGCCCTGCGGGGCAAGCCCATAGTTGTAGTCGATCTCCGACGTGCTGTGCGTTGCGCCTACCGCCGCATAACCCGCGCCGAAGAGCGCCGATCCTTGTAGCGCGATCGCTTCCGAGAGCCACCATTGACCGCTCGTGCCCAGCGACAGGGCGGTGCTCGACACCCGATAGGTCTGCGGCGCGATGTACTCGAAACTGCCATAGAGCCCGAACACGCCGCGATAGTCGGGTCCGGCCTCGTAGTCCTTTCCGACGAGCAGCCCGCGCGTCATGAGGTTCTCGAATCCGTTGGCGCTTGATGCGGTCGCCTGAAAGGTGAAGTAGTCGAACGGACGCGTGTAGGTATAACCCGGCTTTCCCGGCAACCCGTAGTCGAGAGAATAGTCGGCGAGCGCCTCGTTGCGCTCGAGCTTGGTGGTCGACGTGCCGGCGTCGTTCTGCGCCGTGCCGCTGAACCCCAGTTGCAGGCGGCTGTAGTAGGCCGGACCGTGACTGGGAAAGATGGTGTCGAAGCGATTGCCGAATGCGAGACGGTTGAATCCGAGGAACGGTGAAATCGCTGCCGCGCCGAGTTCGCGCCAGAAGGGAGAAATTTCACTGTCTTCGAGCACGAGGCTTGCCATCCGGAACAAAGCCTCGCCGAGGAATGTGCCCCCGATGCCGGTATTGATCTGGTCGTTCTTGGATGGCGGCGTGGTTTCGCCCGCGATCTCCCACAACGCGCTGCCCGCGAAGGTATAACCGAACGATTCCCAGAAGCCGAGGCCCGCGGATCGCGAGAATCCGAAGTACATCGACCCTTGATACGGATGCCCGAGCTGATTCGTCGTGAACGGATCGCGATCGACGTTCCAGCCGCTGCGCAGGTTGCGCCGTATCGACGAGAAGGTGCTGGCATAGTCGTCGCTGATGTAGTTTCGATTGTGCAGATTCAACAGAGCGTCGAAGCCGATGATCTCGAGCGCGGGAATGGCATAATTTTTCTTCGCCGCGATTTCGGACGAAGCACCGAGCTCGGGAAGCGCAGAGGCGCCCAACGCCGAATCGTTCGCCAGCGCGGCCCATGACAGCGGAAGATTGTCGTAGTCGGCCGCGACGGCGAATGCCGCGGGCCCGCTTGTCAAGCCGAGCGTGGATGTGGCGCAAATCAGCACCCAGCGCAGCCGTGAGGCGATCGAATGCCCGCGCGCCACCCGCGCGACGGCCACTTCCGAACAGCATCGTATGGCCATTGTCATTGTGGCAGGTCCCCGTAGAGCGCGATGCGAAGGCATGAAGCGCGAACATTTGCCGGCGATCGAGCCCGGTTCCGATCCCCCCGAGGCAAGGGTCGGAGGGGCGGCCGATCGTTGCATGGAATGAAGGCTGCCCGCGAAAGCTACGCCTGCCATTCGGGGAATTCCGTACGCTAGCGTACACAGCGGGTACGCGCGCTCGGGGCGCAGACGGTCCGGCACCGGGTTGCCAGAAGAAGTAGGGTCAGACTCGACTTCTCCGGGGACTCCACAACCGCGCAGCGTCTGTGTTAGCCTTTTGACGATCGAGGATTGTGACGCCGATCATGAACGCACCGCCGCTGGTCAGAAACAGCAGCTATTTCGGCTTGCTGCCACAACAGTTCCGCGAAGCGACCAGCCGCGTGCTGGCGCGTATCGCGGGGAGGTCCCCTGACGCCGCCACTATCGGCCTCAATACGCTGGCGCTGGGCTTCCGCCTGAGCGTGCCCGCGAGCCGCGAGCTGGCAGACCGGATGGTTCAGAGCGGACTGCTGAAGCACGGCGACCCGCATTCCGCCGCTTACGCCGTCACGGAGAGGTTTCGCGGCTACGCGCAGGCCCGCATCGTCGAGCCGCTGCCGAGAGAAAAGGCGCAATTGCTCATCTCGCACTTCGGCGATGTGGCGCGCCGTTTCAACCGCACCGCCGCCTCGAACAAGTACGAGATCGAGGCCATCGCCGTGCACGGCAGCTACATGAGTCGCGATGCGGGGCTCGCCGAGCTTTCGCTGGGAATCACGGGACGACGTCGCCATGCCGGCCAACGCACCGCCGAAGGCCGCGCGACGACGCCGACCGAGGGCACCAAGGAGCTCCGCGCGCTGTTCGAGGGGCAGAACGAGTTCGTGCAGGTCGATTTCTACAAGCGCGTGCAGGACGCGCCGCGCCCGTTCAGCGTGATTTTCCAGGCGGAAGACTGAGCGGGCACCGCTTGGACCGGGCGCCGCGAATCGTGCCGCAGCCGTTGCCCTCGCTGCAGGATGACCTCGTCGCCGCCAACCGGATTCTCGCGGGCATGGGCGTGCTCGACGGATTCGGGCACGTCAGCGCCCGGCATCCGGAGCGGGCGGACCGATATCTGCTCTCGTGCTCGCTGGCGCCCGAGCTCGTCACGCGGGACGACATCATGACGTTCGATCTCGCCTCGATGCCTCAGGACGGCGACGCGCGGCCCCCCTACATCGAGCGGTTCATCCACGGTGAAATCTACGCGCGGCGGCCGGACGTCAAGGCCATTGTGCACAGTCATTCGCCGGCGGTCGTGCCGTTCGCGTCGTCGTCGGTGCCGTTGCGTCCGATCTATCACATGGGCGGGTTCCTGCGGGACGGCGCTGCCATTTTCGACATCCGCACGCGCTTCGGCATGACCGACATGCTGGTGCGCGACGGCGCGCAGGGCGCAGCGCTGGCCGACGTCCTCGCCGCCGATGCCGTCGTCCTGATGCGCGGCCACGGCTTCTGCGCCGTCGGCGAGTGCGTCGAGGTGGCTGTCTACCGCGCGATCTACACGCAGTCCAATGCAGCAGTGCAGCAGCAGGCAATCGCGCTGGGCGGTGCGGTCACCTATCTCGACCCCGAGGAAGCCGCGCGCGCCGACGCGAGGAACCGGCACGTGATTGCGCGGCCGTGGGCGTTGTGGAAATCCCGATACGCCAAGTAATGCAAGTAATGGGGTCAGTGTAAGTTATCCGGGGATAGTTCGCGGATAACTTACACTGACCCCATTACTTGGACCCCATTACTTGCATTACTTTTTAGGCGTCGCCGGCTTCCCTTTCGGCGCCCGGCTCGTCGCCACGACGACGTCGTCGCTGGCGGCGAGGTCGCGACACCGGCTTTCGCCCTGCGCGAGTTGCCGTGTCAACGATTCGGCATCCTTCGCTCGCCCTTCCTTCCGTGCGACCGCTGCCGCCCCGCAACGCGCGCCGACGTCGCCGGGACTCACCTCCAACGCCTTGTCGAACGCGATCCGCGCCTGCGGCAGATGCCCGAGTTGTGCGTTCAGCGTTCCTGCCTGCACGAGGCTGTCCACATCGCGGGCATTCAGTTCGGCCGCCCGCTCGTAGGCGACGAGCGCCTCCGCGGGCCGCATCATGGCCACGTTGACCTGCCCAAGGTCTTGCCAAAGCTGGAAGTCGTCTGGCGCCAGGCTGGCGGCGCGGGTGGTGGCGTCGAGCGCGTCGTCGAGCTGCCGCAATTTCAGGTATCCGCTGCCGAGTTCCTTCCATGCACCGGGATTCCCGGGCTCCTTCCGGGTCCACTCCACCGCGTAGAGGACCAGCACGTTCCAGTTGCCCGCGGCCTTCAGCGCGTGCACCTTGCCGGCGAGATCTTCGCCGAACGCGCCCGGGCTTACCGTGCTTGCCGCAATGCCGGGCGCAGGGGCTGCGCTGGTGGGCGCGACGGGCGCGGGCTCGCTGTGGCGGGAAACGGCGGCGGCTTCGCCGGGCGGTCGCACGGCGTCGCTTCCGGCACGGACGGTCACGAACCCGACGATGACGAGCAGGAATCCGCACGCGCCGGCGACCAGCATTGTGCGCATTCGTCCGGGAGTACCCGCGCGCGGGCGTTCGACGTCGTCATCATCGTCGGCCGATCGGTCGCGCGGGCGCAGGCGGACAGGCCTCGCCGCGGCGCCGCTCGATGGTCCGGCACCGCGGGTCGTTTTCTCCGCGCGCTGGTTCCGCGCCGCGACACGAAGTGCCGTGGCGCGGGCGCGCAGATAGACGGGTTTCGCCGTCGCTTCATCGCCCTCCGCGAGCGTCAACGCCCGCGTCCATAGCGGCTGATCGATCTGACCTGCGCCGAATTCCGTCGCGGCTGCGGCCAGAAACCGGTCGACGCTCACCGTGTGGCAGTCGACACCCGTAGCCCGCACGTCGACACCGGCCGCCTTGACGTCGACGCCCGCCGCCGGAACGTCGGCTTCGACCTTCGCAATCGGCGGTGGCGGGGACTCCTCGGCAGCCGGCCTTTCGTCGGGCGGCACGACTGCATCGACGAGACCGAGATCCGACAACTTCGTGCCGGACGCATAATTGCCCATAGGGCACGCGACGCAACTTCCGTGCCATCCGCGCGCGTCGCCGAGGGTGGGCGATGACCGCAATCCGCATTCGGGCATAATCCGCACGCCATGACGCCCGACGCCGCCCTTGCCGACCTCAAGCTCAAACTGCGGGAAATCGAAGACCTCAACCGCGCGGGCGCAGTTCTCTACTGGGATCAGGCGACGCACATGCCGCGCGGCGGAGCGGAAGCGCGCGGGCGCCAGCTCGGGCTGCTCTCGCGGCTCGCGCACGAGCGGCTGAACGATCCCTCGATCGGCCGCCTGCTCGACACGCTGACGCCGTGGGCCGAGGCGCAAGGGGTCGACTCGGACGCCGCCGCGCTGGTGCGCGTCACGCGGCGCGACGACGACCGCGCGACGCGGGTGCCGGCGGCGTTCGTCTAGCGGCTGTCCGAGCACACGACGAAGTCGTGCCACGTCTGGGAACGGGCGCGGCCCGCCAACGATTTTGCCGCGGTGCGCCCGATGCTCGAGACCACCGTCGAACTTTCGCGCGAGCTCGCGTCGTTTCATCCCGGCTACGCGCACCCGTTCGATGCGCTGATCGACATCGCCGAGGACGGCATGACGGTCGCCGCGGTGCGCACGCTGTTCGCCGAACTGCGCGCGGGCCTCGTGCCGCTGATCGAGGCGATCCGAGCCCGGCCCCAGCTCGACGACGGATGCCTCAAGGGCGACTTCCCCGAAGCCGCGCAGCAGGCGTTCGGCGAGCAGATCGTCCGCGCGTTCGGCTACGATTTCGGACGCGGCCGGCAGGACAAGACGGCGCACCCGTTCATGATCAAGCTGGGCCGCGGCGACGTGCGGATCACCACCCGGTTCCGCCCCGATGGCCTCTCCGACGGACTGTTCTCGACGCTGCACGAGGCCGGCCATGCGATGTACGAGCAGGGGATCGACGACGCGCTCGACGGCA
The DNA here is from genome assembly GCA_040007035.1 of Betaproteobacteria bacterium. Taxonomy (GTDB): domain Bacteria; phylum Pseudomonadota; class Gammaproteobacteria; order Burkholderiales; family Casimicrobiaceae; genus CAIWHR01. Next base: position 5,134 of record JBDTVU010000088.1, on the reverse strand, counting down.
CGCCATTGTTCAGCGGCACGACGTCGGGCGTCCACGAGAGCCAGTCGCGGCTGTGGGAGAACATCGTCGGCCGCGGCCTGCCGTTCTGGCGCCGCTGGTACGCGCCGCTGCAGGCGGCCTTTCCCGGCGCGCTCGACGCCGTCGACGTTGACACCTTCTATCGCGCGATCAACAAGGTGGCGCCGTCGCTGATCCGCACCGATGCCGACGAGGTCACCTACAACCTGCACGTGATGCTGCGCTTCGACGTCGAGCTCGCGCTGCTCGAAGGCACGCTTGCCGTCGCCGACCTGCCCGAGGCGTGGCGCGAGCGGATGCGCGCCGACCTCGGAGTCACGCCGACGAGCGACGCCGACGGCGCGATGCAGGACGTGCACTGGTACATCAGCACCGTCGGCGGCATGTTCCAGAGTTACACGCTCGGCAACATCATGAGCGCGCAGTTCTTCGCCGCCGCGCGCCGCGACCTGTCCGACCTCGACCACCAGATCGGCGCCGGCGAGTACGCGCCGCTGCGCGGGTGGCTCACCGACCGGATCTACCGTCACGGCCGCAAGTACACGGCACCCGAGACCGTCCTGCGCGCGACCGGCGAGCCGCTGACGATCGCGCCGTATCTCGCCTACCTGAACGAAAAGTACGGCGCGCTGTACGGCTGACCGGCGGCGGGACTGGTCGCTGCCTACGCTGCCGGCGGCCGCGTCGCCGCCATCGATTCGCGGGCGCCGAAGCCCTCGAACCAGGCCGCGGTGACCGGATGCCGGTCGCGCCACGCGAGCGTCGCAAAGCGGAAATCGAGATAGCCGAGCGCGCACGCGAATGCGATGGTGCCGACGTCGACGCGGTCGCCGAATCCGGCGGCACGCGCTTCGAATTCGGCGAGACCGCCGGTCACCTTCGCGAGCTGGCCGGCGAGCCAGTCGTTCCAGCGCAGCGCGTCCGGCCTCAACGCCGTCTCGTACCGCGCGAGCACCGCGGCGTCCATGATGCCGTCGGCGAGCGACTGCTCGACCAGCACGCGCCAGTGCGCCGCCGGGTCGCGCGGGATGAGTTTCCCGCTCGCGAGCGCGTCGAAATACTCGCAGATCACGCGGCTGTCGTAGAGCACCGAGCCATCGTCGGCAATGAGCGTCGGCACCTTGCCCAGCGGATTGCGGGCGACGATCGACGGGTCGCGGTTGACCGGGTGCGCAGCGGCGGGCACGAGCTCGACGCGGTCGCGCAGCCCGAGCTCGATGGCAGCAACGAGGCATTTGCGCGCGAACGGCGAGGCCTGGGAGTAGAGGAGCTTCAATGTGGTTCTCCGTGGGTCGGGGCGATGGCAGCGAAGCCCTCATCGTACCTCGGCGCGCCGCATCGACGCAGGGCAGGTGACCGCGCTCCGGCGGTGCCGATTGTGCGCGGCAGCCGCCGTCTCGCCGATGGGTCGCCGCACCCGCGGCGGCGTTCGTCGCTGCGGCGGACCGTCGCGCAGGCAGGCGCGCCGGTCCGCCAAGAAGCGATGCCGGGCGTTCGATCGGACGGCGCCGAACGGGTAAAGTCCGGAATCGGGCATTGCCGCTGTCCTGCCCACCACGCCTGCCATTGCTCCCGGAGTCCCGCCGATGCGCCTGCTGCGCCTGTTTGTCTGCCTCACCCTGACGCTTGCCGCCGGCCTCGCTGCCGCCCAGAAGCTCGACGGCACGCTGAAGATCGTCGTTGGCTATTCCCCCGGCGGCGGCATCGACCGGGCCGCACGGCTGGTGGGCGATGCGCTGCGCGACAGGCTCGGCGTGAACGTCGTCGTCGAGAACAAGCCTGGCGCCGGCGGCCGCGTCGCGGCGATGTCGCTCAAGGGCGCGCCGACATCCGAGAACGTGCTGATGATCGGCAACCCGACGGTCAACGTCCTGTCGGCGCTGGCGTTCAAGGACCTGGGCTACGATCCGGAGAAGGATTTCGCGGCGGTGTCGCACGTGGCCAGTTACGGGTACGGCGTGGCGGTCGGGCCGCTGGTGCCGGTGAAGGACATCGCGGCGCTGGTCGCGTGGCTGAAGGCCAACCCGAAGCAGGCAAGCTTCGGCGTTCCGGCGACGGGGGGCTTGCCGCACCTGATCGCGCTGAAGCTCGCCGACGGCGCGAAGGTCGAGGCGCAGGTGATCGGTTATCGCGGCTCCGCGCCGCTCGCGCTGGACGTCGTCGGCGGCCAGCTGCCGGTCGGCGTCGATACGCTCGAATCGCTGACGGCGCAGCATGAAGGCGGGAAGCTGCGCATCCTCGCCACGGGCGGCGCCCGGCGCTCGCCCGAACTGAAGGACGTGCCGACGTTGCGCGAGCAGGGCTTCGACATCGTGGCGGAGGGCTGGTACGCGTTCTTCGCGTCGGCGGCGATGCCGCCCGAGAAGGTGGCGCTCCTCGGCCGCGTGATCGCACAGATCATGACCACGCCCGAGATGCAGGCGAAGTTTCACGCCACCGCGATGGAGCCGGTCGTCGCGACTCCGGAGCAGACGGCGCGCATGGTCGCTGCCTTCCGCGCGAAATGGGAGCCGGTGTTCCGGGCGGCGAAGCTCGAGCAGTGAGGGGCAGCGCAACCGCCGTCAGATCCGACCGGAATCTTCCTGCCGTGGAACGCCGCCCGCATCCGGCGGCGGATCGTCGGCCCAGTGCAGCCGATGGAAGTCGAAGTGGTACGCGAGCGCCGGCTTCACCACGCCGAAGTACGGCGAGAGGTCGAAGTCACGCGGCGCGTACAGGCCGTATTTGCGGATGTGCATCAGCTCCCGGTAGCTGTCCTCGGCGTGGGGATCGTCGCCGGATCCGCGCGTGACGTCGGGCAGGATCGGATAGCGGATCGACTGGAATGCCTGCGCGATCAGCGTCGAGCAGATGGCGCGCGTCGGGTCGCCGCTGCCGACGGCGAGCAGCCGCCGGCGAAGCCGGGCTGGCACGGGCGGCGTCGGCAGCAGGTAGCGCGCAAGGTCGAAGAGGTGCGACAGGTCGTACTGCTGGCCGATGCGCCCGATTGCGTAGCCGACGACGTGCTTGCGATCGTCCGCCGTCAGGCCCACGGGACGGCAGATCCGCGTGTTGAGTTGCGCGAAATTGGACAGCGGCACGGCGCGCACGCCTTCGCGCATCGCCGCTTCGATCAGCACCCGCGGCTCCTCGCCGTGCGGCGGCGGGCCGAGCGCGTCGCCGATGTAGAGCGCCGCATGCGACCACGTCGACTGGGTCAGGTACTTGATCGCGACGCTGACGCGGTTCCGGCCTTCGACGAGCATCACGTCGCCCGGTCGCAGCAGCGCAGCGACGAGCTCTGGCGGCACCAGCGCGACCTGCGCGCCGGTGCGCAGCGGCTGCGACAGATAGTCGGCGAGCCGCTCGCCGAAGTACCTCAGCAACCTGTTCACGCGCGTTCCTGCTCTCCCGCCGTGTCCTCTTTGCCATTGTGCCGCAAATCCTCCGACCGGCCCGAGCGGGGCCTCGTGCGTTGCCGGATCGCTCGGGCGCGCGCTATTCTGCGGGCGGACCTGCACACCTGTCCGGGCGCTTCCGGCGAACGCGCAGGCCGACCGCAGACACGAGGGCGCAAGCCGCAGATCGATGACCGAAGAATTCAGTCCCGCCACCGAGCGAGCGCCCGCGAAGGCGCGAATTCTCGACGTCGGTGCCGGTGACCCCGAGGCGCCGGCGAACGCGATCCCGAACATCATCGCGCACCTGGTCGAGACCGAGACGTGGCGCAACGCCGCGACGGTGATCACCGGCGCGCTGCTGATCGGGTTGGGGTACTGGGCCTACAACGGCGTTCGCGATTCGATCGCGGAGACGCGGGTGACGAGCCTCGAGGCGCTGCTCGGCACGGTCGTCAAGGGACTCGACGTCTGGGTCGGCGAGCACGCGGCCGAGGCGGCCCGGCTGGCAAAGGACCCTGACGTCGTCGCCCGTGCGACGCGACTGGCCGCCGGGGCGCGCGACCCGGCCGCCGCACTGCAGCGCTGCACGGCCGAAGCGGAGGATCTCGCGCACCGGGTCCAGTCGTCGTTGTCGACAAAGGGCGTCGTTGCGTTCCGGATCGTCGATCGCGCGGGGCTGGTGCTGGCGTCGCGCGATCCCGCACGCTGCGGACAACGGCTGCGGTCGAGCGCATTTCGGCAGCGGCTCGACCTCGCGTTCGACGGGGTGCCGCAATTCGTGCGGCCGTTCCCCGAGGCGGAGCTGTCGGTCAAGGATTCGTCCGGCGAGCGCCGCCCCGTGGCCTGGTTTCTCGCCCCGGTTCGCGGCAGCTACGGCGTTTCCGTTGCCGCGCTGGCAATGGGCGTGGAAGCGGACCGTGAGCTGGCGACGATTTTTTCGGCGGCGCGTCCGGGCAACACCGCGGAGGCGTACGCTTTCTCGGACGACGGCCTGATGCTCACGCCGTCGCGCTTCGCGGAGGACCTCGCCGCGGCGGACGCGCTGCCGGCGAGCGGCGGCAGGGTATCCGTGTTCGTGGTCCCGGTGCGCGATCCGGGCGGCAACCTGCTGGCCGGCCACGTGCCGACGCTCGAGCCGGCCGCACGCCCGCTCACGCAAGCGGCTGCGCTGGCCGTCGCCGCCCGCAGCAAGGCATCGGACAGCGAACGGCAGGGCGCGATCCTGATGCCGTATCGCGGCTATCTCGGCAGCGAGGTGATCGGCGTGTGGCGCTGGCTGCCGACCTACGACATGGGCGCTGTCGCCGAGATCTCGGTGACCGAGGCGATGGCGACGCTGCGTTATTTCTGGGTCAGCTTCGCGGTGATCGCCGGCTTCATCGTGCTGTCGCTCGCCGCCGCCTTCACGTCGACGATCTCGCTGAGCCGCCTGCAGCGGCAGTTCGGCCGCCTCCAGCGGCTGGGCAGCTACACCCTCGAGCGCCAGATCAGCGAGGGCGGGATGGCAACGATCTACCTCGCGCGGCATGCGCTGCTGAAACGGCCGACGGCGATCAAGATCCTGAAGCGACACGTCGCCACCGACGAGTTCGTCCACCGTTTCGAGCGCGAGGTGCAGATCGCGAGCCAGCTGCTGCACCCGAACACCGTGCGCATCTACGATTTCGGGCGCACGCGCGAGGGACAGCCGTACTACGTGATGGAGTACCTCGACGGCGTGACGCTGGCCGAGCTGG
>JBDTVU010000087.1:0-14222 GCA_040007035.1 Betaproteobacteria bacterium | reverse complement strand
CCGGCGGCGCGATCCGGGGCGCCGTGCGCGCCGACTTCTTCTGGGGCTTCGGCGATGCGGCCGGCCGCGAGGCGGGACGGATGCGCGAGCAGGGCCGGATGTGGATCCTGTGGCCGCAGGGCGCCTCGCTGCCGGTGCGTTAGCCGGGCGGCGCGAGCACGTCCTCGGCCTGCCGGTCGGCGTGATACGACGAACGCACCAGCGCGCCGACAGCAGCGTGCCGGAAACCCAGCGCATACGCCTCGCGCTCGAACATCACGAACGTGTCCGGATGCACGTAGCGCAGCACCGGCAGGTGGCCGGCCGTCGGCTGCAAGTACTGTCCGAGCGTCAGCATGTCGATGCCGTGCGCCCGCATGTCGCGCAGCACGGCGAGGATTTCGTCGTCGGTCTCGCCGAGGCCGACCATCAGCCCCGACTTGGTCGGTATGTCCGGAAACCGCCGCTTGGATTCCTGCAGCAGCCGCAGCGAATGCGCGTAGTCGGAGCCGGGCCGCGCCTGCTTATAGAGCCGCGGCACCGTCTCGAGATTGTGGTTCATCACGTCGGGCGGCGCGGCTGCCAGCACGTCGAGCGCGCGGTCCATCCGGCCGCGGAAATCCGGAACCAGCACCTCGATCTGCGTCGCCGGCGAATGGTCGCGCACGGCACGGATGCAATCGACGAAATGCTGCGCGCCGCCGTCGCGCAGGTCATCGCGGTCGACGCTGGTGATCACGACGTACTTCAGCCTCAGCGCGGCGATCGTCAGCGCCAGGTTCGCCGGCTCGTCGGCATCGAGCGGCAGCGGCCTCCCGTGGCCGACGTCGCAGAACGGGCAGCGCCGCGTGCAGATGTCGCCCATGATCATGAACGTCGCCGTGCCGTTGCCGAAGCACTCGCCGATGTTGGGGCACGACGCCTCCTCGCACACCGTGTGCAGCTTGTGCGTGCGGAGGATCTGCTTGATCTCGTTGAACCGCGGCGACGAGCCGACGCGCACGCGGATCCACTCCGGTTTCTTCAGCCGCTCCGTCGGCACGACCTTGATCGGAATGCGCGCCGTCTTCGCGCTGCCGGTGTGCTTGACGCCGGGCGCGTTGGCGGGGATGGGCGGCGGCGCGTCGTCGATCATCGGGTTCGGGCGAGGTGCTGGGCGAGGATCGGTGCGAATTCCGCGCCGGCGGCCTCGACCGTCCGCGCGACGCCGAAATCGGCGACCTGGGTGACGGCGAGGCCCGGGTAGCCGCAGGGGTCGATGTCGGCGAACGGCGCGAGATCCATGGCGACGTTCACCGCGAGTCCATGATACGTGCAGCCGTTGCGCACCTTGAGCCCGAGCGCCCCGATCTTGGCCTCGACGCCATCGGTCATCACGTAGACGCCCGGGGCCGAGGGCTTCCCGTACGCAAAAATCCCCATCGAATCAAGCCATTCTACCACCGCCTCCTCGAGCGTTCGGACCAGCGCGCGGACGCCCTGCCGCGGCCGCCGCAGATCGAACAGCACGTAGGCGACGAGCTGGCCGGGGCCGTGGTAGGTGACCTGTCCGCCGCGGTCGACCTTCAACGCCGGGATGCCATTGTCGTGCAGCAGGTGCTCCCGCCGACCGGCAAGCCCGAGCGTGTAGATCGGTGGGTGCTCGGTCAGCCAGATCTCGTCCTGCGTGTCGGCGCCGCGCGCGGCGGTGAACGCCTGCATCGCGCGCCACGTCGGCTCGTACTCGGTGCGGCCGAGCGCCCGGATCGCGATGCCGGCGATCGTGCCGGTCACGGCCGGTTGCGCAGAAGCCTGCGAGCCCGCGACCACGGTCATTTCCTCGCGCGCCGCGATCGAGCCGCACGCGCGGCCGGCGGCGTCCGGGGGCCCATCCACGCCGATGCCGCAAACTCGAATTCGTCATCCTGCAGCACGCCGGTCCGTTGCCAGACCACGCGGTCGCGCGATACGGAGAGCATCCAGGTCTGCTGTTCGAGGGGCACCGGCGGAGCGAACGCCGCGGGCGACAGCACGGTGCCGCAGATGCCGGGCAGCGGGTCGCGCACGGATCGGTACCGGATTGCGCCAACGCCCGCCTCCCGCGCGACGCGCGCGAATTGCTGGCATGCCGAGTAGTTGTCGCGCCGGGTCCATTCCGCCGCGTCGCGCGCAAAAGGCGGCTTCCGGAGATCCACGCATTCGGCTGCGATGGCCGCGCGAAACAGCGTCTGCGGTTTCGTCGGCATCGCCGCGAGCGCCGGCGTGTCCTGCAGATGCCGCCACCGCCAGTAGCCCAGTTCAGCACACGCCGTCCGGATCTCGTCCGCACCGTAAAAAACGCCCGCATCGGTCGGCCCACGGAATCGCGAGCCACCGGGCGGCGGCGGGTAGCGGAACGGCGTGAACAGCAGCCAATGCAACTGGCGCGCGATGGCCGGCACCGGTGGTTTGCTCTCTTCGAGCAGCCGCTCCAGCGAGTGCTGCTCGTCGAGCGTGTCGACGAGCGCCGTCGTCGCCACGACGTGCTGCGCCTCGACGGCGCGCCAGAGGTCGAAGCGGGCGGACGCCGCGCTAGACGCGACCGCGCGCGCTGTCCAGGTAGCCGACGACACGGACGAGGCCTTCTACGGTACCCAACAGATCGATCGGGCGCGCCGCGAGCGCGAGGTTTTCGCTCGTCAGCCAATCGTGCGCCGCCGCTTCGTGGCCCCACAGCGCGTCGAGCGAACGGAACAGTCGGACGAACAAGAGCGCGAGTTCCCACTCCTTGGCCCGCTCGCGCGAGAGTACGTAGTTGCCCGCGAACAGGCGCGATGCCGTTGCGTCGGACACGCCGAGGATGCGCGCGACCTCGCGCTGGGAGAGCGCCAGCAGCCGCGCCGCCCGCACCGCCGCCTTGCTCAGGACGTTTGCTTCGGCAGCGGGTTGTGCCGCTCCCGAGACGTGGGTGGCTGTCGCGTGCAAGGGGGATTCTTCCGCAATGAAATGATATTTAGTTTTCTATAGAAACGATCCGTTGTCAAGCCCTCCGGCCCCGGAAGCCTCGGCTTCGGAAGCGAACGCGAGCGCGCCGCTGAGCCTCCATCCCGCCCCGTCACAGCACCATCGTCACCATCGGGTGGGAGGTCAGTTCGCGGTAGAGGTTGTCGAGCTGCTCGCGCGACGTCGCGTTGACGGTGCAGGTCAGCGACAGGTACTTGCCCGCGCTCGACGCGCGCATCTCGACCGTCGACGGATCGAAGTCCGGCGCGTGCCGCTGGACCACGGTGACGATCGCCTGCGCGAATCCGTCCTGCGTCCTGCCCATCACCTTGATCGGGAAGGCGGTGGGAAAGGTCAGCAGCGATTCGGTCGTCGGAGTCGGCGGCGTCGGCATGGGGATTCCGGATCTTCCCACGCGGGGGGCATGACGGCATCGCCGCAACCCGCGCGGACGTCAGCCGCCCGTGCCCGGATACATGTAATCGCGCGTAAGCGGGTGCGGCAGGCGGCCGTCGGCGAGCGGCCGGCCGGCCAACACCTGCCATAGCGAGAGCCAGCCACGTTCGAACGCGTGCGCCGAGCCGGCCATGTAGATCCGCCACACCCGGAAGCGCTCCTCGCCGACCTCGCGTCGCGCGGCGTCCGCATTCGCCTCGAGCCGGTCGACCCAGTGCCACAGCGTCTTCGCGTAGTGCTCGCGCAGCGCCTCGGCGTCGAACACTTCGAGGCCCTCGGCCGCCATCGCCGCGATGACGTTCGCCACGTGCGCGAGCTCGCCCCCCGGGAACACGTACTCGTCGACGAAATCGCCCATGCCGCTGCCAAGGCTCTCTGCGCCGAGCGGGTTGTGCGTGATCCCGTGGTTCAGCACCAGCCCACCCGGTTTCAGCAATCGCCGGATCTTGCTGAAATACCTGGGGAAACGGGCCAGGCCAACGTGCTCGAACATTCCGATGCTCGCGACCTTGTCGTAGCGCTCGTCGTCGGGCAGGTCCTGGTAGTCGCGCAGCTCGACCCGCACCCGTCCGGAAAGGCCGCGGGCGGCGATCTGCGCGGACACGTGGTCGAACTGGTTCTGCGACAGCGTGATGCCGGTGGCGTCCGCGCCGTAGCGCTCGGCAGCGTGAAAGATCAACGCCCCCCAGCCGCAGCCGATGTCGAGCAGGCGATCGCCCGGCGCCAGCGCCAGCTTGCGGCAGACGTGATCGAGCTTCTGCAGTTGGGCCTGGTCGAGCGAGTCGCCGTCGTCACGGAAATACGCGCACGAATAGACGAGCCGGGCGTCGAGCCAGAGCCGGTAGAACGCGTTGGAGACGTCGTAATGGTGGCTGATGTTGGCGCTGTTTCCCCGCCGCTGGTGCTGCCGGAGCCGCAGCCGCGCGCCGAGCGTATCGCGGCCATGTGCGATGTGGCCGACCATTCCCTCGGCGATGGCGAGCGCCCGCCGCGCGCCGCCGGAGAAGTCGATGTCGTTGCGAACGTACGCGCGGGCGAGCGCGCCCATCGCCGGCCAGGCGAGCGCCTTCATCCCCCGCCAGGTCCGGGCGACGATCTCGAGCTCCGGCGCCGGCGAAAGTCGCACGCGCCCGCCCCCCGGCAGCACGAACAGGATCGGCAGGTTGCGCCCGCCATATCGCCGGGCGATGATCTTCTCGAGCGTCGGGGCCATCGTCGCGCGTGTCGCGTGAAAGCCGGAACCGGCCGGCGGGGCGCGGCAACCCGTCCCCGTCGGCCACGAATGGACAGTGTAGCAATTCGACGGCATCGAGGGGGCCACCGGCGGCGGCAGGTGCGGCGCTGTTACCATCGCGGGATTCCAGCCCCTGCCGGGTCGCCGCCACCCTTGTCCAAGCCAGCCGCCGGGCGCCGCGCGCCCGCCTTCACCGCCCGCCACTTCCGCGACGCTCTCGCGCAGTTCGCGACCGGCGTCACCGTGATCTGCGCGCAGACGCCGGAGCGGCAGTACACCGGCTTCACCGCCAATTCGTTCAACTCGGTGTCGCTGGCCCCGCCGCTGATCCTGTGGAGCCTCGCCCGCGAGGCGACGAACCTCGCTGCGTTCGAGGCGGCGGAGCGCTACACGATCAACGTCCTCGCCGACGACCAGGTCGAGCTGGCGCTGCGCTTCTCGCGGCCGCACGTCGACCGGTTCGCCGGCGTGCCGTACCGGATCGGCGCCGCCGGCGCCCCGCTGATCGAAGGCTGCGTCGCGTGGTTCGAGTGCCGGCACCATGCCCGGCACCGCGCCGGCGACCACGTGCTTTTCATCGGCGAAGTCGAGACCTGCGAGCGGCGGGCCGGCGCGGCGCTGCTGTTCCACCAGCACCGGTTCGGGACGACGCCGGAGGCGTGAGCGCGCGCCGCGCTATTTCGGCTTGTGCTGCTGGAACAGCGCGTACATCTTGCGGAACATCGGGCCCGGCGCGCCGCCGGCGAACGGCTTGCCGTCGACGGTGGTCACGGCGAGCACCTCTTTCGTCGACGACGTGAGCCACCATTCCGCCGCGGCAAACGCCTCGTCGCGCGCGACCGGCCGGATCTCGAACGGCAGCCCCGCCGCGTGCGCGAACTCTTCCACAGCGCCGTACGTGATCCCGGGCAGGATCATGCTGTCCTTCGGCGGGGCGACGATGCGGCCGCCGATCACCGTCAGCACGTTCGACGCCGACGCCTCGGTCAGGAACCCGTCGCGGAACATCACCGTTTCGATCGCGCTGGCGTCGGCGGCGAGCTGGCGCATCAGCACGTTGCCGACGAGTGAGATCGTCTTCAAGTCGCAGCGCCGCCACCGGTTGTCCTCGGCGGTGACGACGGACACGCCCTTCGCGAACTGCTCCGCCGTCGGCGTCGGCAAAGGATTGCTCATCATGAACACCGTCGGCGCCACGTCCTGCGGGAACGCGTGATCCCGCTTGGCGACGCCGCGCGTCACCTGGAAATAGACCGCCTGGTTGTCGAACGGCTGCTTCGCGACCAGCGTGCCGATGATCGACGCCCACTCGGCGTTGCCGTGCGGGTTCGCGAGCCGGATGCCGTCGAGGCTGCGCTGGAGGCGCGCGAGATGCTGCGCCATCCGAAACGGCTGCCGCCGGTACACGGGGACGAGCTCGTAGACGCCGTCGCCGTAGATGAAGCCGCGGTCGAGGACAGAGATCTTCGCGTCTTCGAGCGGTAGATACTGGCCGTTGAGGTAGACGGTCATCGCAGAGGCTCCGGAAACGTCGTCACCGCGAGCGCGGCGTCATTTGAACCACAGCCGCACCGTGTCCCACGCGCGGCCGAACACGTTCGCCGCCGGCACGTCGGCCAGCGCCACCAGCGGAAATTCGGCGACCGGGCTGCCGTCCAGCGCGACCTTGACGGCGCCCACCGGCTGGCCCTTCGTCACCGGCGCCACCAGCGGCTCGGTCGCGGCCATCGTCAATTGCAACTTGTCGGCGCGGCCCTTCGGCAGCGTCAGGTAGCGGTCGGCAACGAAGCCGGCCGCGACGTCGTTGGCGGCGCCCTTCCACACCCGCAGCGTCGACACCGGCTGGCCCGATGCGTAGAGCTGGACGGTGTCGAACGCCTGGAAGCCGTAGTTCAGCAGTTTCTGGCTCTCGGTCGCGCGCGCGGCGTCCGACGCGGCGCCGAGGACGACGGCCAGCACCCGGCGCTCGCCGCGCTTCGCCGACGCGATGAGGCACCAGCCCGCCGCATCGGTGTGCCCGGTCTTGACGCCGTCGATGTACGGGTCGATCCACAGCAGCCGGTTGCGGTTCGGCTGCGTGATGTTGTTGTACCGGTATTCCTTGAGCGCGTAGAACGGGTAGTACTCGGGATAATCGCGGATCAGCGCGGCAGCGAGCCGCCCCATGTCGTTCGCCGTCGAGTAGTGCTGCGGGTCCGACAGCCCGGTCGAATTGACGAAGTGGGTGTTCGCGAGCCCGAGCCGAGCCGCCTCCTTGTTCATCCGCTCCGCGAACGCCGCTTCCGATCCGGCGACCAGTTCCGCCAGCGCGATCGACGCGTCGTTGCCGGACTGGACGATCATTCCGCGCAGCAGCTCGTCGACAGACACTGCCTTGCGCGGCTCGATGAACATCCGCGAGCCCTCGGCGCGCCACGCGGCCTCCGACACGTTGACCATCTGCGACGGCGTCAGGACCTTGCCGCGCAACGCCCCGAACGCGAGGTACGCCGTCATCAGCTTCGTCAGCGACGCCGGCTCGCGGCGGGCGTCGGCGCCTTCCGCGACGATCGCCTGGCCGCTGGTCACGTCGAGCAGGAAATACGCCGGTGCCGCGATCACGGGAGCGGGCGGGACCGCCGGGAGCGGCGGCGCGGCGGCGTGCGCTGCTGCCGCGACGGCGAACGCGGCCGCGGCGAGGAATCGGGGGAGAGACATGGCGGTGCGGCAGGGAAAGAGTGCAATTATAGCGGCGACGGCGGAATCGGACCGGCGCCGCAGGTGTTTGCGCAGCGGGGCGTCCATCGCAAGCCTCTTCCGCGCCCCGCACCGGAGGTCCCATGCGACCCTTTGCCCGTATCGCCGCCCTCGTTGTCGCCCTCGCCGCGCCGGCGGCCGAAGCGACGTTCCACACGTTCCGCATCGAGCAGGTGTATTCGAACGCCGACGGCTCGATCCAGTACGTGATGCTGCACGAGGCGAGCAACGCGGGAGGCCAGAACCTGTGGGCCGGCCACGCGTTGATGGCGACGGCCGGCACGTCGACGAAGACGTTCGCGTTCTCGGCGAACCTGCCGTCGTCGGCCACCGCGGACCGGCGCGTGCTCGTGGCCACCGCGGCGTTCGCGGCAGCGGCGGGCATTGCGGCCGACTACACGATGCCCGACCGCTTCGTGCCGACGGCCGGCGGCCAGCTCGATTTCGCCGGCGTCGACGCGATTGCGCTGCCACCGCTGCCGACCGACGGCACGAATGCCGTCGACCGCAGCGGCGCGTCGACCCCCAACGCGCCGCGCAACTTCTCCGGGCTCGCCGCGATGCTGATCCCGGCGCCGGTGACCGCCGTCGAGTTCTACCGCAGCGCGACCGACCACTATTTCATCAGCGCGCTGGCGCCCGACATCGACGCGCTCGACACCGGGCACTTCCCGGGATGGACGCGCACGGGGCAGGGGTTCCGCGTGTTCGCGACGGCGGCGGGCAATCCCGGCACGAATCCGGTGTGCCGCATCTACATCCCGGCACCAGGAGATTCGCACTTCTTCTCGGCGTCGCCCGCCGAATGCAGCGCCACGCTGGTCAAGTTCCCGACGCTGGTGTTCGAGTCGCCGAGCGTGTTCGCCGTCGCGCTGCCGGACGCGACAACCGGTGCGTGCCCCGCAGGCACGATCCCGGTCTATCGCGTGTTCGACAATCGCGCCGATCCCAACCACCGCTACACCACGGACCGCTCGGTTCGCGAAGCGATGCTGGCGAAGGGCTACATCGCGGAGGGCTACGGCCCGGATTCGGTGATCATGTGCGCGCCGTCCGCAGCGCCGGGAGGCGCCGGCGGGATGTACGGCTATCCGCAGTAGGCAGGCGACTGCGCGCGCCGGGCGCGGCTACGCGTGCGTGAACGCGAAGTCGACGTCGGGCCGTCGTCCGGCGACGACGTCGGCGAGCGCGCGGCCCGACCCGCAGGCCATGGTCCAGCCGAGCGTGCCGTGGCCGGTGTCGAGGAACAGGTTGCGGTAGCGCGTCGCGCCGACCAAGGGCACGTTCGACGGCGTGGCCGGCCGCAACCCGGTCCAGAACAGGACGCCGTCGCGCTCGCCTGCGTCCGGGAAGAGGTCGAACGTGCGCCGCACCAGCGCCTCGCAGCGGACCGCGTTGAGTTCGGTGCCGTAGCCCGACAGTTCCGCCGTTCCCGCAACGCGCAGCCGACCGGGCAGGCGCGTCATCACGAGCTTCGCCGCAACGTCCGTCAGCGACACCGTCGGCGCGCCGCCGTGGCCGCCGATGGCGATCGTCGCCGAGTAGCCTTTCACCGGATAGACGGAGCACGGGACGCCGAGCGGGCGCAGCAACAGCGGGCTGTAGCTGCCGAGCGCCATCACGTACGCGTCGGTGGCGAGCGTCTCGCGGCGCCCGGCCGCGTCGACACAGCGGACGCCGCTCACCGCGTCGCCCTCGGTCGCGATCGCTTCGACGGTCGTCGACCAGCGGAACGTCACGCCGCGCACGGCCGCGCGCTGCGCGAGTCCCTCGGTGAACTTCTGCGCATCGCCCGATTCGTCGGTTGCGGTGAAGATGCCGCCCGCGAGACGGTCGCGGCACTGCGCCAGCGCCGGCTCGATCGCGACGCTCTCGGCGACGGTCTTCACGGCGCGGTCGCAGCCGAACTGCCGCATGACCTCGGCCGCCGCGACGCCGTGCGCGAAGTCCTTCGCGTCGGTGAAGAACTCGAGGATGCCGCGCTCCAGATGATCGTAGTCGATGCCGGTCGCCGCGCGCAGCGCCTTCAGGCAATCGCGCGAGTAGAGCGCGAGGTTGAGGCACTGGATCGTGTTGCGCCGCGTCCGCCCAGGCAGGCATTCGCGCAGGAACGCGAGCCCCCAGCGCCACTGGTTCCAGTCGGCGCGCAGCCGGAACAAGAGCGGCGCGTCCTCTCTGCCCAGCCAGCGGAGGATCGTCGCCGGCGCTTCGGGGTTCGCCCAGGGCTCGGCGTGCGACGCGGAGATCTGGCCGCCGTTGGCGAACGACGTCTCGAGCGCCGCGCCCGGCTGGCGGTCGACGACGGTGACCTCGTGCCCGTCAAGGGCGAGATACCACGCGGCCGTGACGCCGACGACGCCGGCGCCGAGGACCGTGACCCGCATCAGTCGGCCGCGGCGGCGGCCGGCACAGCAGCCTCGTCGTACTCCGCGAGCGGGATGCAGTTGCAGAACAGGTTGCGGTCGCCGTAGACGTTGTCGACGCGCGCCACCGGCGGCCAGTACTTGGCTGCGCGGAGCGACGCAACCGGGAAGGCGGCAACGTCGCGCCGATATGCGTGCTTCCACTCGTCGGCGGTCACCGCCGCCGCCGTGTGCGGCGCGTGCTTAAGCGGATTGTCGGCGCGGTCGGCGCGCCCTTCCTCGACCGCGCGGATCTCGCCGCGGATGGCGATCATCGCGTCGACGAAGCGGTCGAGCTCGGCCAGGGGTTCGCTCTCGGTCGGCTCGATCATCAGCGTGCCCGGCACCGGAAAGCTCATCGTCGGCGCGTGGAAGCCGTAGTCCATCAGCCGCTTGGCGACGTCGTCGACGGCGACGTCGGTCGCGTCCTTCAGCGGCCGCAGGTCGACGATGCACTCGTGCGCGACCAGCCCGCCGGGGCCCGAATACAGCACCGGGAAGTGCGGGGCCAGCCGCTTGGCGACGTAGTTCGCCGCGAGGATCGCGCTTTCGGTCGCGGCGGTCAGGCCCTCGCCGCCCATCATCGCGATGTACATCCACGAAATCGGCAGGATCGATGCGCTGCCGTACGGCGCGGCGGAGACGGCGTGGGCAGGATTGCCACGGGCCAGATAGCGGTGGCCCGGCAGGAATTCCGCGAGATGTGCGCCGACGGCGACCGGACCGACGCCCGGGCCGCCGCCGCCGTGCGGAATGCAGAACGTCTTGTGCAGGTTGAGGTGCGACACGTCGGCGCCGAACTCGCCAGGCGCGGCGAGGCCAACCAGCGCGTTGAGGTTGGCGCCGTCGACGTACACCTGGCCGCCACGGGCGTGGACGATCTCGCAGATATGGCGGATGCCCGCCTCGAACACGCCGTGCGTCGACGGATACGTCACCATGATCGCGGCGAGGTCGTCGCGGTGTGCTTCGGCTTTCGCCTCGAGGTCGGCGAGATCGACGTTGCCGTCCGCGTCGCAGCCGACGACGACGACCTTCATCCCGGCCATCTGCGCCGACGCCGGGTTGGTGCCGTGCGCGGACGCCGGAATGAGGCACACGTCGCGGTGCGCTTCGCCGCGGCTCGCGTGGTAGCCGTGGATCGCCAGCAGCCCGGCGTACTCGCCCTGCGAGCCGGCGTTCGGCTGCAGCGACACCGCGGCGTAGCCGGTCGCCGCGCAGAGCATCCGCTCCAGCTCACGGACGAGCTCGCGGTAGCCCTCGGCCTGGTCGGCTGGCGCGAACGGGTGCAGGTGGCCGAACTCGCGCCACGTGACCGGGATCATCTCAGCCGTCGCGTTGAGCTTCATCGTGCACGAGCCCAGCGGGATCATCGAGCGGTCGAGCGCGATGTCGCGGTCGGCGAGCCGGCGCAGGTAGCGCAGCATCTCCGTTTCGCAGTGGTAGCGGTTGAACGTCGGGTGGGTGAGGAACGGCGACGTCCGCGCAAGCGCCGCCGGCAGCGCGCCCGGCGCCGCGGCGTCGAGGTGGGCGACGGTGAACGGCACGTCGTCGTCGCAGAAGATCTGCCAGATGCGCTCGACGTCGGCGCGCGTCGTCGTCTCGTCGAGCGACAGCCCGAGCGTTGCATCGTCGACGCGGCGGAAGTTCACCGCAAAGTCGACGCCGCGGGCGAGAATCGCGCTCGTCCGAGCGCCGGTGGCGACGGTGATCGTGTCGAAGAACGCGGCGGTCGGCACGGTGAAGCCCTGCCGCTCGAGACCCGCCTTGAGGATTGCCGTCAGCCGGTGGACGCGGCGCGCGATCGTCGTCAGGCCCGCGGGGCCGTGGTAGACCGCGTACATGCTCGCCATCACCGCGAGCAGCACCTGCGCCGTGCAGATGTTCGACGTCGCCTTCTCGCGCCGGATGTGCTGCTCGCGCGTCTGCAGTGCAAGCCGGTACGCCGGGCCGCCGTCGGCGTCGACGGTGACGCCGACGAGCCGTCCCGGCATCGACCGCTTGAAGTCGTCGCGGGTCGCGAGATAGCCGGCATGCGGGCCGCCGTAGCCCATCGGCACGCCGAAGCGCTGCGTCGAGCCGACGACGACGTCGGCGCCCCATTCGCCGGGGGGGGCGAGCAGCGTCAGCGCGAGGATGTCGGCGGCGACGATGACGAATCCGCCGCCGGCGTGGACGGCGTCGACCAGCGCGGAATAATCGCGGACGTCGCCGTCGGCGCCGGGATATTGCAGCAGCACCGCGAACGCGCCGGCGGTCGCTGCGTCGGCCGCCGGGCCAACGACGACGTCGATGCCGAGCGGCTGCGCGCGCGTGCGAACCACGTCCTGCGTCTGCGCGAACACGTCGGCGGCGACGAAGAAGCGCGCGTTTTTGCTCTTCGCCATCCGCTGGCACAGCGTCATCGCCTCGGCGGCGGCGGTCGCCTCGTCCAGCATCGACGCATTGGCGATCGCCATGCCGGTCAGGTCGCACACCATCGTCTGGAAGTTGATCAGCGCCTCGAGCCGGCCCTGCGAAATCTCCGGCTGGTAGGGCGTGTACGCGGTGTACCAGGCCGGGTTCTCCAGGATGTTGCGCAGGATGACGCCCGGCGTGTGCGTGCCGTAGTAGCCTTGGCCGATGAACGACGTCAGCACCTTGTTGTGCGCGGCGATCGACTTCAGCCGGCGGAGCGCGGCGGTTTCGCTCATCGGTCCCGGCAGCGCCAGCGGCTGCCGGCGGCGGATCGTGGCCGGCACGATCGCATCCATCAGCGCGGCGCGCGACGCGAAGCCGAGCGTGGCCAGCATCGCCGCCTGCTCGTCGGCGGAAGTGCCGATGTGGCGGGCGACGAACGCGCCGGATTGTTCGAGCGCGTCGAGCGTGGGCGCCGTGGCGGTCGCGGAGGAGCGGATGTCGTTCATCTTCATCGTTTCGCTTTCGGGCGCCGGATCCGGCGCGCTGGTCGGGGGAGGGCGGCGCCTAGGCTTCGCCGATCGTCGCTTCGTAGGCCTTCGCGTCGAGCAGCTTCGCTATGGCGCCGGCATCGGCCGGCTTCAGCTTGAACAGCCACGCCGCGTAGGCGTCCTGGTTCACCTGCTCGGGCGCGTCGTCGAGCGCACTGTTGACGGCGACGACCTCGCCCGCCACCGGCGCGTAGATGTCGGAGGCCGCTTTCACCGATTCGACGACGGCGCAGGCCTCGTCGGCGCCGACCTTGCGCCCGACGTCGGGCAATTCGACGTAGACGAGGTCGCCGAGCGCCTCCTGCGCATGGTCGGTGATGCCGACGGTGACGGTGCCGTCCGGGTTGGCGCGCACCCACTCGTGCGAAGCGGTGTAACGGAGATCGGCGGGGTTGTTCATGGCGGCTCCTGGCGATTGAAAAGGGCGTGGATCCCGAACGTTGACGGTCCCGGCGGCTCAGCCGGGTGCGACGAGCGACTTGCCGTTCCGCGCGAACGGCGGCTTCATCACGCGCGCGGCAAGTTCCTTGTCGCGGATGACGACCGTCACCGTGTCGCCGGCAACGACGCCGGCCGGAAGCCGCGCGAGTGCGATCGACTGCCCGAGGGTCGGGCTGAACGTGCCGCTGGTGATCTCGCCGTCGCCGCGGGCGGTGCGAACCGCCTGATGCGCGCGCAGCACGCCGCCCTTGTCCAGCAGCAGCAATCCGGTGAGTTGGCGCTGCGGCGGGTGGGCGACGAGCGCGGCCTTGCCGACGAAATCGCGCGGGCTCGCGAGATCGACGGTCCAGGCGAGGCCGGATTCCAGCGGCGACACCGTCTCGTCCATGTCCTGGCCGTAGAGATTCATCCCGGCCTCGAGCCGCAGCGTGTCGCGCGCGCCCAGCCCGGCCGGGCGCACGCCCGCGGCGGACAGCGCGTGCCAGAGCTCGCCGACCAGCGTGGCCGGCAGCATGATTTCGAAGCCGTCCTCGCCGGTGTAGCCGGTGCGCGCGATGAATCCCTCACCCCAGACGCATTTCATGACGGCCGCGGTGAACGGCTTCAATCCGGACGTGACGGCTTCGCTGCCGGGCACCGCCCGCCACACCTTGGCCCGCGCATTCGGTCCCTGGATGGCGACCATCGCGAGGTCGTCGCGCGGCGTCAGGCGGAGCCCGCTCGCCCGCTCGGCGATAAGCCGCCGGAACCACGCGATGTCCTTGTCCGCGGTGCCGGCGTTGACGACCAGCCGGAAGAAATCCTCGCGCAGGAAATAGACGATCAGGTCGTCGATGACGGTGCCTTCGGGCGTGAGCAGGCACGAATAGAGCGCCTTGCCCGAGTCCTTCAGCTTGTCGACGTTGTTGGCGAGCGCATGACGGAGGAAGTCGCGCGCGCCGTCACCTTCCAAGTCGACCACGCGCATGTGCGACACGTCGAACATCCCGGCGTCGCTGCGCACCGCGTGATGCTCGTCGATCTGCGAGCCGTAGTTGACCGGCATGTCCCAGCCGCCGAAATCCA
>JBDTVU010000086.1:0-14270 GCA_040007035.1 Betaproteobacteria bacterium | reverse complement strand
ACGCGATCCTGAAGCAGCCCGACGTGGTGCAGAAGATGCAGGCGCAGGGCTTCCATCTGATCGGCGGCACGCCCGAGGACTTCGGCGCGCTGATCAAGGGCGAGACCGACAAGTGGGCGCCGGTGATCCGCAAGGTCGGCCTTAAGGTCGACTGAGGGTCAACGGCGCCCCCGCCGGCTACTTCGCCGCGGGGTCGCTGCCGTCGGTCAGGCGCGGCAGCGGCGAGCTCTCCGACGGGCGGAGCAGCCCGGTCTTCGCGTAGGTCATCAGCTTTTCGCGGGTGTCGACGATGTCGAGGTTGCGCATCGTCAGCTGGCCGATCCGGTCCTGCGGCGTGAAGAACGCGGCGCCCTTCTCCATCGTCAGCCGCTCGGGCTTGTAGGTGAGGTTCGGGCTCGTCGTGTCGAGGATCGAGTAGTCGTTGCCGCGCCGCAGCTCCAGCGCGACCTCGCCGGTCACCGCGCGCGCGACCCAGCGCTGCGCCGTTTCGCGCAGCATCATCGCCTGCGGGTCGAACCACCGGCCCTGATACAGCAGCCGCCCGAGGCGACGGCCGCCATCGCGATACTGCTCGATCGTGTCCTCGTTGTGGATGCCGGTGAGGAGCCGCTCGTAGGCGATATGCAGCAGCGCCATCCCCGGCGCCTCGTACACGCCGCGGCTCTTCGCCTCGATGATCCGGTTCTCGATCTGGTCGCTCATGCCGAGGCCGTGGCGGCCGCCGATGGCGTTGGCCTCGAGCAGCAGCGCGACCTCGTCGGTGAACGTCGCGCCGTTCAGCGCGACCGGGCGGCCCTCGTCGAACCGCACCGTCACCCGCTCCGCCCTGACCGCAACGTCGTCGCGCCAGAATGCGACGCCCATGATCGGCTCGACGATCTTCATTCCGCGATCGAGGAACTCCAGATCCTTCGCCTCGTGCGTGGCGCCCAGCACGTTCGAGTCGGTCGAGTAGGCCTTCTCGACGCTCATCCGGTAGCCGAAGCCGGCGCGTATGAGGTATTCCGACATCTCCTTGCGGCCACCCAGCTCGTCGATGAACGCTGCGTCGAGCCACGGCTTGTAGATCCGCAGGCTCGGGTTGGCAAGCAGCCCGTACCGGTAGAAGCGCTCGATGTCGTTGCCTTTGTACGTGCTGCCGTCGCCCCAGACGTGGACGTCGTCGTCGCGCATCGCGACGACCAGCATCGTGCCGGTCACCGCGCGGCCCAGCGGCGTCGTGTTGAAGTACGTCGCGCCCGCGGTCGAGATGTGGAACGCACCAGCCTGCAGCGCAGCTATTCCCTCGGCGACCAGCGCGGCGCGGCAGTCGACCAGCCGTGCGGCTTCGGCGCCGTAGGCGAGCGCACGGCGCGGGATGTCGTCGTAGTCGGGCTCGTCCGGCTGCCCGAGATTCGCGGTGTAGGCGTAGGGGATCGCCCCTTTGGCGCGCATCCAGTGCAGCGCGGCGCTGGTGTCGAGGCCGCCCGAGAAGGCGATGCCGACCTTCTGGCCGACGGGAAGATCCTGCAGGATGTGCGACATGGCGGCTGCGCGTGGGCGAGTGCGGAAATCGGGTATTCTAGCCGAGGCGCTTCGCCGACGTTCGTTACGGCTTGCCCGCGCCGTGTCGGACCTGCAGCGGACCGGCAGCAAACCGGCGTCGCCCCACGTGTCATCCGATCCCCGAGCCCACATCATGCCCTCGTTCGACATCGTCTCCGAAGTGAACCAGGTCGAAGTCCGCAATGCGGTCGACCAGACCAACAAGGAAGTCTCGACGCGGTTCGACTTCAAAGGCTCCGACGCCCGCGTCGAGCACGCCGACAAGACGCTGACGCTCTACGCCGACGACGACTTCAAGCTGAAGCAGGTCACCGACATCCTCACCGGCAAGCTGACCAAGCGCGGCGTCGACATCCGGTCGCTCAAGTACGGCACGATCGAGAAAGTGTCCGGCAACAAGGTGAAGCAGGTGGTGACGGTGCGCGTCGGCATCGAGCAGGAACTGTCGAAGAAGATCGTCAAACTGATCAAGGACAGCAAGCAAAAGGTCCAGGCGTCGATCCAGGGCGATGCCGTCCGCGTCTCCGGCGCAAAACGGGACGATCTGCAGGCGGCGATCGCGCTGGTGAAGAAGTCGATCGACGACTTCCCGGTGCAGTTCGGCAATTTCCGCGACTGACCTCGCAGCCGGCGGCGGCACCGGCCACGCCCCTCGCCCGACGACCCCGCCGATGGATCCCGCCGCCACGCTGCTCGCGGCCGCCGACGCGGCATTCGCGCGCGGCGACCTCGCCGCGGCCGAGGCCGGCTACCGCAGCGCAATCGCCCGCTTCGGCGCACGCGGCGAGTGGCTCGCCAACCTCGGCGCGATCCTGATCCGCGGCCAGCGCACCGCCGACGCGCTGCCCGCGCTGGAGGCGGCGGCCGCCGCGCTGCCCGACAACGCCGCCGTGCTCGCGATGCAGGGCTACGCGCGGCTGGAATCGGGGCACCGTGCCGACGCCATCTCCGCGCTCCTGCGCGCGCTCGCCCGGGATCCGCAACGGCTCGACGCGTGGAACAACCTCGGCCGTGCCCGCGCCGCAGGCGGCGACTTCGCGGCGGCAGCGGCGGCGTGGGAGCGCGCGCTCGCGATCTCGCCGCGGTACACGCCGGCGCTGTCCAACTGGTGCGACGCGCTGATCGCGCGAGGCGACGCGGACGCGGCGCGCGACCTCGCCGGCCGGTTCGCCGCGGCCGCGCCCGACGACGCCGGCGCGTGGTTCAAGTACGGCTATGCGCTGATGCTCGGGACCGATCTCGACGCGGCGCGCGCGGCGCTCGATCGCGTCGCGTCGATCGATCCGCGGTTCCCTCTCGTCCACCACGATCTCGGCACGATCGCGCTGTGGCAGAACCGGATCGACGACGCCGATCGCCATTTCCGCGCCGAGCTCGATCGCGATCCGCATCACGCCGACGCGCGTTTCGGGCTCGCGTCCGCGCTGCTGAAGCGCCGCCGCTGCGACGAGGGCTGGCGCGAGCTCGAGGCACGCGTCGACACCGGCCACGGCAGGACGACCGGACTGCCGCCGACCGTTCCGGCATGGGATGGCAGCCCGCTGGCCGGCACGCTGCTCGTCTTGGCCGAGGAAGGGCTGGGCGACGTGCTGCAGTTCGCCCGCTTCGTCGCCGACGCCCACGAGCGCGTGTCGCGCGTCGTCCTTTACTGCGACGGGTACTGGGCGCCGCTGTCGCGCCTGCTGGCGACGGCGCTCGGGGTCGACGCAGTCGTCGACCGGTCATCCGGATCGCTGGCGATCGCCGCGCACGCGCGGATCATGAGCCTGCCGCGAATCCTCGGGCAGGGCACGCGCGCCGTGCTGCCGCGGGGCGCGTACCTCACGCCACCTGCCGCCGACGTCGCGCGCTGGGCCGGGCGCTTGCGGGCGCATCCGGACTTTCGCGTCGGGCTGTGCTGGGGCGGCAATCCGCGCGTCGAGCTGCCGCACGCCGCGCGGATCGACGAGCGGCGCTCGATCGGGCTCGTCCACCTTGCGCCGCTGGCGGAAATCCCCGGCGTGCAGTTCGTCAGCCTGCAGAAAGGCGGATCGCCGGATCGCGAGCTCGCGTCGGCATTGCGCCTCGTCGACTGGTCGGACGAGTTCACCGACTACGCGGACACCGCGGCGCTGATGGCAAACCTCGACCTCGTGCTCACCGTCGACACGTCGATCGTCCACTGCGCCGGCGCGATCGGCCGGCCGGTGTGGATGCTCGATCGTTTCGACAACTGCTGGCGCTGGGGAACTGACGCCACGAATCCGGGCTGGTACGAGACGCTGCGGGTCTTCCGGCAACCGGCGATCGGCGAATGGACGCCGGTGGTCGATGCGGCCGCGCACGCGCTGGCACCGCTTGCGCAAGCGTACTTGGCCGCGCGAATCGCGGGCGGCTGACCGGACGGCGTCAGGCGAGGTCGGCGACGAGCGCGGCGCGCGTCTCCGGCGCAACGGCAGCGATCGCCACCGTGCAGGCCGGATGGTCGATGCCGATGGCGAGGCCGATGCCGAGGCCGTACTTCAGCGCGGCGACCATTTCCTTCGTCAGCTCGAAGCGCACGAAATGGACCGCCGACGTCTTCTCGTCGTTCTCGCGCTTGAGGTCCTCGTCGGCGATCGCGTACACCTTCGGGCAGCCCTCGACCTGCACCCACGCGCGGTCCTCGATCCCCTTCAACCGCGCCAGCGCCCGCTTGCGCTCGTCCGGGTCGTCGTACTCGATCAGCATCGTCGCCTTGAAGTTCGATCCGTCCGGGATCAGAGGATTGTAGACGTCGAGCTCGTCCTGGATGCCGGCCTGCTCGAACGTCTTCTCGATCCGCAGCATCTCCTGGATCTGGTAGCGGACGGTGAGCTCGTCCTCGAACAGCAGCGTCACATGGTCGCCGAGCGGCACCGAGCGCGGCTTCTTGTGCGCGAGCACCTTGGCGCGGAAGTCCCTGCGCACGCTGGCGTAAGACTCCAGCATCAGCAGGCTTTCGCGGGTGATCCGGGGCATTGGCGTCTCCTTCATCGCATTGGTCATGGCAGCGCCCCTCAGTCGAGCCCGTAGGCGATGCGAATCAGCGTCAGCGGATGCTGCTTCCTGGCGTGGTGCGCCTCACCCGACGCGTCGATCCCCTGCAGGATCCGGCGGCCGGCAATCGGGCAGTCGGAGCTGACGTAGTCGGGCGACGCGTCGGCCATCTGCCGGAACACCGGCTTGCCGATCTTCATCGACGCGGCGAAGAACTCGGCCTTCACGCCGTACGTGCCGTCGTGTCCCGCGCAGCGCTCGACGGTGGTGACCGTCGTTTCCGGCACCCACTCCAGCACCTCGCGCGTCTTCTGGCCGACGTTTTGCACCCGCGAGTGGCAGGGAATGTGATAGCTGACCTTGCCCAACGGCTGCTTGAAGTCCTTGTTCAGCAGGCCGTCCTTGTCGCGAAGCACGAGGTACTCGAACGGATCGAACATCGCGTCGGCGACCACCTTGACGTCGGCGTCCTCCGGGAACAGCAGCGGCAGCTCCTGCTTGAACATCAGCGTGCACGACGGCACCGCGGTGACGATTGCCCAACCTTCCTTCGCCAGCGCCGCGAGCTGCGGAATGTTGACGTTTTTCAGCTTCTCGACAGTCTCGAAGTCGCCGAGCTCGAGCTTCGGCATCCCGCAGCAGGCCTCCTTCTCGACGAGGCGATAGGGTATCTCGTTGTGCTCGAGGATCCGGATGAGATCGTGGCCGATCCCGGGCTCGTTGTAATTGATGTAGCAGGTGGCGAACACCGCGACCTTGCCCGGCGTTCGCTGGCCTGCCTTCACCGGCCACGCGATCGACGGCTTCGCCGTGCGGCGGAAGCGCTTGCTGTCGTACGGCGGCAGCTTCGGCTCGGCCGCCACGCCCAGCATCTTCTCCATCGCCTTCCGCGCGAGCGGCATCGTGTTGACCTTGTTGACCGCGTGGACGACGACCGGAATCGTGGCCAGCTTGCCCAGCGCGTCGGTGCTGGTCAGCAGCCGGTCGCGCAAGCGCGCGCCGTGATTGCGGAAATGGACCGCCTTCGCCCGCAGCATCAGGTGCGGGAAATCGAGGTTCCACGGATGCGGCGGCGTGTACGGGCACTTCGTCATGTAGCAGACGTCGCACAGGTAGCACTGGTCGACGACCTTCGCGTAGTCGGCCTTGGCCACGCCGTCGACCTCCATCGTCTTGCTCCCGTCGACGAGGTCGAACAGCGTCGGGAACGACTGGCACAGATTCACGCAGCGGCGGCAGCCGTGACAGATGTCGAAGACGCGCTCCATCTCCTTGTGGAGCGCTTCCTCGGAATAGAACTCGGGGTTGCGCCAGTCGATCGGATGGCGGGTCGGAGCTTCGAGATTGCCTTCGCGGGTGGTCATGGCAGATGGAACTCGGTGAGGGGGTCAACGTTCAGGCGAGGGCGATCGCGATCGCCCTCGCCTCAACACTCCGCCACGATCGCACTGGGCGGAAGAGTTGGAGGGGCGCCGGACAGGCGCCTCTCCAACCGCGAATTGAGCGTCGCCGGGGCGACGCTCGAATTCGCAACCTGGAGCTCAGTCGGCGAGTTGGTCGAGCGCCTTCTGGAAACGATTCGCGTGCGAACGCTCGGCCTTCGACAGCGTTTCGAACCAGTCGGCGATCTCCTCGAACCCTTCATCGCGTGCCGACTTCGCCATCCCGGGGTACATGTCGGTGTACTCGTGGGTCTCGCCGGCGACGGCGGCCTTCAGGTTCTGCCGGCTCGAGCCGATCGGGAGGTCCGTCGCCGGATCGCCCACCTGCGCGAGGTAGTCGAGGTGGCCGTGCGCGTGGCCGGTCTCGCCTTCCGCGGTCGAGCGGAACAGCGCGGAGACGTCGTTCTGGCCTTCGACGTCGGCCTTGTTCGCGAAGTACAGATAACGGCGGTTCGCCTGCGATTCGCCGGCGAACGCGGCCTTCAGGTTGTCGTGGGTCTTGCTTCCCTTGAGGTTTTTCATCGGGTGTCTCCTTCGGTGGTGAGCGCTCTTGCCGACCGCCCCCGGGGCTGCGGAAGCGGGAAATCGACCGCCGGCGTCGACTCGTCGCGGGCGATGGAGCAATTCTGCGCGCCGGCGTCGCGATGCGTCCAATTGATTGTGCAAATTCGGGCCATAATCTCTTCTAATGGACGTCCGGTCGCGGACTCGCCCCGCAGAGTACAAAATGTGGGCTCCGTTCTCGCTCGTCAAGTCGCGGCCGTTCGCCGCACCATCGCAGGATGGTCGGCGCGATCGGACCACCCGCCCTGCCTGCCACCGTCATCCCTGTCGTTCCCGAGGTCATCGTCATGCAGCTCCCCGCCGCCGCACTCGACCAGATCTTCCGCACCGCGCGCACGCACAATTCGTTTGCCGGTCCCAT
The DNA here is from genome assembly GCA_040007035.1 of Betaproteobacteria bacterium. Taxonomy (GTDB): domain Bacteria; phylum Pseudomonadota; class Gammaproteobacteria; order Burkholderiales; family Casimicrobiaceae; genus CAIWHR01. The sequence goes on along the minus strand of JBDTVU010000086.1, from coordinate 7,361 downwards.
CACCGACGACGACCTGAGGGCGATCTACGACCTCGCGAAGTGGGGGCCGACGACGGCCAACAGTTGCCCGGCGAGGTTCGTCTTCGTGCGCTCCGCCGCGGCCAAGGAGACCTTGCGGCCAGCGCTGTCGGCCGGCAACCTCGCCAAGACGATGGCGGCGCCGGTCACGGCGATCGTCGCCCACGACATGGAGTTCTACGACAAGCTGCCGGTGCTGTTCCCACAAACCGACGCTCGCAGCTGGTTCGCCGGCAAGAGCGAGGAGCACATCCGGCGCGCAGCGTTCCAGGGCGGGACGCTGCAGGGCGCCTACTTCATCGTCGCCGCCCGCGCGCTGGGCTTCGACTGCGGGCCGATGGGCGGCTTCGACAACGCCAAGGTCGACGCGGCGTTCTTCCCGGACGGCAAGTGGAAATCGAACTTCCTGATCAACCTCGGCCACGGCGACCCGGCCAAGGTCTATCCGCGCAACCCGCGTCTGCCGTTCGACGAGGCGTGCAGGATCGACTGACCAGCGCGATTTCCGGCTCCGGAAAGGACAGGGCCGGCGTGCACCGGCCCCGTTCGGAAGACGCAGCGCCTACATTCAATCGATCCGGTCGTACGCCGGCAGCGTCAGGAAGTCGACGAACGTGTCGTTGAACACGAGGTCGGTGAAGATCGCCGCCGCGTCGTCGTACTTGCCGTCGCCGTACGCAGCCCCGAGCAGGTCGCGGATCTTCTTCATCTCTTCCGAGATCATCGCGGCGACCATCTCCTTCGTCACCTTGCGGCCGTCGTCGAGCACGCCCTTCGGCGAGCGGATCCACTGCCACACCTGCGAGCGCGAAATCTCCGCGGTCGCCGCGTCTTCCATCAGGTTGTAGATCGGCACCGCGCCCTGGCCGACGAGCCAGGCGCCGATGTACTGGATCGCGACGTTGACGTTGAGACGCACGCCCTTCTCGGTGATCGGCGCCGACGGCTCGAACTTGAGCAGGTCCGCCGCCGTCACCCGGACGTCGTCGCGCCTCTTCGTCGTGATCTGGTTCGGCCCCGGCATCAACCGGTCGAAGGCTTCCAGCGCCACCGGCACCAGGCCCGGGTGCGCGACCCAGGTGCCGTCGTGGCCGTACGTCGCCTCGCGCTCCTTGTCGATCTTGACCTTCGCGAACGCCTCGGCGTTGGCCTTCTCGTCGCCCTTGACCGGAATCTGCGCGGCCATGCCGCCCATCGCGTGGATGTTGCGGCGGTGGCAGGTCTGGATGACGAGCTCGGCGTAGCTCCGCATGAAGTGCGTCGTCATCGTGACAAGCGCGCGGTCGGCGAGGCAGAAGTCCTTGTTGTTCCGGAATTTCTTGATGCAGGAGAAGATGTAGTCCCAGCGTCCGCAGTTGAGGCCGGCCGAGTGCGCACGCAGCTCGTAGAGGATCTCGTGCAGCTCGAACGGGGCGAGGATCGTCTCGATCAGCACCGTCGCCTTGATCGAGCCCTGCGCCACGCCGACCTCGTCCTGCGCCATGACGAAGATGTCGTTCCACAGCCGCGCCTCGAGATGGCTCTCCATCTTCGGCAGGTAGAAGTACGGCCCGCTGCCGCGCGCGAGCAGTTCCTTCGCGTTGTGGAAGAAGTACAGCGCGAAGTCGAAGATGCCGCCGGACATCGGGGCGCCGTCGACTTTGACGTGCTTCTCCGGAAGGTGCCAGCCGCGCGGCCGGACGAACAGCACTGCGGTCTTCTCGTTCAGCTTGTACGCCTTGCCTTCGGGCGACACGTAGTCGATCCGGCGGCGGATCGCGTCGCCGAGATTGATGTGGCCCTGGAGATTGTTGTCCCAGCGCGGCGTATTGGCGTCCTCGAAGTCGGCCATGAACACCTTTGCGCCCGAGTTCAGCGCATTGATGATCATCTTGCGGTCGACCGGACCGGTGATCTCGACGCGGCGGTCCCGGATGTCGGCCGGCACCGGCGCGCACGTCCACTCGCCCTCGCGGATCGCCCGCGTCTCGGCCAGGAAGTCGGGCAGCTTGCCAGCGTCGAGGTCAGCCTGCCGCTGCGCGCGGCGCGCGAGCAGCTTGGCGCGACGGTCGCCGAACGCGCGCTGTAGCTTCGCCGCGAACGCCACCGCCTCCGGCGTCAGGATCCGCGCGTATTCGGGCGTGATGCGGCCGGTGATCTCGATGCCGGGACCGTAGGTGGGGGTGCTCATCGGGCGTCCTCGCTGGGGGTGCGCCGCGGCGGACCCGGGGCCGGCCGCAGCAAATGTGAAAACGACTTTCAGATTCGCATTCTACCCGAAATCTCGGCGGTGGCGCGGGCGGCCGCGCGCGCCCTGCGGCACTCGGCCGCAGGGCGCCGGAGCGACGGACGCCGAAGCGGCCGTCAGGCGTAGCTGACGCGGCGGGCCGTCGGCTGCGCGAGCATTTCCTGCGCGATGCCGCGGTTGACGGCGCTGACGACCGCGCGCAGCGTCGCGGTGACGATATTCGGGTCGAGCCCGACGCCGTACACCGTCTGCTCGGCGCCGATCCGAAGCTGGACGTAGGCGACCGCCGTAGCGTCCTCGCCCGCGCCCACGCCGTGCTCGTGGTAGTTCTGGACGTGGATGTCGAAGCCGCCGTCGGTCCGCAGCGCGTGGACGAAGGCGTCGACCGGCCCGTTGCCCTTCCCGGTCAGCTTCCACTCGACGCCGTCGACCGTGAGGCGCGCAGTGAGCTTTTCGACGGTGCCGTCGCTGGCGTTGTGGACGGCGCGGTGGCCGACGTAGGTGACGGGCAGCGTCGCCGCCACGTATTCGCGGTCGAACGCCGCCCGGATGTCGGCCGGCGGGAGCTCCTTGCCGGTTGCGTCGGCGATCTTCTGCACGACCTGGCTGAACTCGATCTGCAGCAGTCGCGGAAGCGCCAGCCCGTAGTCGCGCTCGAGCAGATACGCGATGCCGCCCTTGCCCGACTGGCTGTTGACCCGGATCACTGCGTCGTAGGTGCGACCGACGTCGGCCGGATCGATCGGCAGGTAAGGCACGTCCCAGACGGCGTTGTCGCGGGCAAGCTCGGCAGCGCGCTCGGCGAGCCCCTTCCTGATCGCGTCCTGGTGCGAGCCGGAGAACGCGGTGAACACGAGGTCGCCGCCGTACGGATGGCGCGGGTGGACCGGGAGCTGGTTGCAGTGCTCGACGGTGCGGATGATCTCGTTGATGTCGGAGAAATCGATGCCCGGGTCGACACCCTGGGTGAACAGGTTGAGACCCAGCGTCACGAGGCAGACGTTGCCGGTGCGTTCGCCGTTGCCGAACAGGCAGCCCTCGATGCGCTCGGCGCCGGCGAGCAGCGCGAGCTCGGCCGCGGCCACGCCGCAGCCGCGGTCGTTGTGCGGATGGATCGACAGCACGATCGAATCGCGGCGCTCGAGCCGGCGCGACATCCACTCGATCTGGTCGGCGTAGATATTGGGGGTGGCCATCTCGACGGTCGCCGGGAGGTTGATGATGACCTTGCGCTGCGGCGTCGGCTGCCAGACGGCGTTGACGGCGTCGCAGACCTCGGCGGCGAAGTCGAGCTCGGTGCCGGTGAAGCTCTCGGGCGAATACTGGAACACCCACTCGGTCCCGAGCCGCGCCGCGGCACACTCGCGGATCAGCTTCGCGCCGCTGACGGCGATGTCGCGGATGGCGGGCCTGTCCATCGCGAACACGACGCGGCGCTGCGTGGTCGACGTCGAGTTGTAGAGATGGACGATCGCCCGCTTGACGCCTTTCAACGCGTCGAACGTGCGCCGGATCAGCGGCTCGCGCGACTGCGTGAGCACCTGAACGGTGACGTCGTCCGGGATCAGCCGCTCGTCGACCAGCTTGCGGACGAAGTCGAAATCCGTCTGCGACGCCGCCGGGAATCCGACCTCGATCTCCTTGTAGCCCATCTGCACGAGGAGGTTGAACAGCCGCATCTTGCGCTCGGCGTCCATCGGCTCGATCAGCGCCTGGTTGCCGTCGCGCAGGTCGACGCTGCACCAGACGGGCGGCCGGACGATCATGCGCGACGGCCACTGCCGATCGGGCAACGCGACGGGCGCGAATGGCTTGTACTTCTGTGTCGGATCGATTTTCATGGTTCGCCTTCGGGGCACGGGCAAATGCGGAGAAGCCGCCCCCGGTTTCCGGCGGGCGCTCGTGTTTGCTGCTCGAATTGAGGGGGTTGGATTATGTGCGCGCGGGGCGCAGCAGCAACACCAGGCCGCCCAGAAGGGGGGTCAGCGCGAGAAGCGCGAGACGGCCGGAGAGGTGAATGCTGCTCATGACGGTGCGACTATAACCGGAGAATCGCCGGCAAAGCAAGGGGTTGCGGCGCCCCGGCCCGTCGCCGGCGCCCGGGTCCGCGATCAGGGCGGCGGCACCGGCGGGCTTCGGCGGCGCTTCCACATCATCCACGGGGTGCCGACGTAGCCCGAGAGCGCGTAGGCGACGAACCCGCCGAACAGCACGTGCGCCGGCTGGTAGGACAGGAGCGCCAGGAACAGCACGATCATCAGCATCGCCAGAAAGGGCACGCTCTTCTTGAGGTTGATCGTCTTGAAGCTCCAGTACTTGACGTTGCTGACCATCGTCAGACCCGCGAACACGGTGATGGCCCACGCCCACTCGCGGATGCTGCCCGGGTCGATGATGTAGTCGTCGACGATCCAGACGAAGCCGGCGACCAGCGCCGCGGCCGCCGGGCTCGGCAATCCGGTGAACCAGCGCTTGTCGGTGACGTCGAGCATCACGTTGAAGCGGGCGAGGCGCAGCGCCGCGCCGGCGACGTAGACGAACGCCGCGATCCAGCCGAGCCTGCCCATCCCCTTCAGCGTCCAGGCGTACATGACAAGCGCCGGCGCGGCGCCGAACGAGACCATGTCGGCCAGGCTGTCGTACTCGGCGCCGAATGCGCTCTGCGTCCGCGTCAGCCGGGCGACGCGCCCGTCGAGGCTGTCGAGGACCATCGCGATGAAGATCGCGACCGCCGCCTGGTCGAAGTTCGTGTTCATCGCCTGCACGATCGCGTAGAAGCCGGCGAACAGCGCGGCGGTCGTGAACAGGTTCGGCAGCAGGTAGATGCCGCGGCGGCGGACCCGGTTCTTCTGCAGCGCGCGGTGGGTGTCGAAGTCGGGCATGGGGGGGCGGGAAGGCGTCCGCTCGGTTGCGGTCAGTTGCGCTCAGGCCGCCGGCAGCAGTGCGAGGATCGTCCCGGTCGCAGCGACGGTGTCGCCGACGGCGACCTTCGGCACCGCCGCCGGATCGAGATAGACGTCCACGCGCGAACCGAAGCGGATGAAGCCGTAGCGCTGGCCGCGGGCGAGCGTGTCGCCGGGCTTCGTGTAGCAGAGGATCCGTCGCGCGATGAGCCCGGCGATCTGCACGCAGGTCACGTCCTGGCCGCCGGCCGTGGCGAGGTGCAGCGCGTTGCGCTCGTTCTCCAGCGACGCCTTGTCCAGCGCTGCATTGAGGAAGCTTCCCGCGTGGTACCACACGTTGACGACGACTCCGTCGACAGGGCTTCGGTTCGAGTGGACGTTGAACACGTTCATGAAGACGCTGATCTTCAGCGCGTCGCGGTCGAGCCACGGATCGCGCGCCCGCTCGACCTTGACCACGCGGCCGTCGGCCGGCGCCAGCACCGCGCGCGGCTCCGTCGGCACGACACGCGGCGGATCGCGGAAGAACTGGAGGACGAAGAGCGCGACGATCCAGGCCAGCACCGCCAGCAGCCACGGACCGGTGAACGTCAGCAGGACGGCAATGCCGACGGCAATGGCGAGGAACGGCCAACCCTCGCGGGCGATGATCGGATGCGGGTAGGTCGACACAGGCAGGTCCGTGGGCCGCGACGGACGATTCTAGCATCGGGCAGGGCGCTCCGACGCCGCCTTACTTCGTCGCCTCCTCCGCGCGCCTGGCGCGCTCCGTTACCTGTTCCTGCAGCATGCCCTCGACGCCGCGCGCACGTTCGAGCGGCGTGCCCGCGGATGGCAATGCACCGGCGATGTCGACATCCCCGGGAACGGCGCCCGGCGTCGGCATCCGGTCGCGCTGCGTCCGCGCGCCCGCCGGAGCGCCGGCGCCACCCTGCATCCCGTATTCCTTCAGCGCGTCCTTTGCCAGCAGCGCGACGACGACAAGCGCGAGCAGCATCACGATGAGGCCGATCCAGCCGCGCTGGCGGGAGCGGGGCGCGCGCGCAACGAGTCGCTTCATGCCGCGCTCTCCCGTGCGGACTTTCCGCGCACCGGCATGGCACCCGCCGCCTTGCTGATTTTCAATTCTTGCTTTGGTCGACCAGCTTGTTCTTCCTGATCCATGGCATCATCGAGCGCAGCTTCTCGCCGACCTGCTCGATCGAGTGCTCGGCCATCAGTCGGCGCCGCGACAGCAGCGTCGGCGCGCCGGCGCGGTTCTCGAGGATGAAGTCCTTCGCGTACTCGCCGGTCTGGATCCGGGTCAGCACTTCCTTCATCACCTTCTTCGTCTCGGCGGTGACGATCTTCGGGCCGGTCACGTACTCGCCGTACTCGGCGTTGTTCGAGATCGAGTAGTTCATGTTGGCGATGCCGCCCTCGTAGATCAGGTCGACGATCAGCTTCACCTCGTGCAGGCACTCGAAGTACGCCATCTCCGGCGCATAGCCGGCCTCGATCAGCGTCTCGTAGCCGCCCTTGATCAGCTCGACCAGCCCGCCGCAGAGCACGACCTGCTCGCCGAAGAGGTCGGTCTCGGTCTCCTCGCGGAAGTTGGTCTCGATGATGCCGGCGCGCGCGCCGCCGATCGCCGCCGCGTACGAAAGCGCGACGTCGCGCGCCTTCTTCGACGCATCCTGGTGGACGGCGATCAGCATCGGCACGCCGCCGCCGGCAGCGTAGGTCGAGCGCACCGTATGGCCCGGCGCCTTGGGCGCGATCATCACCACGTCGAGGTCGGCGCGCGGCACCACCTGCCCGTAGTGGATGTTGAAGCCATGCGCGAACGCGAGCGTCGCGCCCTTCTTGATGTGTGGCTCGACCTCGGACTTGTACGTCGCCGCGATGTCCTCGTCGGGCATGAGCATCATCACCAGGTCGGCGCCGGCGACCGCGTCGGCGACCTCGGCGACCTTGAGGCCGGCCTTCTTCGCCTTGCCCCACGACGCGCCGCCTTTGCGCAGGCCGACGGTGACCTTGATGCCGGAATCATTGAGATTCTGCGCGTGCGCGTGGCCCTGCGAGCCGTAGCCGACGATCGTCACCTTCCGGCCCTTGATCAGCGACAGGTCGGCGTCCTTCTCGTAGTAAACCTTCATCTGCTCTCTCCTCGGGGTCGGGTCAATTTATCGAATTGCGCCGGCAGAGCTCTCGAAAGATGCATTGAAACAATT
>JBDTVU010000085.1:0-14408 GCA_040007035.1 Betaproteobacteria bacterium | reverse complement strand
GCCGCCCGACGAAGCGCGAGCGGCGCAAGCTCGCGGACTTCCTCAACGAGCCCTGACCCGCGCGGTCAGCACAGGCGGAACGCGCCGAGGTCGAGCAGCAGGTCGGGATTCTGGTAGCCGCGCCAGACCGCGTACGCGAGCAGCGCCGCCAGCACGAGGCCGATCGTGTGCCACACCGCACGCGAAACGCGGCCGTGCGCGCGATCGGGGTCGGGATCGCGATGAAGAAGAGCGGAAAGTCCGGCAATCATCCACGCGAGCTTACGCCCGCGCCGGACCCTCGGGCAACAGCCCCAGCAATTGCACTGCGCTCGGCGCCGGCATACCGAGCTCGCGCATCGCCGCCATGATCGAGCTGAAATCGGCCGCCGTGCGCACGTTTGCGATCGGCTTCGCGAGCAGGTTCACCGCGCGCCCGCTGACGACCAGCGGCATGCTTGCCGGCAATTCGGTACGCAGCGAGCGGATCTCCTGGCCCGCGATCTTGCCCGAAATGCCACGGTCGAACAGCAGCACGACGAGGTTGACGCGGTAGGCCTCGGCGGCGCCGGCGATCTCCTGTCCCGGCACGCCGGCGCCCAGCGAAATGCAGTTGACGCCTTCGGTGAACAGCAGCAGCTCGAGGATCGCGAGGCCGAGCTGGTTCGGGTCGTTCGGCGGCGTCGCCAGCAGGATCTGCCGAGCATCGCGCGTCGGGCGGACGAGCCGCGTCACGTCACGAAGCAGCCGTTGCGCGAGATCGGCGAAGCGCAGCTCCTGGAAGTTCTGCATGTCTCCGCGAACGACCCGCTCGTGAACGGCCTCGTTAAGCGGGATCAGCGTCTGTTCGAGGAAGCGGCGCAGCCCCTGCCCGACCAGCAGCTTCGACAGGTGGTTCTGCATTTCGCCGACGCGGTGCTGCGCGAGCAGCTTCACCGCGGTCTCGATTTCCGACCGCAGCGGGACCGGATCCTCGACCGCAAGGCCCAGCATCGATTTCAGCGCCGAGCCCGCGAGCGGGACGACGGCGCCAGCGCGCCAGCCTTCCGACAGAAGCTGCTTGATGAGCTTCAGACGCGCGACCTGCTCCGGCGGGTAGACGCGATCGCCGAACGGATCGCGCAACGGGTCGGGGAATCCGTAGCGGCGCTGCCACATGTAGAGCTGCTCGCGACGCAGGCCAGTCAGCCGGACCACTTCGCGGATGTGCATTGTGCCGCGCGCGTCCGCCGATGCCTCGTTGGGTGCCGCCAGCGTGAGCGGCATTTCGCGCCGGCGCGTCGGTGCTTTGATCAGGATGCCCATCGTCGTCGTTCCTTGGCGTAATTCGTCACTTCCGGTGTGCAATATGTGCTGCACAATTATAGATCGCAGCGCCCATGTCTGCCTCTCCACCCTCATCCGGCCGTTTGCGGCGGTGCATCGTCGCGTTCGACCTGTGCATGCTGTGGAGCACGTCACGTGCCATGCACGATGCATGCCAAAGTGTGGACGCGGCGCTTGATCGGCCCCTGCCTTTGGGCGATGATGCCCTCGACACAGGCCGACCGGACGGCAGCCGCATCGGGCGCCCGCCGTCTCCTCCGCGACACTTCGGTCGCCTGCGCCGGGCCCAATGTTCGGATTCGGAAACCACCACAAGGACCCCCTCGCCGACGTCAAGGCAGCCGAGCGTTGGCTCGCCTCGTTCCCGACGAACGACCCGCTGGCGGTCCACGGCGAAGTCCTCGCCGAGCTGGGGCACGTCGCCGAGCGCACCGCCCGCCGCACGCCCGCGCGGCTGGAGGCGGTGTTCTACGTCGACGCGCACACCGAGGACGTGCGGCGGACGCTGGCGACGCAATACATCGAGCACGCCAGCCGGTCGAGCAAGATCGAGAACCAGCTCTGGCAGGCGCTGTTCGACCTGACGCAGGGCTTCCTCGTCTGCTATCAGGCCTTCGCGCAGGAAATCTCGGCCCACGCGCAGAGCAACAAGTGGCAGGCGCTGCTGCCCGAGCTCGTCGTGCGGCAGATCGTCCATTTCGGCCTCGACGCCAAGACCCGGCTGTATCGCTACGAGCAGTGGATTCCGGCGAAGTGGGCCGAGGTGCATTCGCTGTTCTCGCTCGCCTGCACGCGGAAGATCGACCGGCAGCAACTCATCGTCGAGTCCGACGGCGGCGCGACGACGATCGAGCACGAGTACCTCGTCGTGCTGGTGCTGCAGTTGATGAACTCCGGCAACCTCACCGCGAAGCACCTTGAATGGGTGTCGGCGCAGCTCGACGAATGGTGCACGCCGTTGCGGCTGACGCTCGAGCCGTCCTCGGTGACGTCGTTCTACGTCGACCTCGGCAACCGCGCCGGGCTCCGCCGCCGCACGCCGGAGCCGCTGGAAGGGCGGGTGCTGTTCCTCGACACCCGTCCGCTGCACGCGCTGCTGATGCAGAACCACGTTGTGCTCGAGCAGAAGATCAAGTCGCAGCCGCTGTCGGAGAAGACGGCGCGCCGCAGCGAGCAGCTTGCACTGGTGACCAAGCTTGCGAGCCAGGTCGACCCCGAGTTCCGGCCGTTTGCCCGCCGCGGCGAGCGGACGTCGGCGGTCGGCACGGTCGACGCGATCGTCGGCTTCACCAGGATCGCCGGCTTCCTGCGCGAGGAGGAGCGGGTGCCGATTCCGCAGCTCGACGCGGGCAAGAGCTTCGGCGGCACGATGGAGCTGGCGGTGTTCGGCCGGATGCGCAACGAGCACGACCGCCGCCACGAGCTGGCCCGGCGCCGGCTCGCCGCGTTCTCCGCCGCCGGCGGCCCGTGGGAGGTGAAAGACGTCAGCCAGACGGGCTTCCGGATGATTGCGCCGATGAGCGCCGCCAACGCGGTGACGCTGGGGACGCTGGCCGCGATCCGCGCCCACGACCACCCGGTGTGGACCCTCGGCGTCGTCCGTCGCATGCGCCGCCTCACCACCGACCGCGCCGAGATCGGGCTGCAGGTGATCGCCAACGCGCTGGTCGGCGTCGACCTGGTCGAGCAGCGGCGGTCCGAAGGCGCCGACTATTCGGTCGACGGCGAGGCGACGACGATCAACGGGCGCTCGTTCCACGGCCTCTTCCTGTCGCTGCGCAAGCGCGAGTCCGACGCCGCCGTGCAATCGCTGATCGTTCCCGCCGTCGAATACCAGCCGGCGCGGCGGTTCAAGGTGCTGACATCCAAGTCGGTGACGCCGATCCGCTTCGGCCGGTTGCTCGAGCAGCAGCCCGACTGGGTGTGGACCGCGATCGAGCCGCTCGAGCTTTCGACGCGCGCCGCCGTGGTGCCTCCCGGCTGACGCAGGGCCCGGCGCGCATGCCGCCCGATCTCTACGCCGGGATCCGCGCGGCGCACCGCTGGGAGGTGCCGCCCGATTTCAACATCGCGCACGCGTGCTGCGGCCGCTGGGCCGACGACCGCGCGCGGTTCGCGCTGTACTGGGAGGACGAGTCCGGTGCGACGGCGGCGTACACGTTCCGCGACCTGCAGCAGCAGGCGAACCGGCTGTCCAACGCGCTCGCCGCGCTCGGCATCGGCCGCGGCGATTCCGTTGCGCTGATCCTGCCGCAGCGTCCGGAAACGGCCGTCGCGCACATCGCCGTCAATCAGCTCGGCGCCGTCAGTGTGCCGCTGTCGTTCCTGTTCGGGCCCGACGCCCTCGAATACCGGCTGCAGCACTCGGGCGCGAAGGCCGCGTTGGTCGACCCGCAGTCGCTGCCGAACCTGGCACCGGTACGCGACCGCTGCCCGGCGCTCGCACACGTCATCGGCGTCGCCGGCGCGCGCGAGGCGTGGGTCACGCCGTACGAGACGCTGCAGGAGCGGGCGTCGCCACGGTTCGCGCCGGCGGCGACAAAGGCGACCGACCCTGCGGTGCTGATCTACACCAGCGGCACGACGGGCCCGCCGAAGGGCGCGCTGATGCCGCAGCAGAGCCTGCTCGGCAACCTGCCGGGATTCGTCCACTCGCACGACGGCTACCCGCAGCGCGGCGACCTGTTCTGGTCGCCAGCCGACTGGGCGTGGACGGGCGGGCTGATGGATGCGCTGCTGCCGGCGCTCTACTTCGGCCAGCCGATCGTCGGCTATCGCGGCCGCTTCGATCCGGAGCGCGCTTTCGCGCTGATCGAGAAGTACGGGATCCGCAACACCTTCCTGTTCCCGACGGCGCTGAAGCTGATGATGAAGGCGTTCCCGACGCCGCGCGAGCGCTTCGACATCGACCTGCGCTCGATCATGAGCGCCGGCGAGGCGGTGGGCACGACGGTGTTCGACTGGGCGCGCGACGCGCTCGGCGTCACGATCAACGAGATGTTCGGCCAGACCGAAATGAACTACATCGTCGGCAACTCGCACACGCAGTGGCCGGCGAAGCCCGGCTCGATGGGCCGTCCATACCCGGGCCACCGGATCGCCGTCATCGACGACGACGCGCGCGAGGTCGCGGTCGACGAGATCGGCGAAGTCGCCGTGCACCGGTTCGCGCCGGACGGCAACCCGGATCCGGTGTTCTTCATCGAGTACGCGGGCAACCCCGAGGGCACGGCGAAAAAGTTCAGCGGCGACTGGTGCCGCACCGGCGACCTTGCCCGGCGCGACGGCGACGGCTATCTCTGGTACCAGGGCCGCGCCGACGACATGTTCAAGTCGGCCGGGTACCGGATCGGCCCGTCGGAGATCGAGAACTGCCTGGTCCGGCATCCGGCCGTCGCCAACGCGGCCGTCGTCCCGTCGCCCGATCAGACGCGCGGCAACGTCGTCAAGGCGTTCATCGTGCTGGCCGCCGGCCACGAGCCGACGAAGGCGCTCGAGGACGACATCCAGCAGCACGTCCGCCGGTACCTCGCGCCGTATGAGTATCCGAAGGAAATCGAGTTCATCGACGCGCTGCCGATGACGACGACCGGAAAGGTCCAGCGCCGCGTGCTGCGCGAGCGCGAGCGAGCGCGCAAGGCCGGGCGGGAACCACCGGCGTGAGGGGCTTCGTGCGCCGCCGGCATCTGCTGCCGCGCGCCGTGCCGCTGGCGACCTGCCGCCTCGCGCCAGCGCCGCGCCGCACGCCGGGAGCGGCGGTGCACAGCGTCAGCGCCGGGACGTAGCGCCGCTCACGCCTGCGCGCGCAGGCGCTCGAGCAGCCCGCGATGCATCAGCACCCACGCAACGGCGGGCACCACCGTCGGCAGAATCAGTGCGCCGAACTGGTACCCGAACGCGATCGCCTCGCGCTGCAGCGCCGAGAACCCGGTCTGCGATGCGACCAGCGGCCCGGACGACATCGCGACCGTCTTCAGGAAGTCGGCGAGCACTCCCCACGCGATCGCGGGCACCATCGCCGCATAGCCCGCGCCAAGCTTGCGCGGCCAGCCCGGCTCGCGGGCAGCGAGCACCAGCGCGACGAACAGCGGCAGCCCATACGAATAGGCGAGGCCGTCGACCTCGAGCGCGACCTGGCCGGTTGCACCGACGCCACCCGGTCGCAGCGTCGTCGCGAACGTGAACACCGAGCCGGCCTGCTCGACAGCGCGGACGAGATCGCCGAACCCCATGCGGCAGACGACGTCGAGGACGAGCTTTACCGGCCACAGCAGCACCGGCGCGGTGAAATACCAGACGGCGAACGCCACCGGCAGCCATGCCAGCACGCGGACGACGAACCGCGGGACGAGACCCGGCGTCATCGGCATCTGCCGCTACGCCGAAGCCGCGGCGACGGCGGGAGGCACCGGTCCGCCACCGCCGTCCGGCGGCGGCAGCGTCCGGACCCAGATCAGCCACACGATCAGCACGTCGAGCATGATCAGCGCCTGCCAGACGTACAGGTGCGCCCACTCGAACACCTGCGCGTTCCATTGCCCGATGTAGAACAGGCTGATCACGCGCACGATGTTGAGTCCCTGCACCGCGACGATGCCGGCGGCCAGGCCTGCCAACCGGCGCTGCCACGAAGCCGGGAACGCGAGCATCGCGGCGAGCAGCACGATCGTCGCCTCGACGCCGTTGCAGCCGGCTTCGATCGACACCGCGAAGCCGTTGGTCGTGCTGCGGATCACCTTGCCGGCGGTGACGACGTTCGGGTCGACCAGCGCCACCAGCCACGTCGAGATCCTCGCCAGCGCCGTCGTCCACGGCAGGACGAAAAACGTCTGCGCCCACGGCGTGAGCTCGCCGCCGAACAGCAGCGCCTGGATCGCGACGAACAGGAGGAAGAAGCGGATCACCGCGCGATTCTAACCGACGCGCCGCCGCTCGCAGCCGCTCAACCGGCCCCGGACCGGGTGCGTGCCAGCGGCGGGTTCTGCGCGAAATAGCGGCGGATTCCCTCGTGCATGGAATCGGCGAACTGCGCCTGATGGCGGTCGCTGCGCAGCTTCAGCTCCTCGTCCGGATTCGAGATGAACGCGGTCTCGACCAGGATCGACGGGATGTCGGGCGCCTTCAGCACCGCGAAGCCCGCCTGCTCGACCGCATTCTTGTGCAGCGGATTGACGCTGCCGATGCCGTCGAGCACGTGACGGCCGACCTTGAGGCTGTCGTTGATCTGCGCCGCCTGCGACAGGTCGAGCAGCGTCCGCGCGAGCACCGGGTCGCGGCCGTCGAGGTTGACGCCGCCGATGAGGTCGGCCGCGTTCTCCTTCTGCGCCAGCCACTTCGCCGCCGCGCTCGTCGCGCCGTGCTCCGACAGCGCGAACACCGACGCGCCGCGGGCCGTCGTCTCGCGGAACGCATCGGCATGGATCGACACGAACAGGTCCGCCTGCACGCGCCGCGCCTTCTCCACCCGATGCGCGAGCGGCACGTAGTAGTCGTCATCGCGGGTCAGCATCGCGCGCATGCCGGGCTCGGCGTCGAGCCGCGACTTGAGCTTGCGCGCAATCGCCAGCACTACAGTCTTCTCGTACGTGCCGCGGCGGCCGACGGCCCCCGGGTCTTCGCCGCCGTGGCCCGGATCGATCGCAACGGTGATCCGGCGCCGGCCATCGGTGCGCGCAGTAGGCTTCGACGCCGCGTCGGCGGGCTTCGCGCCCGGCGCCGAAGTATCCGCGGCATCACCCTTGCCGTCGAGCAAGGCCATCAGCGGGTCCACCGGATGCAGCGGATAGAGGTCGAGCACGATGCGGTGGCCGTATTCCGCGATCGGCGCCAGCGCGAACAATTGCGGGTTCGTTTCCGCCTTGAGGTCGAGCACGATGCGCAGCGTGTCGGGGGCCTTCTTTCCGAACCGGATGCCGGCGACGTACGGGTCGGCGGGCTGCACGCGCGACGCCAGTTGCTCGAGCGCCAGCGTGAGTTCCGCGCCCTCGAGATCGAGGACGAGCCGCGGCGGATCCTTCAGCGTGAGGAGCTGGTGCGGGATCGGCGCCGGCGCCTCGAGGATCACCCGCGTGTATTCCTGCGCCGGCCACAGCCGCGCCGAGGCGATCCGGCCCGCGCCCGCCCATGCGGCAGGCACGACGAGTTGCGCAGCCGGCAGCAGCAGCCAGCGACAGACACGCCGGCGTTCGAGCGAAACGGAAACTACGCCGCGGGCGGATCGCGCGGAAAGCCGGAGGTCATCGCGGCGAGGCATCGCTCACCGTCCTCCGTCCGGGCATCCACGGAGATTTCCCGCCCCGACGCGCGCGGATCGGCCGGGTGCGCGAGCATCAGCGCAACGTCGGGCGGCGGAAGCAGATCGGCAACGCGCTCGGGCCATTCGATCAGGCACACCGCATCCGGGCGGAAGCAGTCGGCGAGTCCTGCCGTCTCCCATTCGCTCGGATCGGTGAACCGATAAAAATCAAAGTGATAGAAGTATAAGCTCGAAAACGCATAATGTTCAACCAGCGTGTAGGTCGGGCTTTTCACCGATCCCGGCCAGCCGAGCGCCCGTAACGTCCCACGCACCAGTGTCGTTTTGCCGGCGCCCAGATCGCCGGAAAGTGTGATCACCATGCCGCCGCGCAGTTCCGGGGCGAGCCGCGCGCCGGCCGCTGCCGTGGCATCGGCGTCGACGAGATGGAAGTTTCGCGTCGTCATCGGCCATCGCCCCTGCCGCGCGGCGATCGCACCGCCGCGGTACCCTTGCGCCGATGGACGCTCACGACGACCCGCACGCCGCGACCGCGCGCGACTGGGACGCGCTGGCGGCGGATGTAGCGCGCTGGGGACGCGAACTCGGCTTCGACGAAATCGGGATCGCCGACACCGACCTCGCGGCCGACGAAGCGCGGCTCGTGGCATGGCTCGACGCGGGGCGGCATGGCGCGATGGATTATATGGCACGTCACGGCGTCACCCGCGCCCGCCCCGCCGAGCTCGTGCCCGGCACGTTGCGCGTGATCACCGCGCGGATGAACTACCTGCCGCCGGCGGTGCGGCCCGGTGCAGATGTGCTCGCCGATCCGACGCGCGCGTTCATCGCCCGTTACGCGCTCGGTCGCGACTACCACAGGGTGATGCGCGCAAAGCTGCAAC
Source organism: Betaproteobacteria bacterium (assembly GCA_040007035.1). Classification (GTDB taxonomy): domain Bacteria; phylum Pseudomonadota; class Gammaproteobacteria; order Burkholderiales; family Casimicrobiaceae; genus CAIWHR01. The sequence goes on along the minus strand of JBDTVU010000085.1, from coordinate 5,963 downwards.
GTCTCGCGGATCGGATCGCGGCGGAGGTCGGCGACTTCGGCCACCGCGTGTTCACCGACAGCGCGCCGGTGCTCGAAGTCGCGCTGGCGGCCAAGTCCGGGCTCGGCTGGCGCGGCAAGCACACGCTGCTGCTGACCCGCGACGTCGGCTCCTGGTTCTTCCTCGGCGAGATCTGCATCGACCTGCCGCTGCCGCCGACACCGCCGCAGACCTCGCACTGCGGCACCTGCGCCGCGTGCATCGACGCATGCCCGACCGGCGCGATCGTGGCGCCGTACGAGCTCGATGCACGCCGCTGCATCTCGTACCTGACGATCGAACTCCCGGGCAGCATTCCCGAAGACCTGCGGCCGCTGATCGGCAATCGTGTCTACGGCTGCGACGACTGCCAGCTCGCGTGCCCGTGGAACCGTTACGCGCCGACGGCGGCGGAATCCGATTTCGTCGTGCGCCACGGTCTCGACGACATCCTGCTCGTCGCGCTGTTCGCGTGGACCGAGGCCGAGTTCGAGGCGAATCTCGCCGGCAGCGCGATCCGGCGGATCGGGCACGAGCGATGGCTGCGCAATCTCGCCGTCGGGCTCGGCAACGCGCCGCCCGATCCGGCGCTCGTCGCCGCCCTGGAACGCCGGCTGGACGATCCGTCGCCGCTGGTGCGAGAGCACGTCGCGTGGGCGCTGGCGCGGCAGCGCGCCGGGCTCGCCGCGTCGCAGTGAACGCGCCGTGATCCGCGCAGCGTCGCGCGGTCAGCGGATCAACTGGTTCATCGACACGATCGGCAGCATGACCGCCAGCACCAGCACCAGCACGATCGCGCCCATAGCGACGATCAGCGCCGGCTGCAGCAGCGCGGCGAACCATGTCAGCCGCCGCTCGGCCTCGCGCTCGAGCTCGCCGGCAGCGCGCTCGAGCATCGGCGCGAGATTGCCGCTCGCCTCGCCGCTGCCGACGAGGTGAATCAGCACCGGAGGAAACACGCGCTGCTCGCGCAATGCGCGCGCGACCGACACGCCCTCGCGCACAAGCGCGGTCGCGGCGGTGGCGGCGCGCGACAGCGGCAGCGCCCAGACGACTTCGCGCGCGGCGTCGAGCGCGCGCAGGAGCGGCGCGCCGCTGCCGACGAGGATGGCGAGCGTGCTGGCGAAGCGCGCCGTGTCGATCGCCGTCACCAGGCGCCCCAGGACCGGCGTCGCCAGCAGCAGTGCATGCCAGCGGGCACGGAACAACTCGCGCCGGTTCGCCAGCGCAAACGCGATCGAGGCGATGGCGATGGCCGCCAGCCAGAGCCACGCGGTGGCGCGGACGAAGCCGCTGACGGCGATCAGCGCCTGCGTCAGCCACGGCAGCGTCTGCCGGCTCTGCTGGTAGACGGCGACGACTTGCGGCACGACGTACGTCAGCAGCACCGCGATCACGGCGAACGCGATCACCGTGACCAGCACCGGGTAGACCAGCGCCAGCGTGAGCTTCTGCTTCAGCGCCTCGCGCGATTCGAGGTAGTCGGCGAGCCGCTCGAGCACGTCGGGCAGCCGGCCGGTCTCGGCGCCGACGGCGACCAGCCCACGATAGAGGCCGGAGAACGTGCGCGGCCAGCGCGCGAGCGCAACCGCCAGCGATTCGCCGGCGGCCACGTGGGTGCGGACCGCCGCGGCGATCTTCGCGAGCCGCGCGTCGTCGGCCTGCTCGGCGACCGCCGCCAGCGCCTGGTCGAGCGGCATTCCCGAGCGCGCGAGCGTCGCGAGCTGCCTCGTCGCGAGCGCGACCTTTCCGGCCGGCAGCCGCGTCCGCTCGACGGCCACCGCGGCGCCCGCCACGTCGTCGGCCGCGACAATCGCCGTCGGAAACAATCCGTCGGCGCGCAGCCGGTCGCGAACCTGTCGCGGCGTTTCCGCGTCGACGAGACCGTGCCGCGGCTTGCCGCGCGCGTCGACGGCTTCGTAGCGGTACGCTGCCATCGGCGCGACGTCAGGCTTCGCGGGTGACGCGCACGAGCTCGGCGAGCGACGTCCTGCCGTCGGCGAGCCAGCGCGCGCCGTCGCGGCGCAGCGACACCATGCCGGACCGCAGCGCCGACGCCCGGACATCGTGCTCCGGGGCGCGGTCGTGGATCATCCGGCGGATTGCGTCGTCGACGACGATGAGCTCGTAGACGCCGGTGCGGCCGCGATACCCGGTGCCGTTGCAGACATCGCAACCCGCGGGCGCGAAGAGAGGATGCGACGGCGGCAGCCCCAGCTCGCCCAGCAGCGCGGCTTCGCCGGGACTCGGCGCTACGGCGGTCCGGCACGACGGGCACAGCGTCCGCACCAGCCGCTGCGCGAGCACGCCGAGAAGGCTCGACGCCAGCAGGTAGGGCTCTACACCCATGTCGGCGAGCCGCGCCACCGCGCTCGCGGCATCGTTTGTGTGCAGCGTCGCGAGGACGAGGTGGCCGGTCAGCGACGCCTGCACGGCGATCTGCGCGGTCTCGAGGTCGCGGATCTCGCCGATCATGACGATGTCGGGATCCTGCCGCAGGATTGCGCGCAGCGCCCGCGCGAACGTGAGGTCGATCCGCGGATTGACCTGCGTCTGACCGACGCCGTCGAGCGCGTACTCGATCGGGTCCTCGACCGTCATCATGTTGGCGCCGCCACGGTCGAGCCGCGACAGCGCCGCGTACAGCGTCGTCGTCTTGCCCGAGCCGGTCGGCCCGGTGACGAGCACGATGCCGTGCGGCTCGCGGATCAGCCGGTCGACCGCCGACAGCGCCGCCGCGCTCATCCCGAGCGCGGTCAGGTCGAGCTGCGCCGCATCCTTGTCGAGCAGGCGCAGCACGACGCGCTCGCCCGGGCCCGTCGGCAGCGTCGACATGCGGACGTCGACCTGCTTGTCGCCGAGTTTCAGCGCGATCCGGCCGTCCTGCGGCAGCCGCTTCTCGGCGATGTCGAGGCTGGCCATGATCTTGAGGCGAGACACCAGCGCCGCGTGCAGCGCGCGCGGCGGCTCGATCACGTCGTGCAGGATGCCGTCGACGCGGAAGCGGACCACCGATCGGGCCTCGTACGGCTCGAAGTGCAGGTCCGACGCGCGCTCGCGCAGCGCCTGCAGCAGCAGCGCGTTGATCATGCGGATCACCGGCGCCTGCGCGTCGCCGGCGAGCAGATCCTCGGCCGGCGGCAGGTCCTGCATCAGCCGCGACAGGTCGGTTTCGCGCGCGAGCTCGTCGGACCACGGCGTGGCACCGCCGGCCGCCACGTTGTACGCCCGCGCGAGTTCGGCGGCGAAGCGCTCGGCGTCCACCGCGCGCGGCGCGAGCGGCCGCTGCAGCACGCGCTTCAGTTCGGCGATGCCGTCGACGGTGGCATCGGGCCGCGTCAGCACGACGACGGCACCGCCCTCCTCTGCCAGTGCGAGGACGCCGTGCGCCTTCGCGAACGCGTACGGAATCCGCGAGGCGAACGCGGACGACGCGGGACGCAGATGCGCGGGATCGGTGGCCATGCGGGAACGGAAAGCCGGCGGCGCGGGCGCACCCACGCCCGCGTCAGGGCGCTTTCGGTGCGGGAGCGCCGGGCGCTGCCGGTGCGGCACGCGGCGCCAGCATCGGCGGCTGCGCCGAGGGATCGCCCGGCAGCTTTCCGCCGGGCGCGAGCTGCGGATAGGTCGGATCCGGCCAGAAGAACCGATCCGGCGGGCGACTGCGATCCTGCTCGCCGATCAGGTACTCGTAGCGATCCTGCGAAAACGCCGCCACCGACGCGGCACTGCGCACGACGGTCGGCTTGATGAACACCATCAGGTTCGTCTTGCTGCGCTTGCGGGTGTCGTAGCGGAACAGCGCGCCCAGCACCGGCAGGTCGCCGACGAGCGGAACCTTGTCGGAATTGTCGGCAAAGGTGTCGGTGATGAGGCCACCGAGCGCGACGATCTGGCTGTCGTCGACGATCACCGTCGACTCCAGCGAGCGCTTGTTGGTGATGATGCCGGCCGGGTTCGACGTGCTGTCGACGCGCGAGACTTCCTGGTAGATCGCCAGCCGGACGCTGCCGCCCTCGGTGATCTGCGGCTTCACCCGCAGCGTCAGGCCGACGTCCTTGCGCTCAATCGTCTGGAACGGCGACACGCCGGTCGCCGTGTTCGCCGACGTCGTGTACTGGCCGGTGATGAACGGCACGTTCTGGCCGACGACGATCTTCGCCTCCTCGTTGTCGAGCGTCAGCAGCGTCGGCGTCGACAGGATGTTGGCCGCGGCTTCGGTCTCGAGCGCGCGGGCGAGCAGCGCGAGGTTGGTGATGAGGCCGAAGCCCGGAATGCTGATCGTGCCGTTGATGATGCCGAGGTTGAGTCCCTGCCCGACGGTGCCGAGGTTGGCCGACGCGTCGATGATGTTGTTGCCGGAGCCGCGGGCGCCGAAGTTCTGACTGCCGATGCCCTGGTAGCCATTCTTGCCGACGCCGGTCAGCGCCTGCCACTGGATGCCGAACTCCGCCGCCTTGTCGGCGCTGACCTCGACGATCAGCGCCTCGACGAACACCTGTGCCCGGCGGGTGTCGAGCTTGTCGATGACGGCGCGCAGGTTGTTGTAGACAGGCTCCGGCGCGGCGATGATCAGCGCGTTGCTCGCCGTGTCGGCCTGGATCGTCACGCCGCCGCCGGAGAACGACGTCGAGCCGGCTGCGGCCGGCGCAGTGCCCGGCGCTGCGGTCGTCCCGCCGCCCGTCGCGCTGCCGGCACCGGCCGCGGGTGCCAGCGACGACGACGCCGGCGACGACGTGTCGGCGCCGCCGGACAACAGCGCGCGCAGCGTCTGCGCGACGCGCGACGCGTCGGCATTCTTGAGGTAGATGATGAAGATGTTGCCGCCGACGCGGCCCGGCGTGTCGAGCTGTTCGATCAGCTGGCGCACCTTCGCCACGCGGCCCGGGTTGTCGGCGCGGATGAGGATCGCATTCGACCGCGGGTCGGCGACCAGGACCACCCGCTGCTGGACATCGCCCGGCACGCCCGCGGCGCCGGCACCGGGGTCAAGCAGGCGATTGAGTATCGGCACGAGGTCGAGTGCCGACGCGTGGCGCACCGGCACCAGCACCGGCTCCGCCAGCGGCGGCTGGTCGAGCGACGCGACGATCCGATCGATCCGTTTGAGGTTGTCGGCGTAATCGGTGATCACCAGCGCGTTGCTGTTCGGATACGCGGCAATCGTGTTGTTCGGCGTGATCAGCGGCCGCAGCACGTTGACGAGCTGCGCCGCCGACTCGTACTTCAGCGTGATGACCTGCGTGACGAGCTGGTCGCCGACCGCGGTGACCGGCCCGCGCGCGACGGCGCCGCCCTGCTGCTTGGCGTCGGCTTCGGCGACGATCTTCACCACGCCGTCGCCCTCGACCGCGGTGAACCCTTGCAGCCGCAGCGCCGACAGCAGCGTCGGGTAGACGAGGCTCCGCGCGACCGGACGCGCCGAAATGATGTTGATCGTGCCCTTGACCTTCGGGTCGATGACGAAGTTGCGGCCGGTGATCTCGGCGACCGCCTTGACGACGGCCTCGATGTCGGCGTTGACGAAGTTGAGCGTGACCGGCTCGTCGGCGGCGCGCGCTGCCGGCGCGGCCAACACGAGCGCAACCGCCACGATCCCGGCACGGAACGCGCGGGCGAGCGGACGGCGGCAGGCGGGCGGCTTCGTTGCCAAGCGGAAGTCGGGCCTCAGAGGGTCGGCGGGACCGGGTCGACGCGCCGAACGGCACGCACTCGCGTGCAAACTTCGCAATTCGGCATCCGCGCGCCGATTTCGCGGCCGTCGCGGGTTTTGGGGATAATAGCACGCAGTTTTCGCAGTGCCGGGCAGGCGGGGCGCCCGGATCGGCGGTCGAATCCGAATCAGGCGTTCGCTGCATCCAATTGAGGATGAGCATGCCGGGCCGCCAAGAGGCGAATGCCGGAGTGCGCAGCACGAAGGAACTGCAATGACCCAGCCACAGGGA
>JBDTVU010000084.1:0-14455 GCA_040007035.1 Betaproteobacteria bacterium | reverse complement strand
CCGGCAACGTCATCCGGCTGACGGCGAACACCGGCGCCGACCTGCACCTCGTCGAACCGCTCGGCTTCCGGATGGACGACCGCGAGTTGAAGCGCGCCGGCCTCGACTATCACGAGCACGCGCGCGTCCGCGTGCATCCCGATTTCGCCGCCTGCCGCGCGGCGCTCGATGCCGGCGGCGCGCGGCGCTGGTTCGCGTTCACGACGAAGGGCGGGGGGTCGCTCCACGACGCGCGGTTCGCGCCGGGCGACGTGCTGGTGTTCGGCGGCGAGACGTCCGGACTGCCGGACACGATCCTCGACGCCTTCGCCGCCGACGCGCGGCTGCGCATTCCGATGCGCGCCGGCGTGCGCAGCCTCAACCTGTCGAACGCCGTCGCCGTCGCCGTGTACGAAGCTTGGCGGCAGGTCGGATTTCCGGGTGCGGGATGACGCCCCGCTGCGTCCGGCCGTGACGCCTCAGCGCACCGGCACGCGGAACGGCCGGTGCCGATTCGCCAGCCGCGCGCGTCACTGCCGCTCGCGGCCCGGTTCGCGCGCCAGCAGCGCGGTGACCGCCTGCCGCGGCGACATCCCCTCGTACAGCACGCGATGGACCGCGTCGCAGATCGGCATGTCGAGGCCATGGTGCTGCGCCAGCGCGCGGACGGCCCGCGCCGCCGACACGCCCTCGGCAACGTGGCCGAGCTCGGCCAGGATCTGTGGCAGCGTCCGGCCCTGCGCCAGCGCGAGCCCGACGCGGCGATTGCGCGACAGGTCGCCGGTGCAGGTCAGCACCAGGTCGCCCAGCCCGGCCAGCCCCATCAGCGTCTCGCGCCGCCCGCCGAGCGCCGCCGACAGCCGCCCGGTCTCGGCGAGCCCGCGCGTGATCAGCGCCGCCCGCGCGTTGTGGCCGAACGCGAGGCCGTCGCTGGCGCCGGCGGCGATCGCCAGCACGTTTTTCACCGCGCCGCCGACCTCGACGCCGGCGATGTCGTCGCTCTCGTACGCGCGGAGCGTTCCGCCGTGGAGCAGCGCGGCAACTTCGGCGGCGAGTGTCGGCGCGGTCGCCGCGACGGTTACGGCCGTCGGCAGTCCGCGCGCGACCTCCTCGGCGAAGCTCGGCCCCGAGATCACGCCGACGGCCGCCGGCCACTGCGGCGCCAGCACCTGATGGGCGAGTGCCACGCCGACCGGCGCGGATGGTGCCGCGAGAAAGCCCTTCGACAGCCAGACGAGTGGCGCGCGCGCGCCGGCCGCCGCGAATTCGGCGGCCACGTCCGGCAGCGAGGCGACCGGCGTGCCGACGATCAGCAGTTCCGCCCTTGCCGCGACGGCGCGGTCATCGGTGACCTCGAGCGCGGCCGGCAGCACGATGTCCGGCAGGTAGCGGGCGTTCATGCGCGCGGCGTCGATCGCCCGCGCCTGCGCCGCATCGCGTGCCCACAGCGTGACCTTGAGGCCCGGGCGGCGCGCGAGATGAACGGCGATCGCCGTGCCCCATGCGCCGGCGCCGAGGACTGCGATGTTGTCGATCATCGCGATGGTGGCCGACGGCGGCCGACGCCGCCGCGCGCGGCGCTCAGAGGCCGAACACCTGCGCGATGCGGACGAACCCGACCTGCCCGTCGCGGTGCCGCACCTTCACCCATCCGGGCGATGCGGTGGTCGCGGCGGACGTTGCGGTCTCGGCCATGTCGAGCAGCACGCCCTGCTCGGCGCGAAATGTCAGCGGCGCGGCGTCGTCCGGGTTGGCGCGGATCTCGGCGAGCGGCACGCGGACGACGAGCGTACGCCTGTCGCCCAATCCCGCTTTCTCGACCCAGCCGATCGTGCCGCCGACATCGCGGACCTTGATCCAGCCTTCGAGCGGCACGATGATTTCGAGCGGCGTGTCGCGGCCCAGCACGTAGAGCGGCTTCGCCTTCGCCGACGGCGCGTCGTACAGCACGGTTGCCGGTGCGGCCGTGACGCGGAAGTCGGTCGCCTGCGCCGCGGCGGCCGCCAACGCCAGCACGGCGCCCGCGAGCGCCGCCGTCGCCCGCATCCCCGGCTGCGAATGCGCCCGTCGGGTCATCGCGCCGGGCGCCGGTCAGTTCGCGGCGACGGCCGGCTGCTGCGCCTGCGCGAGCTGCTGCTGGTACAACGCCTCGAAGTTGATCGGCGCCAGGTGGACCGGCGGAAACCCGGCCCGGCCGACGGCGTCGGCCAGCGTTTCGCGGATGTACGGGAACAGCACCGTCGGGCAGTTGATCGCGATCACCGGCTGCAGATGCTCGGGCGGCACGCCGCGGATCGTGAAGATTCCCGCCTGCGCGGCCTCGACCAGGAACATCGTCCGGTCGCCGGATTTCGCGGTCAGCGTGACGGTCAGCACGCACTCGTAGACGTCCTGCTCGATCTGCTCGCCGCGCGTGCGCAAGCCGATCTCGATCTGCGGCGGCTCCTGGATGGTGAACGACTGCGGGGCGCCCGGGTTCTCGAGCGAGAGATCCTTGACGTAGATCTTCTCGATCGAAAACGCGGCGGCGCCGGCTTCGCCGTTGCCGGCGTTCGGTAGCGTGTCAGCCATGGGGCATCCTTCGGAGGGAAACAGGCAATTTTACCCCAGCCGGGGCGGCGCCGGCGACCCGTCAGGCCGGCTCGCCGGCCAAGAGCGGGCGCAGCTTGCCGGCGTGGTCGAGTTCGACGAGGTCATCGTAGCCGCCCACGTGGACGTCGCCGATGTAGATCTGGGGCACGGTCCGGCGGCCGGTCTTCGCCATCATCGCCTCGCGCAGTCCCGGCTCGAGGTCGACGCGGACCTTGAGGATGTCGGCGACGCCGCGCGCCTTCAGCAGGCGCTCGGCCTGGACGCAGAACGGGCAGTAGCCGGTCGCGTACATCGTGATCGCGGGCACCGCCACGTCATTTCTCCGTCGGCAGCCCGGCGTCCTTCCAGCCGCGGTAGCCGCCCTGCAGGTTGTAGATCTCGGTGAAGCCGAGCTTCGCCAGCGCGTTGACCGCCATCCGGCTGCGATTGCCCGTCGCGCAGCAGGCGACGACGGGCCGCGCGGTGTGCTTGGCCAGCTCGCCGCCGCGGCTGGCAAGCTGCGACAGCGGGATGTGGACGGCGTTGGGCAGATGGCCACCGTCGTACTCGGCGGTCTCGCGCACGTCGAGCACCAGCGCGTTCTGGCGGTTGATGAGCTGGATCGCGTTGAGCGTGCCGACGTCCTTAGCCGGTCCGTACCGGCGCTGGATCATCGGCCACAGCAGCATCGCGCCGGAGGCGAACATCACGAGGAGCAGCAGCCAGTTGGTCTGAATGAAGTTCATGGTCGACGGGGCGCCGGTCGGCAAAAGGTAAAATGATAGCGCACTGCCGCATCGGCCCGCTCCCCGCAACGACCTCCGACCGCCGCACCCACGAAACGATGACCGCCTCCGTCCACCCTGCCGTCCGCCCGGTCGTGCTGCTGATCCTCGACGGCGTCGGCGAGCGCCCCGCCGCGCCCGACAACGCGATCGCCCGCGCCCGCAAGCCGAACTGGGACCGCCTCCTCGCGACCTGCCCTCACACGACCATCGACGCCTCCGAACTCCGCGTCGGCCTGCCCGAGGGACAGATGGGCAACTCCGAGGTGGGGCATTTGAACATCGGCGCCGGGCGCGTCGTCTACCAGGATTACACCCGGATCGACCACGCGATCGCCACCGGCGAGTTTGCCCGCAACCCGGTGCTGCAGGCCGCCGTCGTCCTGGCTGCGGCCGGCGGCGCGACGCTGCACGTGTTCGGGCTGCTCTCCCCGGGCGGCGTCCATAGCCACGAGCGGCAGATCGCGGCGATGGTGGCGCTGGCCGCCGACGGTGGCGTCCCGCGCGTCGCCGTCCAGGCGTTTCTCGACGGCCGCGACACGCCGCCGAAGAGCGCCGCAGCGTCGCTCGCGTACATGGAAGGCGTCTGCGCCCGGCATCCCGGCGCGCGGATCGCGTCGATCGTCGGCCGCTATTACGCGATGGACCGCGACCAGCGCTGGGAGCGGGTGAAGGCGGCGTACGACCTCGTCGTCGACGGTCGCGCGGCGCATTCGGCCGCCACGCCGCAGGCCGCGCTCGATGCCGCCTACGCCCGCGGCGAGACCGACGAGTTCGTCCATGCGACGGCCGTCCTCGACGCTGCCGGCCGACCGACGACGATGGCCGACGGCGACGTCGTCGTGTTCATGAACTTCCGTGCCGACCGCACCCGCGAGCTGACGCGCGCGCTGACCGACCCCGCGTTTTCCGGCTTCCCGCGCGACCGCGTGCCGAAGCTCGCGCGTTACGTCTGCCTCACCCATTACGGCGACGAGTTCGTGCGCCTGCCCGTCGCGTTCGGCGCGCAGTCGGTGGCGAACGGCTTCGGCGAGTACGTGGCGAAGCTCGGCCTGACGCAACTGCGGATCGCGGAGACGGAGAAGTACGCGCACGTCACCTACTTCTTCAGCGGCGGCGTCGAGGCGACGTACCCGGGCGAGGAGCGGATCCTCGTGCCCTCGCCCAAGGTCGCCACCTATGACCTCAAGCCCGAGATGAGCGCGTTCGAGGTGACCGACAAGCTGGTCGCGGCGATCAACGGCGGCCGGTTCGACGCGATCGTCTGCAACTACGCGAACGGCGACATGGTCGGCCACACCGGCAACCTCGACGCGGCGACGAAGGCGATCGAGACGCTCGACGCCTGCATCGGCCGCGTCGTCGACGCCGCGAGGGCCGCCGGCGGCGAGGTGCTGATCACCGCCGACCACGGCAACGCGGAGAAAATGTACGACGACACGACGGGCCAGCCGCACACCGCCCACACGCTCAACGTCGTCCCCTGCGTCTACGTCGGCCGGAAGGCGACGCTGCGCGGCGGCGGGGCGCTGCAGGACATCGCACCGACGCTGCTGGCGATGATGGGCGTGCCTCAGCCGCCGGAAATGACGGGCCGATCGCTGGTCGTTCTTGGCTGACCCGGCGCACCGCGGCGTCTACGCGATAAAGTGATCGCTTACTGACCGCGCAATCGTTGTCTGGCAGAGAATGCTCCGGCCGGCAGCCGGCGCGGCGGCAACTGCTCCCTTGCGGGGAACTTGCGTGGTCGCCGGAGATCAGACTCTACTTCGCGGCGTCGGGACGGCGGCCGCGGCGTACCGGCGTGGGCCCGGCCCCGACCGGCGGCGCAACCGGGCAGTCGAGGTGGCGGCGTATACTGATTTTCCGGTCGGCAGGGGACGGTGGTGAACGTTGCCTCCCCGGGTCGGCAGAGCGAGGACGCACGATGGGCAACTGGAAAAAGGCGGGACTGATCGGACTGGGCGCGGTGCTGGGCGTGCTGCTGTCGCTCAACTTCTCCGCCGTCGCGCAGCGCGAGGCGAAGCTGCCGATCCCGTACGAGGATCTGCAGCTCCTGTCCGCGGTCTTCGGCAAGATCAAGAGCGACTACGTCGAGCCGGTGTCCGACGAGAAGCTGATCAAGGAAGCGATCAACGGGATGGTCCACGGGCTCGACCCGCACTCGGACTTCCTCGACGCCGAGGCGTTCAAGGACATCCAGGTCCAGACGCAGGGCAAGTTCGGCGGCCTCGGCATCGAGGTCGGGGTCGAGGACGGCATCGTCAAGGTCATCTCGCCGATCGAGGACACGCCCGCGTTCCGCGCCGGGATCAAGTCGGGTGATTTCATCGTCAAGATCGACGACACCGCCACCCGCGGCCTGCCGCTGTCGAAGGCGGTCGAGAGGATGCGCGGCAAGCCCGGCACCGAGGTCGTGCTGACGATCGTGCGCAAGGACGTCGAGCAGCCGATCGCGTTCGCGCTGACCCGCGAGGAAATCAACGTCAAGAGCGTGAGGGCGAAGACGATCGAGCCGGGCTACGGCTATGTCCGCGTCCGCAACTTCCAGGAGCGCACCGGCGAGGACCTCGCCAAGGCGCTGAAGGACCTCTACAAGCAGGGCGAGCTAAAGGGTCTCGTGCTCGACGTGCGCACCGATCCGGGCGGCCTGCTCAACCAGTCGGTCGCCGTCGCCGCCGCGTTCCTGCCGCGCGACGCGCTCGTGGTCTACACCGACGGTCGCACGCCGGACTCGCGGATGCGCCTGTCCGCGCGCAAGGACGACTACTCGCGCCGCGGCGAGGACTACCTCAAGGACCTGCCCGCCGGCGTGAAGAAGGTGCCGATGGTCGTGCTGGTCGACGGTGCGACGGCGTCGGCGTCGGAGATCGTCGCCGGCGCGCTGCAGGACCACAAGCGGGCGACGGTGATGGGCAACCAGACGTTCGGCAAGGGCTCGGTGCAGACGATCCTGCCGCTGTCGAACACCGCCGGGCTCAAGCTGACGACGGCGCGCTACTACACGCCGTCGGGCCGCTCGATCCAGGCGAAAGGCATCGAGCCCGACATCTACGTCGACGACGGCCGCGACACCAGCATCCGGATCCGCGAAGCCAACCTCGAGCGGCATCTGGAAACGCCGGCGAAGGGCGATGTGACGAAAGCGAAGGCCGACGCCGTGGCAAAGGACAAGGCGGCGGACGCAGCGAAGGATCGCGCGATCGCTGCCGAGCCATCCCCGCCGCGATTCGAGTTCGGCGCTGCCGACGATTTCCAGTTGACGCAGGCGATGAACCAGTTGAAGGGCCTGCCGGTCATCACGTCGACGAAGTCGCTGTCGGCGCAGGCGAAGCCGCAGTAGCCCACAACCGCGATGCAACGCGCAAACGCCCGGCCCGGCCGGGCGTTTGCGTTTGATGGGGGCGCGACGCGTCACAGCGGCAGCATTGGCGTTGACACCCGCGACCCTGCGCCCTAACGTAGCGCGGCACGCCGTGCCACCGCTTTCCCGATGACGACCGCCTGGCTCACCGACGTTTTCCTGCCGCAGCTCGCGTTCCCCACGATCGTGTTCGCGATCGCGCTGCCGCTGGAATTCCTGCTGCCCGCGACCCGCAAACGGTCGCTGCGCGCGCTGGGATTCAATCTCGTCGCCGCGCTCATCTACCTTTTCATGACGACGCTGCTCGAACCCGTGCTCTCGCAGGTGCTGGCGCCGGCGCGCGAGCACCTCGGACTGATGATCCCGGTGCGGTTCCAGGACGGAATCGCCGGGTCGCTCGGCCAGGGCCTCGCCTTTTTCCTCGTCTACGACTTTTTCTACTATTGGTGGCACCGCGCGCAGCACCGGTCGCGCTGGCTGTGGGTCCAGCACCGTTTCCACCACCAGGAGCAGTGGCTCAACGTGACCACGGTGCATCGGATCCACTTCACCGAGGACCTGTTCCGGATCTTCGTGGTGCTGCTGCCGATGACGCTGCTGTTCGAATTCAAGCCGGTGACGGTCGGCTGGGTGTGGACGATTTTCACGCTGTGGGGCTACTGGATCCATGCCAACCTGCGGGTGCGGCTGGGTCCGGTGGGCCGGTGGATCTCGGGGCCGCAGTTCCACCGCTATCACCACACTCCGGAATTCATGAACCGCAACTTCTCGGCCTTCTTCCCGCTGTGGGACCGCGTGTTCGGCACCTATCATCACCCCGACGCGTTCCCGGAGTTCACTGGCTTGAAGTCCGGCGGCGACGGCAACAACCTGCGTGACGCGGTCGCCTACCCGTTCATCGAGTGGGCCAAGGGCGCGTACCGGTTCGCGGGCCGGCACGTCGGCGCAGCGCGCAACTAGCGCTTGCGCGCGCAGCCAGCGCCGGCGGAATCCCATGGACGACACGCAGCTCCTCCGCTACAGCCGCCACATCCTGCTGCCGGAACTGGGGATCGACGCGCAGGAGAAGTTCGCCGCCGCGCACGCGCTCGTCGTCGGCGCCGGCGGCCTCGGCACGCCGGCAGCGCAGTTCCTCGCCGCGGCCGGCGTCGGCACGCTGACGCTGTGCGATCCGGACACCGTCGACCTCACCAACCTGCAGCGGCAGATCCTCTACGCAACGCCGGACGTCGGCACGCCGAAAGTCGTCGCCGCCAAGGGGCGGCTCGCATTGATCAATCCCGAGATCCGCATCGAGACGCTGCAGGCGCGCGTCGGCGCCGCCGAGCTGGCGACGCTCGTCGCCGCCGCCGACGTCGTCCTCGACTGCAGCGACAACTTCGCCACCCGCCATGCGGTGAACCGCGCCTGCGTCGCCGCGCGGACGCCGCTCGTTTCCGGCGCAGCGATCCGCTTCGACGGCCAGATCGCCGTGTTCGACCCGCGCGATCCGGCGTCGCCCTGCTACCACTGCCTGTTCGGCGAAGGCGAGGAGCTGGAGGAGACGCGCTGCGCGATCATGGGCGTGTTCGCGCCGCTGGTCGGCATCGTCGGCGCGACGCAGGCGGCGGAAGCGCTGAAGCTCATCGCCGGCGCGGGCGAGACGATCGCCGGCCGGCTGCTGCTCGTCGACGCGTACACGATGCGCTGGCGCGACGTCCGCGTGACGCGCGATCCGGCGTGCCCGGTCTGCTCGTCGCGATGAACCGGCTCCGTCGCGCGATGCCGGCGTGGCTGCTCGCCGTGCTTCTACTCGGCGCGGGCACGGCGGCCGGCCAGGCTGACCCGCATGAGTCGACGCTCGCCGCCGCCGAGTGGTCGGCAATCAGGGAAGTCATCAGCGAGCAGCTCGTGGCGCTGAAGTCCGGCGATGGCGACAGGGCGTTCGGCCACGCGTCCCCGGGCATCCGCGCGCAGTTCGGCGACGCCGGGAATTTCATGCGAATGGTGCGCGAAGGCTATCCGGCGCTGGTCGCCGCGCGCTACACGGAATTCCTCGACGGCGCGGTGATCGGCGGCATCGTCATCCAGCCGCTGCGGCTGGTCGCGCCCGACAACACCGTGCTGGTCGCGCTGTACACGATGCAGAAGCTGGACGAAGGCCGGTGGAAGATCGCCGGCTGCGCGCTCGCGCCGTCGACGGTGCTGTCGACCTAACCAAAGAAGAACTTGCGCTGCGCGTCCCAGTTTTCCTGCGGCGCGCGCTTGAACCCGCTCTTGGCGAAGAGCTGCCAGCGGCCCAGGACGAACGCGACCAGCACGTTGGCCTCGGCGTTCGGGTCGCCCGGCCACGCGCCGGCCGCCTGCGCGATCCGCAGCGCCTGCCGCAACGCGGCCTCGAGCCGGTCGTAGAGCTGGTTCATCCGCGCCTGCAGACGCTCGTCCTCGTTGACGAGCGCGTCGCCGATCAGCACCCGCGTCATCCCGGGGTTCTTCTCGGCGAAGCCCAGCAGCACGGTGACGATCTGCTGCGCCTGGGCGACGCCGTCGGGCGTCTCGGCGGCGATCTTGTTGATCAGCGTGAACAGCGTCGTCTCGATGAACTCGATCAGCCCCTCGAACATCTGCGCCTTGCTCGCGAAGTGGCGGTACAGCGCGGCCTCGGAAACGTCGAGCTTCGCCGCCAGCGCCGCGGTGGTCACCCTCTCGCCGCGCGGGCTCTCCAGCATCGCCGCCAGCGTCTGCAGGATCTGGAGGCGGCGCTCGCCGGGCTTGGTGGCCATGGCAGTGTCCGGTGGCTGCGCTAGCGCTGCGCGCGGGGGTGGACGGGCGCGGCGTCGTCGGCGCGGATCATCGTGCCCACGCCCTCGTTGGTCAGCACCTCGAGCAGCAGCGCGTGCTCGACCCGGCCGTCGATGATGTGCGAGCTCGCGACGCCGTTCTTCACCGCGTCGAGCGCCGAGCCGATTTTCGGCAGCATGCCGCCGGAAATCGTGCCGTCGGCGAACAGCGCGTCGATCTCGCGCGCCGACAGCCCGGTCAGCAGCGTGCCGTTCTTGTCGAGCACGCCGACGGTGTTGGTCATCAGCACCAGTTTCTCCGCCTTCAGCGTTTCGGCGAGCTTGCCCGCAACGAGGTCGGCGTTGATGTTGTAGGCCTCGCCCTCGCCGCCGACGCCGATCGGCGCGATCACCGGGATGAAATCGCGCGAGTCGAGGAGCTGGATAAGCTCGGGGTCGATGCGGTCGATCTCGCCGACGAGGCCGATGTCGATCATCTCGCCGTGGTTCGTCTCGCTCGGCAGCAGCATCTTCCGCGCATGGATGAACGCGCCGTCCTGGCCGGTCAGGCCGACCGCCTTGCCGCCGTGCTGGTTGATCAGGCCGACGATCTCCTGGTTCAGCTCGCCCAGCACCATCTCGACGACGTTCATCACGCTCTCGTCGGTGACGCGCATCCCCTGCCGGAATTCGCTCCGGATCCCCATCTTCTTCAGCAGGTCGCCGATCTGCGGGCCGCCGCCATGGACGATGACCGGGTTCATCCCGACCAGCTTCAGCATCACGACGTCGCGGGCAAAGCCGGCCTTGAGCGCCGGCTCGGTCATCGCGTTGCCGCCGTACTTGATGATGATCGTCTTGTCGTGGAAGCGCTGGATGTACGGCAGCGCCTCGGCGAGGATCTGCGCCTTCAGGGCGGCGTTGACGGCATCGATCGGCATGGGCGCGCGCTGGCGGGGCGGGTCGGCGGGGACCCGCGATCGGGGTCCGGGGTCGCCGGGATTGTACCGGAACCCGATAGATCGGATATGCCCGGACGCAAACCGCCGCCCGGGAAACTTTGCTATCGTTGCCGCCCATGCGGACGATACCGAAGCCGGGCCCGCCCCTCTTCCCGCGACCGCGGTGCACGGCGCTCGCGGCCCGATGCGCGCGCGACCCGACGCAGGGACCGCCGGACGGTGGCGCGCGCTGATGCGTCTCGCGATCATTCGCCAGCGATATGCGCCGTACGACGGCGCCGAACGCTTCCTCGAAAGCGCGCTCGAGGCGCTGCTTGAGCGCAACGTGGCGATCTCCCTCTACACGCGCGAGTGGCCGGAGACGAAGCTGCAGTTGATCGAGACGGTGATCTGCGACCCGTTCCACGTCGGCCGGCTGTGGCGCGACGCCGGATTCGCGCGCGCGGTGAGCCGCGTGATCAGCGGCGCGAAGGCGAACCTCGTCCAGTCGCACGAGCTCCTCGTTTCCTGTGACATCTACCGCCCGGGCGACGGCCTGTACGCGACGTGGATCGAGGAAGAGCGGCGCGGCGCGGGCGTGCTGGACAGGGTCGGCCTCGCCCTCGACCCGTACCACCGATACGCGCTCGCCACCGAGCGGCGGTTGTTCGCCAGCCCGTGGCTGCGCACGGTGATCTGCGGCTCGAAGATGCTGAAGAACGAGATCCGCGACCGCTACGGCCTGCCGGAGGACCGGCTGCCCGTCCTCTACAACGCCGTCGACAGCGCGATCTTCCACCCGGGGCTGCGCGCCGCGCGCTCGTCAACGCGCGGGCGCGCGGGCATCGCCGAAGACGCGACGCTGTTCGTTCACGTCAGCGGCGATTTCCGGCGCAGCGGCGCAGCGGAGGCGATCGCTGCGCTGGCCGAGCTGCCGGCGCCTGCGCATCTGGTCGTCGTCGGCAACGATCCGCGCCGACCCCAGTACAGCCGCCTCGCGCGCTCGCTCGGCATCCGCGACCGCGTCACGTTCGCCACGCTCCCCACCGACATCGCGGCATGGTACGGCGCCTCCGACGCGTTCGTGTTGCCGACGGTCTACGATCCCTGCCCGGGCACCGCGCTCGAGGCGATGGCCTGCGGCCTGCCGGTGATCACCAGCATCAAGTCCGGCGCCGCCGAGATCCTGCACGAGTACGACGGTGGGCTGGTGTGCCCGTCGCGCGACGTCGCCGGGCTCGCCGCACAGATGCGCGCGCTGCTCGACGGGGCGACCCGCGACCGGCTCGGCGCAAACGCGAGGCGCGCGGCGCTGCAACTGACGCCGGCCGCGGTGACGCTGAAGCTCGTGCTGCTCTACCGGGACCTGCTCGCCGCGACGGTCGCCCCGCGTGGAGACGCGAAGTCGGCGGAGGGCGCCGTCGGCGCAGCGCCGGCTCCCGAACTCTCCGAAGCCGCGCCGACCACCGTCCTGGCGGCGATGGCGCCGACGACGATCGTGGCGCCCGTGCCTCGCGTGCCGGCCGCCCCGGGACAGGCTGCCTTTGTTCCCGCTGCCGTTGTTCCCGCTGCCGATCTTTCTGCTGGCAGTCCTTCCGCTGCCGATCCTCCCGCTGCAGACGCTACCGCGGGCGATGCTTCTGCTGCCGGAGCGGCCGCGACCGAGGCCGCGCCGCTCGCGGCCGATGCGCCGACCCCTCCAGCCGACGCTCCTGCACACGCCGCCGACGCCTCGCCGCCTGCGGCCGACGCAACCGGGCCGCCAGCCGACGTTCCGGCGCCCGCGACCGACGTGCCCGCGACCGACGTACCCGCCTCGGACGCGGTCGCCGAACCCACACCGCCGATCGCGGGCCCCTCGTCCGAAGCGAAGCGATGAGCGGGCGGCTGGAGGCATCGGTTCCGGCGCGGCGCCTGCGACGCTGACGACATGCCCGGCATTCCCCCGGTCCGAATGCCGCCCGAACGCGTCGAGACCGTCATCGTCAACTGCAGCACGAAGGAGCTGGCCGCGCTCGCGCTCGCCAGCGCGCTCCGCCATTCGCGGGCGCCGGTCACCGTCATCGACTGCGAGTCGACCGATGGCAGCGCGCCGTTCTTCGCGGCGCTGCGGCGCCGGTTGCCGTTCACGCTGCTGCACTGGCCGCTGCGCCGGCATGGCGACACGCTTGACCGCGTGTTCCACGAGTCCCGTGCCGACGCGCTGCTGCTGCTCGATTCGGACGCCGAGATCCTCTCGCCGGACCTGGTGCCGGCGATGACGGCCGCGCTCGCCGGCGACGGTGCGTACGGCAGCGGTTTCCTGCATCGCGGCGAATGGCTCGGTGCGAACCACCTCGGCGTCGAGCGCGTCGGCTACTACGCGCCGCGGATGTGGATCCCCTGCGTGCTGCTCCGCGTCGGGCCGGTGCAGCACGCGCTCGCTGCGGGCGCATCGTTCCGAGCGCGGACGGCGGGCAACGAGCTGCCGCGGCTGCCGTGGCTCGCGGCAATCCTGCAGCTTCGCTTCCGGGTGCCGCTCGTGCGCCGGCTGCGGCTCGACGCGCTCGCACGATGGCGGGGCGAGCGCTTCGGCGAGCGGCCGCACTACGTGTACTTCGACACCGGCGCCGCGCTGCACGACCACCTGCTCCAGCGGCAGCGACTGCGGTTCGCGAGACTCCCCGACGAGTTGTGGCCGACGGCGGTCCGCCACGCGCACGGCGCGACGCGCCGGCGGCTCAGACGCTGGATGCGCAATGCCGCCGATCCGGACATCGCGCGCAACGCGGCGCGCGAGCGGATCAGGACGGCCTACGGAATCGAGTTGCCGGAGCGCGACCCGGCGGCCGGCGCCGGGGGCTGAAGCTCGGCGGTGCCGGGACTTGAGGCTCGGCGCCGTCGGGGGGCTGAAGCTCGGCGGCGTCGGGGCCCGGCGGCTCAGCGGCGCCGCGGCGCGCGCAGCGGCAGCGGCTCTTTCGCCGCGTCGGCCGGCGTCGGCCCGGTCGGGATCGGCTGCACCGGCGCACCAGCCGACGGTGCGTACTCCGGGATCCACGACTTCAGCCGCGCGCGGACTTCTGCGTCGTCGGCGGCGCGGTCGCGCTCGCACCACGCGACCATCCGGCCGATCGCCTCGCCGTTGGCTTCCCGCGCCTGTGCGATCCGCAGCTTCGGGTGAGGCGTCGGCAGCGTCGCCTCCTCCGACGCGAGCGGCTCCTCGTACAGCTTCTCGCCCGGCCGCAGCCCGGTGAACACGATCGGGATGCGATCGGGATCGGCGCCGGACAGCCGGATCATGTCGTGGGCGAGGTCGACGATGCGCACCGGCTCGCCCATGTCGAGGACGAGGATCTCGCCACCCCTGCCCTGAAGGCCGGCCTGCAGCAGCAGTTGCGTCGCCTCCGACAGCGACATGAAGAAGCGCGTGATGTCCGGATGGGTGACCGTCACCGGGCCGCCGCGGGCGATCTGCTCGCGGAACCGCGGGATCACGCTGCCGGCGCTGCCGAAGACGTTGCCGAAGCGCACCAGCACGAACTGCGTGCCGCCGCCCTGCAGGCTCTGGCAGACGATCTCGGCCAGGCGCTTGGTCGCGCCCATCACGTTGGTCGGATTCACCGCCTTGTCGGTCGACACCAGCACGAACTTCTCGACCTTTCCGGCGATCGCGGCGCGCGCGATCACGTGCGTGCCGTAGGCGTTGTTGCGCACCGCCGACCAGGCGTTGGTCTCCTCCATCAGCGGCACGTGCTTGTACGCGGCGGCGTGGAAGATCACGTGCGGCTTCTCGCGCGCGATCACCTCGTCGACCAGCGCGGCGTGCTTGACGTCGCCGACGACGGACGCGAGCGGCAGCTGCGGGAACGCGTCGCCGAGCGCGATCTGGATCTCGTACAGCGCGGCCTCGGACAGGTCGAACAGCACGAGCCGCGCCGGGCGGAAGCGGGCGATCTGGCGGCAGAGCTCGGCGCCGATCGACCCGCCGGCGCCGGTGACCAGCGCGACGCGGTTGCCGAGCCACTCGGCGAGACCGTCGTTGTCGAGCACCACCGGATCGCGGCCGAGCAGGTCGTC
>JBDTVU010000083.1:0-14569 GCA_040007035.1 Betaproteobacteria bacterium | reverse complement strand
GGAACGCGACGAACGCAAGCGCTTCCTTCGCGTTCTGCGCCGCCCCCGGCACGACGGCCGCGTTGCGGATCGCCTCGCTCAGGTTGACGCTGTCGGGAAAGCGGACGACGTCGACGTCGTTGCGCGCGGCGACGGCCGCCGAGTAGTAGACGACCGCCGCGTTCGCCTGCCCTTCCTTCACGGCGTCGACGACGCCCGGAACGTTGGTCGGCTTCGCCGGATCGGCCGGCGCGCCGTCGATGATCTTCTGCGCGAGCTCGGGCTTGCCCTCCAGCGCCGCGGCCCGCTTCACGAACTCGATCGTGCGGCCGGTGGCGAGGTCCTTCTCGCCGGTCACCCGCACGAATTTCACCTGCGGTCCGGCGAGGTCGCCGATCTGCCGGATGCCGAGCGGATTGCCCTTCGCCGTGATGACCGCCATCTCGTTGGCCGAAAACACGACATACCACGCGGCGGCGTCACGGTCGGTCGCGGCGACCTTCCTGCCCATCAGATCCTGCTCGATGACCAACGGCGACGAGGACGCAAATACGTCGCAGCGGTCTCCCTTCAGGATCCGCGCGGCGAGCTCGCGTGAGACGCCCGAGGTGAGGTTGATCGTCACGCCGGGCTGCCGCGCCTCGAATGCCAGCTTGAGCGCGCGCATCGGGCCGGCGAGCGAATCGGCGTGGAACACCTCGAGCGTTGCGGCTGTCGCGGGTGCGAATGGAATCGTCGCCATCGCGATCAGGCCAACGAACGCCGCAATGACGCGTCGAACCGGAGAGATCGTCGGCCGCCGCATGATGCCTCCCGCCAGGATGCGCGAACGAACCCGCGCGCACCGATCATACGCCCGGCGCCGCGCGCCCGGGATCGAGCGCGCGCGCGAGCACGCGGACGACGTGCACGGCCTCGCGCTCGCCGCTGGCCCGCGTGCCGTCGGCGATCTGGTGCCGGCAGCTCGTGCCGTCGGCGACGATCAGCGTCGAGGGATCGGCCTTGCGCACGGCGGGCAGCAACGCCAGCTCGGCCATGCGCATCGAGACGTCGTAATGCGCCGCCTCGTAGCCGAAGCTTCCGGCCATCCCGCAGCAGCTCGATTCCACGACGTCCACGGCAAGCCCGGGAATCAGTTGAAGCACCGCCCGCGCCGGCGCGAGCGCGTCGAACGCCTTCTGGTGGCAGTGCCCGTGCAGCAGCGCGTGCTTCTCCGGCAGCGCGACCAGAGGCAGCCGCAGGCGCCCGGCGTGGTGCTCGCGCGCCAAAAACTCCTCGACCAGCAGTGCCTGCCGCGCGAGACGCTGCGCGCCTTCGCCCAGCCCCATCACCAGGAACTCGTCGCGCAGCGAGAGCAGGCACGACGGCTCCAGGCCGACGACCCAGGCGCCGCGTTCGATGTGCGGTGCGAGCGCGGCCACGACGCGGCGGGCTTCGCGCTTCGCCTCGTCGACCAGCCCCGCCGCAAGGAAAGTGCGGCCGCAGCAGAGAGGCCGCCCCGGCTCATCGTCATCGGCGACGGCGCGGGCGACGGCGACCCGATAGCCGGCCGCGGTCAGCACTGCGAGCGCGGCGTGCGCATTCTCGGGCTCGAAGTAATGCGTGAACGTGTCGACGAACAGCACGACATCGGCCGTCGCCGCCGCGTCGTCAAGGTCCCGATGCGTGCGCAGGAACGTGTCGCGCCGCCAGCGCGGCAGCGATCGCTGCGCGGATAGACCCGTCCACCGCTCGGACAGCCGGGCGGCGCCGGGCAACGCGTCGCGCAGGTTGGCGAGCCATGGCAACCTTGCCGCCCACGGCGCCCACCGCGGCAGGAACGCGATCGCACGGTCCTTGAGCGGGAGCCCGTGCGCACGCTGCCACTGGTGGTTGAACTCGATCTTCATCTTCGCCATGTCGACGCCCGTCGGGCAATCGCGGCGGCAGCCCTTGCAGCTCACGCAGAGATCGAGCGCGTCGCGCACGTCCTGCGACGCGAAATCCGGCCCGAGCTGCCCGGAGAGCGCCAGCCGCAACGTGTTGGCCCGGCCGCGCGTCGAATGGATCTCGTCGCGCGTGACGCGGTAGCTCGGGCACATCGTGCCGGCGTCGAACTTGCGGCAGTGGCCGTTGTTGTTGCACATCTCGACGGCCTTGCCGAAGCCCTGCGCGGGATCGCCGCCCGTTCCCGGGGGCGACAGGACGTCGGACGCGGGATCGTAGTCGACGTTCCACGCCGACCAGTCGAGCGCCGGCGCCAGTGGCGCAACGCCGTAACCCGGAGCAAAGCGGAACAGCGTGCGGTCGTCCATCGGCGCCGGCCGCACGATCTTGCCCGGGTTCATCCGGCCCTCCGGATCGAACAGCGCCTTGATCTCCTCGAACGCCCGCGTCAGGCGCGGCCCGAATTGCCACGCGACCCATTCGCTGCGCACGAGGCCGTCGCCATGCTCGCCGGAGAACGCGCCCTTGTATTCGCGCACCATCGCGCTCGCCTCCTCGGCGATCGCGCGCATCTTCGCCGCGCCGTCGCGGCGCATGTCGAGGATCGGCCGTACGTGCAGCGTTCCCACCGATGCATGCGCGTACCACGTGCCGCGGGTGCCGTGCTTCCTGAACACCTCGGTCAGCCGGGCGACGTAGTCGGCGAGATGCTCGAGCGGGACCGCGCAATCCTCGATGAACGACACCGGCTTGCCGTCGCCGCGCATGCTCATCATGATGTTGAGCCCCGCCTTGCGCACCTCCCACAGCGCCTTCTGCGCCGCCGCGTCGACCATCCGCACGACGCTGCCCGGCAATCCCAGGTCGCCCATCAGCGCGGCGAGGTCGGCAACGCGGCGCAACGGCAGGTCGGCACCGTCGTCGGTGAACTCGACCAGCAGGATCGCTTCGGGCTCGCCGATGAGCGCCGCCTCGATCACCGCGCGGAACGCCGGATTGCCGCGCGCGAGGTCGATCATCGTCCGGTCGACCAGCTCGACCGCCGACGGCCCGAGCCCGACGATGTGGCGCGCGCATTCCATCGCGCGGTACAGCGTCGGGAAGTTGACGACGCCGAGGGTCCGGTGCGCGGGCAGCGGCGCGAGCTTCAGCGTGATCCCGCGCGTCCACGCCAGCGTCCCTTCGCTGCCGACGAGGAGGTGCGCGAGGTTCACGCTGCCGTCCGCCGTGTAGGGACGCTCGCTGACCGGGTGGAAGACGTCGAGGTTGTAGCCGCCCACCCGGCGCAGCACCGTCGGCACCCGCGACGCGATCTCGTCGCGTTCGCGGACGCCGATCGCACGCAGGCCTTCCGCGAGCGCCCGGATGCGCGGCGGCGCCTTCGCGATGTCCGCTTCCGGGCCGAAGCGCGCCGTCGTGCCGTCCGCCAGCAGTGCGTCAATGGCCTCGACGTTGTGCACCATGTTGCCGTAGGCGATCGAGCGCGACCCGCAGGAGTTGTTGCCGGCCATGCCGCCCAGCGTGCACTGCGCCGACGTGCTGACGTCGACGGGGAACCACAGTCCGCTGGGCTTCAGCCACGCGTTCAGCGCGTCGAGGACGATGCCGGGCTCGACCGTCACGGTGCGCGCGTCCGGATCGAACGAAACGACGCGGTTCAGGTGCTTGCTGTGGTCGACGACGAGCGCCGCGCCGACCGTCTGCCCGCATTGCGAGCTGCCGGCGCCGCGCGGCAGGAGCGGCACGGAGAACTCACGACAGACGTCGAACGCGACCCGCACGTCGGCGTCCGTCTGCGGCACCAGCACGCCGACCGGCTCGACCTGGTAGATCGAGGCGTCGGTCGCGTAGCGGCCGCGCGACGCGCGGTCGAACAGGACGTCGCCCGCCACGGCGCCGCGAAGGCGTCGCGCCAGGTCGCCCGACATGCCTCCGGGCTGGTAGATGAGCGGCTTCGTCTCGGGCGCGTTCACGAAGGTGGGTGCAGCGCGGCTGCGCGGTTCGAACCGGGATTATGATACCGTTCGCAACACGATATTCGCCGGATTCGTCCGCACGTTTCCCGCGGGAGGCCCCATGTTCCAACTCGATGCGCACCCGTCCGGGCGCCATTTCCTGCAGATTCCCGGCCCGACCAACGTGCCCGAGCGGGTGCTGCGGGCGATCGACCGGCCGACGATCGATCATCGCGGGCCCGAGTTCGCGCGCCTGACGCACGAAATCCTCGAGGGCCTCAAGGACGTCTTCCAGACCGGCGGCCCGATCGTGACCTACGCGGCGTCGGGCACCGGCGCGTGGGAAGCCGCGCTGGTCAACACGCTGTCGCCCGGGGACCGCGTGCTGATGTTCGAGACCGGCCACTTCGCAACGCTGTGGCGGGCGATGGCGGAACGGCTCGGCATCGTCGTCGACTTCGTTCCCGGCGACTGGCGCAGCGGCATCGACCCCGCGCTGGTCGAGGCGAAGCTGGCCGAGGACCGTGCGCACGCGTGCAAGGCGGTGCTTGCGGTGCACAACGAGACGTCGACCGGCGTCACCTCGCGCATCCCCGAGATCCGCCAGGCAATCGACCGCGCCGGCCATCCGGCGCTGCTGATGGTCGACACCATCTCGTCGCTGGCGTCGATCGACTATCGCCATGACGAATGGGGCGTCGACGTCACCGTCGCCGGCTCGCAGAAGGGGCTGATGCTGCCCCCGGGCCTGTCGTTCAACGCCGTCAGCGACAAGGCGCAGGCCGCCAGCAAGCACGCGAAGCTGCCGCGGTCGTACTGGCGCTGGGACGAGACGATCGCGATGAACCGGCAGGGTTTCTTTCCGTCGACGCCGGCGACCAACCTCCTTTATGGCCTGCACGAAGCGCTCGCCATGCTGCGCGAGGAAGGCCTGCCCAACGTGTTCGCGCGCCACGCGCGGCATGCAGAAGCCACGCGCCGCGCCGTGCGCGGGTGGGGCCTCGAGGTGCTGTGCCGCAATCCCGCCGAGTGCAGCGGGACGCTGACGGCGGTGCTGATGCCCGACGGCCACGACGCCGACGCGTTCCGGCGCGAGACGCTCGCGCAATTCGACCTCTCGCTCGGCACCGGGCTCGGCAAGCTCGCCGGCAGGGTGTTCCGGATCGGGCACCTCGGCTGGTTCAACGACCTGATGCTCTGCGGCACGCTGTGTGGCGTCGAAATGGGCCTCGCGCTGCGCGACGTCCCGCATCGCCAGGGCGGCGTCGGCGAGGCGCTCGCCTTCCTGCAGCAAAGCGGCAACGCGACGACAACGACGGCGCAACGACGCGCCGCATGAACGCCGGCGCCGGCGTGCCGGCGCACCTGACGTCCACTTGAGGAGGAGGCCTGTGATGGAAACCAGCCGCAGCACCGGGCGCGGCACCGCGCCCCGCCAGCTTGCCCTCGCCGCGCTGTGCGGCCTCGTGTTGCTCGCCGGCGCCGCGCCCGCGCTGGCGCAGGTCGAGATCAAGCTCGGCCACGTCGGCGAGCCGGGCTCGCTGTTCCAGAAGAGTGCCGACGAATTCGCGCGGCGCGCAAATGCGAAGCTCGGCACGAAGGCGAAAGTCGTGACCTACGGATCGAGCCAGTTGGGCGGCGACAGCGAGATGATCCAGAAACTGAAGCTCGGCACGCTCGACATGGCGGTCCCGTCGACGGTGATGAGCTCGCAGGTCGACCTGTTCGGCGTGTTCGAGATGCCGTACATCGTCAAGGACCGGGCGCACATGGCGCGGATCGAAAAGGATCTGTTCTGGACGAAGCTCGCGCCCGAAGCCGAGAAGAAGGGGCTGAAGATCCTTGCGGTCTGGGAAAACGGCGTCCGCCACGTCACCAATAACAAGCGCCCGATCAAGGTCCCCGCCGATCTGGCCGGCATCAAGCTGCGGGTGCCCGAAGGCAAGTGGCGGGTGAAGATGTTCCAGGCCTACGGCGCGAATCCCAGCCCGATGAAATTCTCCGAGCTCTTCACCGCGCTGCAGACCGGCGTGATGGACGGCCAGGAGAACCCATTCACGCAGATCTACTCGGCGAAGCTGCAGGAGGTGCAGAAGTACCTGTCGCTCACCGGGCACGTGTACACGCCCGCCTATCTCACCGTAGGCAAGACCAAATGGGAGTCGCTGCCGGCCGACGTACGCACGATTCTCGAGGACACGGCCAAGGAGACCCAGGCCTACGTCTACGAGACGGCGGCGAAGGACGACGCCGATCTGCTCGGCAAGCTGAAGCAGGCGGGCATGCAGGTCAACGACGTCGACAAGGACGCGTTCATCGCCGCCAGCAAGTCCATCTATGAGGAGTTCGGCAAGGAAGTGGCCGGCGCCAAGGACGTGATCGACCGCGCCGTCGCGCTCGGGAAATAGAGGGTGGTGCCGGCGCATCGAACCGCGGGCGTCGCCGCCGCACTGGAGTGGTTCCGCGCGCGCTACGGGCGGCTGCTCGAATGGGTCGTCGGCGCGCTGATGGTCGCGCTGTTCGTCGAGGTGACGCTGGGCGTGGCGTTCCGCAGCTTCGGCCGGGCGCTCACCTGGTACGACGAGCTGGCGTCGGTGATGCTGGCGTGGCTGACGTTCTACGGCGCGGCGCTGGCGTCGGTCCGGCGTGCCCACATCGGCTGCCCCGAGCTCGTCGACGCGCTGCCGTGGCGCGCGCGGCGGATGCTGTCCATCGTCGCCCAGCTCGTCGTGATCGCGTTTTTCGTGCTGCTGGGCGGCGTCGGCGCGTCGATCCTCCCGATCCTCGCGACGGATTCGATGGTCAGCCTGCCGTGGGTGCCGATGAGTGTCGTGCAGTCGGTGATCCCGATCTCGGCGGCGCTGATCGTGATCGCGGAGGTGACGTACCTCGTCGACCTCATCGTGGCGACGGCGCCACCGGACACGTCCGGCGGCGTGGCGCTCGCCGACGGGCTGCACTGACCGGGACCCCGAGATGAGCATCATGCTCGGGCTGTTCGCCGCGGTGCTCGCGCTGGTGCTGGTCAACGTGCCGATCGCGGTCGCGCTGGGGGTCGTCGCGGTGGTCGCGATGGTCACCACCCACGGCCTCGCCATCCTGCCCAATCTCGCCGTCGTCGCCTACAACGGCGCCACCAGCTTTCCGCTGCTCGCCATTCCGCTGTTCATCCTGGCCGGCGCGATCATGAACGCGTCCGGAATCTCGCAGCGGTTGATCGCGTTCGCGTCCGCGATCTTCGGCTGGATTCGTGGCGGGCTCGCGCACGTCTCGATCGGCGCCTCGCTGTTTTTCGCCGAGATCTCGGGCTCGGCCGTCGCCGACGTGGCGGCGCTGGGCTCGATCCTGATTCCCGGAATGAAGGCCAAAGGTTATCCGGCGCCGTTTGCCGCCGCCGTGATGTCGTCGGCCGCGACGCTCGCCGTGATAATTCCGCCGTCGATCCCGATGATCCTCTACGCGGTGATGGCGGAGACGTCGGTCGTCCAGCTCTTCGTCGCCGGCATCGTCCCCGGCATCATCGGCGGCGTCGGGCTGATGGGAGTAGCGTACATGCTGGCGCGCCGGTACAACCTGCCGCGCGAGGAAGCGTTCTCGTGGCAGCGCGTGCGGCACACCGCGCGCGAGGCGCTGTGGGCGTTTCTGCTGCCGATCATCATCCTCGGCGGCATCTTCGGCGGCGTCGTGACGGCCACCGAAGGTGCGGCGCTCGCCGTGGTGGCGGCGCTTGCCGTCGGGCTGCTCATCTACCGCGAACTCAACGTCGGACATCTGCGGCAGGCTATCATCGAAGGTGCGATCCAGACCGCCGTCGTCATGCTGCTGGTGGCGACCAGCGCGCTCCTCGGCACCTACCTCACCGAAGTCCAGGCGCCGCAGGCGCTGGCGCACGCAGTGTCCGAGATGACGCGCAACAAGTGGCTGGTGCTGGCACTACTCAACGTGCTGTTCCTGCTGCTCGGCATGTTCCTGCATTCGGCAGCAGCGATCATCCTCGTCGTGCCGGTAGTGATGCCGCTGGTCAAGGCGGTCGGCATCGACCCCGTGCATTTCGGCCTCATCGTCACCATCAACCTCGGCATCGGCCAGCAGACGCCGCCGGTGGCCAGCGTGCTGATGGTGGCGAGTTCGATCGCCAGGGAGTCGGTCTGGGCGGTCACGCGCGTGAACGTCTGGTTCATCGCCGTCCTCGTGGCCGTGCTGCTGCTCGTAACCTACGTGCCGGTCACCGGTCTCGGCCTCGTCAACCTCTTCTATCGCTGAGCGGCCTCGTGGACGGATTGATCGAAGTCGCGCGCGACGGCGCCATCGCCACCGTCGTCCTCAACCGGCCGGCGAAGCTCAACGCGCTGACCATGGCGATGTGGCGCGAGCTCGGTGCCGCGGTGCGCGCCCTCTCCGCCGATGACGACGTGCGCTGCATCGTCGTCCGCGGTGCGGGCGAGAAGGCGTTTTCGCCGGGCAACGACATCGCCGAGTTTGCGACCGAGCGCGCGAACAAGGCGCAGGCCGTCGCGTACGGCGCGGTGATGCACGAGACGGCGCAGGCACTGGCCGCGTGTCGCCATCCGCTTGTCGCCCAGATCCACGGCTTGTGCGTCGGTGGCGGCCTCGAGATCGCCGCGCTGTGCGATCTGCGGATCTGCGGAACGTCGAGCCGGTTCGGCGCCCCGATCAAGAACCTGGGACTCGTGATGGCGTACGCCGAGATGGCGCCGCTGATTGCCCTCGTGGGGACCGCCGTGACGCTGGAGCTTCTGCTCGAAGGCCGCATTCTCGAAGCCGAGGAGGCGAACGCGAAAGGTCTCGTCACGCGCGTCGTCCCCGACGTCGACGTCGCCGCCGAATCGCGGGCGACCGCCGAGCGCATCGCCAATGGCGCGCCGCTCGCCGCTCGCTGGCACAAGAAATTCGCGCGCAGGCTGGCCGATCCCCGGCCGCTGTCGGCGGCGGAGCGCGACGAGTGCTTCGACTGCTTCGACTCCGAGGACTTCCGCATCGGCTACGCGGCGTTCCTCGCGAAACGGAAACCGGAGTTTCGAGGCAGATGAACACCCGTGCCGAGACACCGCACCCCGGCCCGCTCGCGGGCGTCCGCGTGCTCGAGCTCGCGCAGGTGATGGCCGGCCCGAGCTGCGGTGCGCTGCTCGCGGACCTCGGCGCCGACGTGATCAAGGTCGAGAAGCTGCCCGGCGGCGACGATGCGCGCCAATATCGCGAGCCGCGCGTCAACGGCGTCTCCGCGCCATTCCTGATGCTGAATCGCGGCAAGCGCGGCATCGCAATCGACCTGAAGCGTGCGGAGGGCCGCGCGATCCTGCTCCGGCTGGTGCGCACCGCCGACGTCCTCCTCGAGAACTTCCGGTACGACACGCTGCAGAAGCTGGGCCTCGGTTACGACGTGCTGGCCGCCGAAAATCCGGCGCTCATCTACTGCGCGATCACCGGCTTCGGGCGCGACGGCCCGTATGCCGACAAGGGCGGCTTCGACCTCGTCGCGCAGGGGTTCGCCGGGCTCATGGCGATCACCGGCGAGCCGGGGCGACCGCCGGTGAAGACGGGCAACCCGGTGTCCGACATCAACGCCGGGATACTGGGCGCCGTCGGCATCCTCGCGGCCTACGTGCACCGGCTGCGAACCGGGCGCGGCCAGATCGTCGACACCTCGCTGATGGAAGCCGCGCTGCAGCAGACGTACTGGCACGCCGCGAGTTATTTCGCGACCGGCGAGTCGCCGGGGCCGCTCGGCTCCGCGCACATCCTCGCCGCGCCGTATCAGGCGTTCATGGCGAGCGACGGCTGGATCAACATCGGCGGCGCCAATCAGGCGAACTGGGAGCGCATCGCCGACGTGCTCGGGCATCCCGAGTGGCGCGACGATCCGCGCTTCGCGACGAACACCACGCGGATGGAGAATCGGCCCGCGCTGGTGGCGGCGATGAACGACGTGCTTGCGCACAAGACGCGCGCCGAGTGGCTTACCCTGCTCGACGCGGCCGGCGTTCCGGCCGGTCCGGTCCATTCGCTCGGCGAAGCGCTGACGCATCCGCAGACGCTCGCGCGCGGAATGGTCGTCGACATCGACCATCCGGAGGCCGGGCCGACAAAGGTCATTGGGTGCCCGATCCATCTTTCGGAGACGCCGGCACGGGTCGGGCGTCCTGCACCGCTCCTCGGCGAGCACACGCGCGAGCTGTTGCGCGAAGCCGGCTACGCGGACGCCGAGATCGATGGATTTGCGGCGGAGGGGATCGTCGCGACCGCCGGCACTGCCCAGACGACGGTCGGACCGTGAGGGTCAGCGGCCTCGCAACCAGCCGCCCGTTCGCGCAGAAGTCCGCTCGGATCGAATGCCAACCGGCCCTGACGAACCGCGCCGAAACCTGCTGCTTGAAACTCTTTCCGGCCCGGCGTAGTCTTAAGCCGTAAGCGATCCGAAAGGTGGATCGGTGCTCGCGGAGCGGGCAGCAGTCGTGAGTGTCGGTTTTCGCGGGTACGGTGCCCCGCAACCGGATGCTCCCCCGATTTCGAAGCCGCGAGGTTTCACCGATGTTGCAGGAAACGATGACGGGGGGGCACTCTATCGATGACATTCACTACTGGACTACCCCGACGCCGGTAACGAGACACCGGCACACGTTGCGGTGACGCAACGGAACGAAGCCACAGCGATGTGGTGAGCCAGCGAAGCCCCGCGAATATCGTGGGGCTTTGCATTGGTAGCCCCGGAGTTCGCCTGGAACCGCGCCGACGCAGCTTCCTGGGGCATGGCTTTGAGCGTGCGGCGACGTCCCGCCACGGATCACACAAGAGAGAAAGGCTTGCCGTCCGAGGGACGCGCAAGCCTTTGCTGTATGGGTGGCCAGGGGCGAATTGCCACGTGGCCGATTTTGCGGTCCGCCGCGCGTCCCGCGAAATCTGGTGGCCAAGGGCGGAATTGAACCACCGACACACGGATTTTCAATCCGCTGCTCTACCAACTGAGCTACTTGGCCAAGGGCGCGATTATAGCAAAGCCGACGATTTGGCCGTAACCCCCTCGGGGGCCGCGGAGGCCGGCCCGCCACTCAGCCGGCAAAGAACGCGCGGAGTTCGGCGAGCGTCTCGCCCGGCGCTTCCTCGGCGAGGAAATGGGCGGTCGGCAGCGTGCGGCCGCGGACGTCCGTCGCGACGCGCCCCCAGTCGCGAATCGGATCGAACAACCGGTTGACCACGCCCTTCTCGCCCCACAGCGCGAGCAGCGGACATTCGATGCGCTTGTCGGCGTCGGCCGCGTCGTGCCCGAGGTCGATCGACGCCGCCGCGCGATAGTCCTCGCAGGTCGCGTGGATCGTCGCCGGGTCCGCGAAGCAGCGTTCGTATTCGGCGAGCGCACGCGGGTCGAAGTACGACAGCCCGCCCGACCAGCTCCCGATCTTCCGGCGCAGGTAGTAGACCGGGTCGGCACCGATCAACCGCTCCGGCAGATCGAACGGCTGGATCAGGAAGAACCAGTGGTAGTACGCGGTCGCGAACGCCTGGTCGGTCTGCCCGTACATGATCCGCGTCGGGGAAATGTCCAGCACCGCAACCCGCTCGACGGCGTCCGGATGGTCGAGGGTAAGCCGATGCGCGACACGGCCGCCGCGGTCGTGGCCTGCGAGACGGAAGCGGGCGAATCCCAGCGTGCGCATCAACTCGACCATGTCCTGCGCCATCGCCCGCTTCGAATAGTTGACGTGCCGCCCGCCACCGTCGGGTTTCGACGAATCGCCGTAGCCGCGCAGGTCGGGGCAGACGACGGTGAACGATTCGGCGAGCGCCGGCGCGATGCGGTGCCACATCGCGTGCGTCTGCGGGTAGCCGTGCAGCATCAACAGCGGCGGGCCGCTGCCGCCGGACTCGCAGTGGATTTCGGCGCCGGCAGTCGCGATGCGGTACGCCGTGAATCCGGGGAAGAGGTCGCTCATGTCATCCGACGCCTGCCGTCGCGTCGCGACCCCGTCGCATCCGTCGCCGGCACGAGCGCGTCAATCGACCTTCGCGCCCGACTTCTTCACCACATCGGCCCACTTGACGACTTCTGCCTTCACCAGCGCCGCGAATTCCTCGGACGTGTCGGCGACGACCTCGGCACCGAGACCGGCGAGCTTCTCGCGCACGTCGGGCAGGTTGAGGATCCGCACGATCTCCGTGTTCAGACGCCTGACGATTTCCGGCGGCGTGGCGGCCGGCGCGAACACGCCCTGCCACGAGCCAACCTCGAAGCCGGGCAGACCGGCCTCGGCGAGCGTGGGCACGTCGGGCGCGATCGCCGAGCGCTTCGCCGTCGTCACCGCCAGCGCGCGCAGCTTGCCCGCCTTCGCCAGCGGCCACGCCGTCGTGATGTTGTCGAACGTCATCGCCACCTGGCCGCCGACGACGTCCTGCAGCGCGGGCGGGCTGCCCTTGTACGGGATGTGCTGCATGTCGACACCGGCCATCGACTTGAACAGCTCGCCGGAAAGATGTTGCGAGGTGCCGTTGCCGCTGGAGGCGAACGAGTATTTGCCGGGATTGGTCTTCAGCAGCGCGATCAGCTCCTTCACGTCCTTCGCCGGCACCGCCGGATTGACGACCAGCATGTTCGGCACCCGCGCGATCAGCGTGATCGGCGCGAAGTCCTTCACCGGGTCGTAGGGCAGCTTGGCGTAAAGCGACGCGTTGATCGCGTGGGTGCTGATCGTCCCGCCCATGATCGTGTAGCCGTCCGGCGCCGCCTTGGCGACAAACTCGGCGCCCACGCCGCCCCCGGCGCCGGGTTTGTTCTCGATGACGACCGGTTGCCCGAGCGCGAGCGCCAATTTCTCGCCGACGGTGCGGGCGAGGATGTCGGTGGTGCCGCCCGGCGCGAACGGGACGATCCACTTGACCGGCTTCGACGGCCAGGCCTGCGCACCGGCGGCTCCGGCCAGCATGATGAGAGCGACACCCGCGAGCAGTGCGGCGATCCGTTTCATCGTTCCCCCTTCAGTCGCGGTTGTTGTTGCGGGCGGCGACGCGTCAGTGGATCTCGGGCTCGGCCGTCGGCGCGGTGCCTTCGAGGAAATCGAAGTCGCACCCCTGGTCGGCCTGCGAGATGTGCTGCTGGTAGAGCGCGCCGAAGCCGCGCGTGTAGTGCGGCGCCGGCGCCTTCCACGCGGCGCGGCGACGCGCGAGCTCGGCGTCGGGCACCTTGAGTTCCAGCTTGCGCGCCGCAACGTCGAGCTCGATCAGGTCGCCGTCCTGCACCAGCGCGAGCGGGCCGCCGACGAAGCTTTCCGGCGCGATGTGCAGCACGCACGCGCCGTAGCTGGTGCCGCTCATCCGCGCGTCGGAGATGCGGAGCATGTCGCGCACGCCGGTGGCGAGCACCTTCTTCGGGATCGGCAACTGCCCCCACTCGGGCATTCCCGGCGCGCCCTGCGGCCCGGCGTGTTTCAGCACCAGCACCGAGTCGGCGGTGACCGGCAACGCCGGATCGTCGATGCGCGCCGCCATGTCGTTGTAGTCGGCGAACACGACCGCGGGTCCGGTGTGCTTCAGCAGGCGCGGCTCGGCTGCCGCCGGCTTGATCACGGCGCCGTCCGGCGCGAGATTGCCGCGCAGCACGGCGAGGCTGCCGTTGGCCACCAGCGCCTTCGCCCGCGGCAGGATCACGTCGGCGTTGTGGACCTCGGCGCCGGCGACGTTCTCGCCCAACGTCTTGCCGTTGACCGTCCGCTCGCCGAGTGCCAGCAGGTCGCCGATCGACGCCAGCAGCGCGCGCAAGCCGCCGGCGTAGTAGAAATCTTCCATCAGATACTTGCCGGCCGGACGCACGTTGGCGACGAGCGGCGTCGTCTGCGCCAGTGCGTCGAAGCGGTCGAGCGTCAGCGGGATGCCCGCGCGGCGGGCGATCGCGATCAGGTGGACGAGCGCGTTGGTCGAGCCGCCGATCGCGAGCACGGCGACGATCGCGTTGTCGATCGCCGCGGGGGTGACGATGTCGCGCGGCGTCAGGTCCTCCCACACCATGTCGACGATCCGGCGGCCGGAGTCGGTCGCCATCCGCGCGTGCCGCGAATCGGCGGCGGGAATCGACGCCGCGCCCGGCAGCGTGAAGCCCAGCGCCTCGGCGGCGGACGTCATCGTCGACGCGGTGCCCATCGTCATGCAATGACCGGGGGAGCGTGCGATGCCGTTCTCGATTTCCTCCCACGCCGCGTCGGTGAGATTGCCGGCGCGTCGCTCGGCCCAGTACTTCCACACGTCGGAGCCGGAGCCCAGCGCATTGCCGCGCCAGTCGCCGCGCAGCATCGGCCCCGCCGGCATGAAGATCGCGGGGAGGTTCATGCTGATCGCGCCCATCAGCAGCGCCGGGGTCGTCTTGTCGCAGCCGCCCATCAGCACGGCGCCGTCGGCCGGATACGAGCGCAACAGCTCCTCGCACTCCATCGCCAGCAGGTTGCGGTAGAGCATCGTCGTCGGCTTCTGGAACGGCTCCGACAGCGTGATCGCCGGCATCTCGACCGGGAATCCACCGGCCTGCCAGATGCCGCGCTTGACCTCCTCGGCGCGCTGGCGGAAATGCGTGTGGCAGGGATTGATTTCGCTCCACGTGTTGACGATCGCGATCACCGGCTTGCCGCCGTAGTCTGCGCGCGAGTAACCCATCTGCGCGGTGCGCGAGCGGTGACCGAACGCGCGCACGTCGTCGACGCCGTACCAGC
>JBDTVU010000082.1:0-14737 GCA_040007035.1 Betaproteobacteria bacterium | reverse complement strand
GCTCGCGGATGGACGACGTGATCTACGAGGAGTTCAAGGGCACCGGCAACATGGAAATCCACCTCGACCGGCGGATGGCCGAGAAGCGGATCTACCCGGCGATCAACGTCAACCGCTCGGGCACGCGGAAGGAAGAGTTGCTGCTGAAGCCGGACATCCTGCAAAAGGTCTGGCTGCTGCGGAAGGTGCTCTACCCGATGGACGAGCTCGAGGCGATGGAATTCCTGCTCGACAAGGTCAAGCAGACGAAGAACAACGCGGACTTCTTCGACTCGATGCGCAGGGGTTAGACGGTGGCCGTCCTGCCGAATCTGACCGGCTATCCGTCGTAACTCCTTGATTCGCAAAAAGCCTTTTCGCCACATCTAGCTCGCGGGAAAGTCCTCCGCCCGTTGCGCTGCACCGCAAAAGAGGCGATAATCCGCACTTTTCCGCGCCGGCCGACCTCGGGATTTCCGTAACCGGCCCCAAATGGCGCGATGCCGGTCCCGGCGCACCCCCACGGGCAATGAAGCCCCGGTGCGTGGACCGTGAGACAGAGGGACACATGAAAACCGGAACGCACCCGAAGTACAGCCTGATGAAGGTGACCTGCAGCTGCGGCAATGTGTTCGAGACGGCGTCGACGCTCGGCAAGCCGGAGCTCCACGTCGAGGTATGCTCGGCGTGCCACCCGTTCTACACCGGCAAGCAGAAGGTGATGGACACCGCCGGCCGGATCGACAAGTTCCGCCAGCGCTACGCGACGACCAAGCGCACGACCACGGCGGCCTGAACGCCGATGCGCCCGCGCGCGTGACATCGCGCGGCGCACCTTCGCAGACGGGAAAGGCAGCTTCGGCTGCCTTTTTCTTTCACCGCCACGCTGACCACCGACCTTCGATGTCACGCCTTGCCCCGCCGGCGACCGACGACCCGTCCGAGCTCTCCCCGTCCGGTCCGTACCGTGCGCTGAAGCAGCTCGGCCTTGCGCTGCTCTGCGCAGCGTGGGTGCTGCTCGGGCTCGCCGGCCACGATCCCTGGAAGACCGAGGACGCGACAACGTTCGGCATCGCCTGGGAGATGGCGGAGCGCGGCGACTACGTCGTTCCGCATCTTGCCGGCGAAGTCAACCTCGCTCGCCCGCCGTTCGTGCCCGCAGCGGCCGCGCTCGCGATGTCGGCGTTCGCGCCGCCGCTCGTGCCGCACAATGCCGCGCGGCTGGTCGCCGGAATCGCGCTCGCGCTGATCCTCGTCTGCGTCGCGCTCGCCAGCCGGGAGCTCGCCGGGAGGCCCTTCCGCTGGCTGCCGGTGCTGATCCTCATCGGCTCGATCGGCTTCTGGGACCGCGCGCACGCGCTGTCGCCCGAGCTGGGGCTGACGCTGGGTGTCGCCGCTGCACTGTACGGATTCGCGCTCGCGTTGTCGCGGCCGGTCGCCGGCGGCGTGCTGCTCGGCGTCGGCGCCGGAATCGCGTTCCTGAGCCGGGGCCTGGTCGGGCCGATGTGGCTCGCCGCAACGGCGCTCCTCCTCCCTGCGTTCGGCGGCGTCTGGCGCACCCGCCGCCACGCGCTCGCGGCCGGCGTCGGCTTGGTCGTCGCGGTGGCGGTGGCGGCGCCGTGGCTGGTCGCCCTCCAGGGCCGCGATCCTGCGCTGCTCGCCGCTTGGTGGGCCGGCGAGTCGTCGCGCGACCTCCTCGGCATCGGCAGCGCCACCGGGACCGTCGAGCCCTTCTACCACCTGAAAAACCTGCTCTGGTTCTCATGGCCCGCGCTGCCGCTGATCCTGTGGATGCTGTGGACGCGCGGACGCGGCTTCAACGGCGGACTCGCCGGGCCGGAGCTGCGGCTGCCGGCGGTGTTGGCGCTGGTGATCGTCGGGAGCCTGGTGATCGTGCCCGACCCGCGGCTGATCCACGCGATGCCGCTGCTGGTGCCGCTCGCGCTGCTCGCCGCGCTCGAGGTCGATTCGCTCAAGCGCGGGTTCTCGGGCTTCCTCGACTGGTTCGGCATCCTGACGTTCGGCCTGCTGTCGCTGCTGATGTGGGCGCTGTGGATCGACTCGTACACGCACGGCATGTCGGCGGCGGTGGCGCGGATGGTCCGCGACAGCGAGATCGGATTCCAGCCGCGGTTCCATCTCGGCACGATCCTCGCCGCGTTGTTCCTGACCGCGCTCTGGGTCGTCCTCGTGCGGCCCGCGCGGCGCAGCAATCGGCGGGCGGTGCTCAACTGGGCCGCCGGGATGACGCTGCTGTGGGGGCTGTACGGGACTATCTGGCTGCCCTACCTCGACTCGCGCCGCAGCTACCGATCGGTCGTCGAGGCGGCCGCGTCGCACCTGCCGGCGCAGGGCTGCGTCGGCAGCCGCTACCTCGGCGAGCCGCAGCGGGCGCTGTTCCACTACTTCGCCAACGTCGTCACCGTCCGCGCCGAGGTCGACGCGCACGCCGAAGACTGTCCCGCGCTGCTGGTCCAGTACGGGCGGCAGGAAGGCGTGCCGCCGTCGCTGCCGGGCTGGCAGGTCGAGTGGGAAGGCCGCCGCCGCGGCGACGACACCGAACGCTACGTCATCTACGTGAAGGAAGCGCCGTGAGATTCGTGGACGAGGCGACGATCGAGGTGATCGCCGGCGACGGAGGCAACGGCTCGGCCAGCTTCCGCCGCGAGAAGTTCATCCCGCGCGGCGGACCCGACGGCGGCGACGGCGGCAGCGGCGGCAGCATCTACGCGATCGCCGATCGCAACATCAACACACTCATCGACTACCGCTACGCACGCATCCACCGGGCGAAGAGCGGCGAGAACGGCCACGGCGCAGACAAGTACGGCCGCGGCGCAGACGACATCGTGCTGCGGGTCCCGGTCGGCACCGTCATCACCGACGCCGACTCCGCCGCGCTCATCGCCGACCTCGCCGCCGACGGGCAGCGCGCGCGGGTCGCGAAGGGCGGCAAGGGCGGCCTCGGCAACATCCACTTCAAGTCCAGCACCAACCGCGCGCCGCGGCAGACCACACCCGGCGAAAAGGGCGAGCAGCGGATGCTGAGGATGGAGCTGAAAGTGCTCGCCGACGTCGGCCTGCTCGGAATGCCGAACGCAGGCAAGAGCACGCTGATACGCGCGGTCTCGGCCGCGCGGCCGAAGGTCGCCGACTATCCGTTCACCACGCTCGCGCCGTCGTTGGGCGTGGTCCGCACCGACACCAACCGGAGCTTCGTCATCGCCGACATTCCGGGGCTGATCGAGGGCGCCGCGGAAGGCGCCGGTCTCGGCCACCGGTTCCTGCGCCACCTGCAGCGGACGCGGCTGCTGTTGCACGTCGTCGACATCGCGCCTTACGATCCCGAAGTCGACCCCGTCAAGGACGCGCGGGCGATCGTCGCCGAGCTGAAGCACTACGATCCGGCGCTGCACGAGAAGTCGCGCTGGCTGGTGCTGAACAAGCTCGATCTGGTGCCCGAGGCCGAACGCGAGGCCCGGGTGAAGGCGTTCGTGAAGGCGTACCGGTGGAAAGGTCCCGTGTTCGCGATCGCGGCGGTCAGCGGCGACGGCTGCCGCGAGATGGTGTTCAAGCTGCAGGACTGGCTCGACGCGCATCCGGCGGCGCCCGGCGCCGACTCGACCGACGGTGCCACCTGCGATGCGCCGAAAAGCGCGATCCCCGATTGAGACGTTTGCCGCCAGCATGAGCACACCCGTCGCCACCGCTAAACGCATCGTCGTCAAGGTTGGCTCGAGCCTCGTCACCGACGAGGGCCGCGGGCTCGACCATGCCGCCGTCGGCCGCTGGGCCGCACAGATCGCCGAGCTGAAGCGCGCCGGCAAGGAAGTCGTGCTGGTGTCGTCGGGCGCGATCGCCGAGGGCGTCAAGCGGCTCGGCTGGAAGACGCGGCCGAAGGCGATGAACGAGCTGCAGGCCGCGGCCGCCGTCGGCCAGATGGGGCTGGTCCAGGCCTACGAGTCCGCATTCCAGCAGTTCGGGCTGCACACCGCGCAGATCCTGTTGACGCACGACGACCTCGCCGACCGCCGTCGCTACCTCAACGCCCGGTCGACGCTGACGACGCTGCTCGCGCTCGACGTGATCCCGATCATCAACGAGAACGACACGGTGACGACCGACGAGATCAAGGTCGGCGACAACGACACGCTCGGCGCGCTGGTGACCAACCTGATCGAGGCTGACGTGCTGGTGCTGCTGACGGACCAGCCCGGACTGTTCACCGCCGATCCGCGGCGCGACCCGGAGGCGACGCTGGTGACCGTCGCGCGTGCCGGCGACTCCGCGCTCGAGGCGATGGCCGGCGGCGCCGGCAGCGCGCTCGGCCGCGGCGGCATGCTGACCAAGGTGCTCGCGGCAAAGCGCGCGGCGCGCTCCGGTGCGTCGACGGTGATCGCCTCCGGGCGCGAGGACGCGGTGCTGACGCGGCTCGCCGCCGGCGAGACGATCGGCACGTCGCTGATCGCGGAGACCGCCACGCTTGCGGCCCGCAAGCAATGGCTCGCCGACCACGTGCAGCTCGCCGGCCGGCTGACGCTCGACCCGGGCGCTGTGCGGGCGCTGGCGCGCGAAGGCAAGAGCCTGCTGCCGATCGGCGTCGTCGCCGTCGCCGGCACGTTCGAGCGCGGCGAGATCGTGGGCTGCTTCGACGCCGACGGCCGCGAGATCGCGCGCGGCCTCGTCAACTACAGCGCGCAGGAAACCGCGCGCCTGCTGAAGAAGCCTTCAGCCGAAATCGAGTCGATCCTGGGCTACGTCGACGCTCCCGAGCTCATCCATCGGGACAACCTTGTGCTTCTCGTCTAGCCGAGAAGCACAAGGTTGCGGCGAAGACGCGCCGCGCATCGACACGCGCGCGGGCTTGGCCTACACTCGGTTTCTGCAAACGCATCCCACGCGCACGACGGCTCTCGACGCCGTCCGCCGCGCACCCGCCACCGCTCTCCAAAAGGATGACACATGGCACTGGTCGACCGCGTCAAGAACATCCTGCTCACCCCGAAGACCGAATGGCCGGTAATCGCCGGCGAAGAGGCGACCCCGCAGTCGATCTATGTCGGGTACGTGCTGATCCTCGCCGCGATCGGGCCGATCGCGATGGCGGTGCGCGGCGGCATGTTCGGCATCACCGCCGGCATCTTCGGCTACGCCGTGTCGCTGGTGGTGACGTTCGCACTGGCGTGGATCGTCGACGCACTGGCGCCGACGTTCGGCGGCGAGAAGAACTTCGTCCAGTCGCTGAAGCTCGTCGCGTACTCTTACACGGCGGCGTGGATTGCCGCCGTGTTCAACATCCTCGGCGCGATCGGCGGCGTCATCGGTCTGCTGGGGGCGATCTACGCGTTCTACACGTTCTATCTCGGCGTGCCGGTGATGAAGAAGTGCCCGGCCGAGAAGGCCATCGCCTACACGATCGTCGTCGTGATCTGCGGGATCGTGCTGGGCGTCGTGCTCGGCGGCTTCCTGATGACGGCGATCCTCGGCGGCGGAATGATGGGCGGGACGGGCCTGATGCGCTGATCGCCGGCGCCGCGGCGCCAGGCCGCGGCGCAAACGCGACCGCCCGAGAAAGGTCAACCCCTGCCGGTGGTCAGTCGGAGCCCTGCGTCGTCGGATCGGCGTAGGAAGGCGGCATCATCGGGTGCGGGATGCCGTACAGCCGGTCGCGGCGCGTCACCGGCCGGATGTGCAGGAAGCGCTCGAGCTCGGTCAGCGCGCGACGGTAGACCTCGCGCTTGAAGTCGATCACGCCGTCGAGCGGCACCCAGTACTCGTGCCACCGCCAGGCGTCGAATTCCGGGCGCTCGGATGCGCGGAGGCTGACGTCGCTGTCACGACCGACGAGCCGTAGCAGATACCAGATCTGCTTCTGCCCGCGATAGCTGCCACGCCACTCCCGCTTCACCCAGTGCTGCGGCACCTCGTAACGCAGCCAGTCACGCGTGCGTCCCAGGATCCTGGTGTGGGGTGGCCGGAGCCCGACTTCCTCGTGCAGCTCCCGGTACATCGCCTGCTCGGGCGTTTCGCCGGGATTGATGCCGCCTTGCGGAAATTGCCACGAGTGTTCGCGGACCCTTTTACCCCAAAAGACCTGATTCCTGGCGTTGACGATGACGATCGCTACGTTCGGGCGATAACCGTCGCGATCCAGCATCGCGGTCACCCCGAAAGTTCAAGTTGGAACGATTGTTCCACAGTTCGGAGGCATTGACCAGCGAGCGCCGGCGGCGCTTCCCGCACCGCACAAACGCCCGCTGCCGGCTGGGCGGCCCCCCAGCGTCGGACGCGGCCGCGGGGGCACGGCTTGTCGCGCCGCAGCATGCGAACGGGGACCCCGCGCCCGACGGCAGTCCTGCACAGGTCGCGATCGATGCGCCGAACGGTGGCGTTGCGGACCGCATGACACCGGGCCTGCGATCTTTCGTCACATGCCGCATTGGTGACGTTCCCGAGTTGTCATTGCGCTTCATCAAAGGCCGACACCCGTCGCCGCGCGAACATGATCGTCAGCGGCGCCGCATCCGGAAAACGACGGATCGGGCGGCC
Organism: Betaproteobacteria bacterium; assembly: GCA_040007035.1. GTDB lineage: Bacteria > Pseudomonadota > Gammaproteobacteria > Burkholderiales > Casimicrobiaceae > CAIWHR01. The sequence continues at coordinate 8,209 of JBDTVU010000082.1, read as the reverse complement.
GGAATGGAGCGCAACGATGAACCAACCCAGATACATCTTTCCCTTCGAAGACGGCGACGGCCGCGACAAGATGCGCCTCGGTGGCAAGGGCGCAAACCTTTGCGTGATGACGCAGATCGGCCTCAACGTCCCGCCCGGATTCGTGATCACCACCGACGCGTGCCTCGCGTACCTCGACCGGCAGGCGCTGCCCGAGGGGCTCATGGCCGACGTCCGCGCCAACATCGCCCTCCTCGAGCGCAAGACCGGTGAGGCCTTCGGCGATGCGAAGAACCCGCTGCTCGTTTCCGTCCGCTCCGGCTCGGCGATGTCGATGCCGGGGATGATGGACACGATCCTCAACCTCGGCCTCAACGCGGCGACGCTGAATGGCCTTGTCGCGCAGACCGGCAATCCGCGATTCGCGTACGACGCCTGGCGGCGCTTCGTCCAGTTGTTCGGCAAGATCGCGATGGGCGTTCCCGACGAGGCGTTCGACGATGCGATGGCGGCGAAGAAGCGCAGCGTCGGCGCGGCACAGGACGTCGACCTCACCGCCGAGCAGTTGAAGGAGATTGCCGAGGCATTCCTCGCGATCTACGAGCGGCACACCGGCAAGGCGTTTCCGACCGACCCCTACCAGCAGCTCGAGCTCGCGATCGCCGCGGTGTTCCGCTCGTGGAACGGCAAGCGCGCCGTCGACTACCGGCGCCAGTTCCGGATCACGCCGAATATGGCCAACGGCACCGCGGTCAACGTCTGCACAATGGTGTTCGGCAACCTCGGCGACGACTCGGCGACCGGCGTGGGCTTCACCCGCAACCCGGGCACCGGCGAGAACGTGATATTCGGCGAGTACCTGACCAACGCGCAGGGCGAGGACGTCGTCGCCGGCATCCGGACACCGAAGCCGATCGCCGCGATGGCACAGGAGATGCCCGGCCTCTACACCGAGCTCGTCGCGCTGCGCGACAGGCTCGAGGCGCACTACAAGGAAGTGCAGGACTTCGAGTTCACCATCGAGAAGGGGAAGCTGTACTGCCTGCAGACGCGCAACGGCAAGATGAACGCGCGGGCCATGGTCCGCACGTCGGTCGAGATGGCGAACGACGCGCTGATCCCGCGGAACCAGGCGCTGCTGCGGATCAACCCGGTGCTGCTCGAGCAGTTGCTGGTACCCACGCTCCTGCCCGGCCACGGCGTCGTCGCGCTGGCGCAGGGGTTGGCCGCGTCGCCCGGCGCGGCGTCGGGGCAGATCGTGTTCGACGCCGACACCGCCGAGGAGCGCGGCAAGGCCGGCGAGAAGGTGATCCTCGTCCGCGAGGAGACGAAACCCGAGGACATCCACGGCTTCTTCGCCGCGCAGGGGATCCTCACCAGCCGCGGCGGCAAAACGTCGCACGCGGCCGTCGTCGCGCGCGGAATGGGCAAACCCTGCGTGTCCGGCTGCGAGGCGATCCGGATCGACGTCCGCGAGCGGCGGGCGGAGGTCGGCGGGACGACGCTGCGCGAGGGTGACGTCATCACGCTCGACGGCTCCACCGGCAACGTGTACCCGGGCCGCATTCCGACGGTCGAAGCCGAGTTCTTCGGCGAGCTCGTCACGCTGCTCGAGTGGGCCGACGACGTTGCCCGGCTCGGCGTGATGGCGAACGCCGACACGCCGAACGACGCCGCGCGCGCCCGCAAGTACGGCGCCACCGGCATCGGCCTCACCCGCACCGAGCGGATGTTCAACGACACCGAGCGGCTGCCGATCGTCCAGGAGATGATCCTCGCCGACACGCCCGAAGCCCGGCGCTCGGCGCTCGACCGCCTGCTGCCGATCCAGCGCGGCGACTTCAAAGGCATCTTCAAGGCGATGGCCGGCCTGCCGGTGACGGTGCGGCTGCTCGACCCGCCGATGCACGAGTTCCTGCCGTCGGTGTCGCAGCTCGAGTTCGAGATCAGCCATCTGCGCCACCTGCAACGCGCGACGCGCTCGATTGCCGAGCTGCCCGACACGCTGCGGCTGCTCGATCCCGAGCTGCCGCGCGACTACGTCGACAGCCTCGGCAAGCTGCAGCAGAGCCTCGTCGATTACCGCGAGGCCAGGCGCGACGACGTGGCGCTGGCGCGGCGCGAGGCGATGCTGAAGAAGGTGCACGCGCTCTCCGAGGTGAACCCGATGCTCGGTCACCGCGGCGTCCGGCTCGCGATGACGTATCCCGAGATCTACGAGATGCAGATCCGCGCAGTGCTGGAAGCGGCCGCCGAGTGCATCCGCGACGGCATCGACGCGCATCCGGAGATCATGGTGCCGCAGGTCGCCACTGCGGAAGAACTGAAGCGGGTGAAAGCAATCGTCGACCGGGTGCAGGCCGAGGTCGAGGCGCAATACAGCGTCAAGCTCCGGTTCAGGTTCGGCACGATGGTCGAGGTCGTCCGCGCCTGCCTGCGCGCGACAAGCCTGGCCGAAGTCGCCGAGTTCTTCTCGTTCGGCACCAACGACCTCTCGCAGGCGACGTTCTCGTTCTCGCGCGAGGATGCGGAGAACAAGTTCCTGCCGCTGTACATCGAGACCGGCATCCTGCGCGACAACCCGTTCGAGGTGCTCGACGTCCACGGCGTCGGCAAGCTGATGAAGCTCGCCGTCGACGAGGGGCGCGCGGCGCGGCCCGGCCTCAAGGTCGGCATCTGCGGCGAGCACGGCGGCCAGCCGGACTCGATCCGTTTCTGCCACGCCATCGGCCTCGATTACGTGTCGTGCTCGGCGCCGCGGGTGCCGATTGCGCGGCTGGCCGCGGCGCAGGCGAAGCTCAGGGAGGCAGAGTACGACCTCGCCGACCTCGTGGGAGCGAACGTCGGCGCGGCGGGCCAGGCGGATCCAACGACGAGCGCCACGACTCGCGGGACCGCGCCCGCAATCGTGGGGGCCGCTGCACTGGCGTGATCCTGTGCGACTGATCGCAACACCGCCTCCCGCGTTCGCCCGCCGATTCGCGGGCGAGGCGTTTTGCCGCACCCGCCGCGCGAAAGCTTGAGAGACGTCAACGTCGCCCGATCCGGCGAAGCGGAGAATGGATTCGCGATCTGCCGATCCCGGCCCGCGGGGTAACGCGCCGGGGTAAGGCACTCCATCCCGTTTCGCCGCGACGGCCGCAGGCCCCGCGCACCGTCGCCCGGCAGCGAGCCGTGCCATGGATGCGCGAAACCCCGTTCTCCACAAGCTGCGCGCAGTCGCAGCCGCCAACGACTCCGGCAAGGCCACGCGCCGACCGGTGCGCGAGCAAACGCCCGCACCGACCGACGCACCCGCAGAAGCGAACGGCCCCGAGCCCGAATTCATCCGCGACTCGTACGGCTCGACCGCGCTGGCCGAAATCGTCGACCGTTCCGTCCACGGCGCGATGGCCCGCTTCACTGCCGGCTTGTCGCCGATGGCGCTGTCGGCCGCCTACCTCGACTGGGCGGCGCATCTCGCCTTTTCGCCGGGCAAGCAGGCGCGGCTGGTCGAAAAGGCCGTCAAGAAGACGCTGCGCCTGATCAACTACGCGAGCCGCCGCGCGTTCGTGACCGATGGCGGCGAGCGCTGCATCGATCCGCTGCCGCAGGATCACCGCTTCGACGCCGAGGCTTGGCAGCGCGAGCCGTGGAACCTCCTCTGGCAGTCGTTTCTGTTGCAGCAGCAGTGGTGGTCCAACGCGGTGACCGGCGTCCGCGGCGTCACGCCGAAGCACGAGGCGATGGTCGCGTTCGGCGCGCGGCAGATGCAGGACGTGTTCTCGCCGTCGAATTTCGTGCTGACCAATCCGGAGGTCCTCGAGCGGACGCTGCGCGAGGGCGGGATGAACTTCGTCCGCGGCGCGCAGAACGCGCTGGAAGACTGGGACCGCGCGATCAGCGGCCGCCGGCCCGTCGGCGCCGAGAACTTCGAGGTCGGCCGCAACGTCGCCGCGACGCCGGGCAAGGTCGTCTATCGCAACCGGCTGATCGAGCTGATCCAGTACGCGCCGACCGGACCGAAGGTGCGGCCGGAGCCGGTGCTGATCGTTCCGGCGTGGATCATGAAGTACTACATCCTCGACCTGTCGCCGCACAACTCGCTGGTCCGCTACCTGACGCAGCAAGGGCACACGGTATTCATGATCTCGTGGCTGAACCCGGGCCCGACCGACCGCGACCTGTCGCTCGCCGACTACCGGCGGCTCGGGGTGATGGAGGCGCTGAACGCGGTGCGGGCGATCATCCCCGGCGAGAAGGTGCACGCGGCCGGCTACTGCCTCGGCGGCACGCTGCTCGCGATCGCCGCCGCGGCGATGGCGCGCGACGGCGACCAGCGGCTCGCGTCGGTGACGATGTTCGCCGCGCAGGCCGACTTCACCGAAGCCGGCGAGCTGATGCTGTTCATCGACGAAAGTCAGGTCGCGTTCCTCGAGGACGTGATGTGGGAACAGGGCTTCCTCGACTCGCGGCAGATGGCCGGCGCGTTCCAGACGCTGCGCTCGAACGACCTCGTCTGGTCGCGCATCGTCCGCGAGTACCTGCTGGGCGAGCGCGAGCAGATGACGGACCTGATGGCGTGGAACGCCGACGCGACGCGCATGCCGTTCCGGATGCACACCGACTACCTGCGCCAGATCTTCCTCGGCAACGACCTGGCCGAAGGGCGCTTCCGCGTCGGAGGGCGGCCGGTGGCGTTGAACGACGTCCACGTGCCGATGTTCGTCGTCGGTACCGAATCGGACCACGTCGCGCCGTGGCGGTCGGTGTACAAGCTGCATCTCCTCACCGACACCGAGCTCACGTTCGTGCTCACGAGCGGCGGCCACAACGCCGGCATCGTTTCCGAGCCGGGACATCCGCACCGGCGCTACCGCATCGCGACCAAGCCCGCCAACGGCAACTACGTCGATCCGGAACACTGGGTCGAGTCCGCAGACAGGAAAGACGGCTCGTGGTGGCCGGCGTGGTCGGCGTGGCTTGCGGCACGCTCCGCTGCGCCGGTGACCGCACCGGCGATGGGCGCACCGCAGGCCGGCTACGCGCCGCTCGGCGACGCGCCGGGGACGTACGTGCGAATGGGGTGACGGGCCAGGGGGCGATGGTTCGCGACGATACCGGCTCGCTTCTACGCCTCGATTTCGTATCCCTTGTCGCGAAATATTCGCAAGCAGGCATCGACCACATCGGCATCGAAAGCCGTGCCGCGATGCGCTGAAATTTCGTCCAGCGCCGCTTCTATGCCCAACGCGCTTCGGTAAGGACGGTGCGAGGCCATGGCTTCCACCACGTCCGCCACGGCAAGAATCCTGGATTCAAGCAGCATGGCGTCACCCGTCAGTCCCACGGGATAGCCGGTGCCGTCGATCCGCTCGTGATGCTGCAGGATGATCTGGGCAATGGGCCATGGAAAATCGACAGCTTTCACGATTTCAAACCCGATCGTCGGATGGGCCCTGATGAGACTGAACTCCTCCATGGTCAACCGTCGCGGCTTCGACAGTATTTCGGCCGGGACACCGATCTTGCCCAAGTCATGTATCGTCGCCGCGAGATGGAGACCGCGAATACGCTCCACGGACAGTCCGAGTTCGACGGCAATCTTGGAGCATATCCCGGCAACCCGCCTCTGATGCCCCGCCGTGTAGCTGTCTCGCTCGGCTATGGTGTCGGCAACCACCTGTATGGTTTGTTCCAGGCTGACGCGCAGACGTTCCTCGGTCTGCGTCCTGGCGAATGCTACCCGCAGCGCGCTGACACCGAAGCCGAGGTCGGCAGAGAGTTCCTGCAGCAGCTTGCGTTCCGGCGTTGACCAAACATCGCACGTTGCCCCGTAGAGCGTCATGCAGGCCGTCGTTCCGCCGGAAATCGTGATCGGTACGGCGATGGCCGATCTGTAGCCACGCTTCAACGCTGCGTCCTGCCATGGCGCCATTGCCGGGTCGGTGGCAATATCCTCGACGACTTGGATCGTTCGATCGCGGATGGCACGGCCGACGGGACCGCTGCCGCGCTCGTTCTCTGCCCACGAGATGTCGGCAGCCGACAGATACCCGTCCTCGACGCCATAGTGGGCCATGGGCGAGACGGGCTTGTCCGGTCCCTCGCCCGCGAACCCGATCCACGCCATGCGGTAGCCGCCGGTTTCGACGGCGATACGGCAGTACTCGGAAAGCAGCGTCTGCTCGCTCGTTGAATTGAGCATGGCGACGTTGCCTTCGCTCAGCATGCGAAGTGCCCGCGCGGTCGCGGCCAGAGCAATTTCCGCAAGATGTCGCTTGGTGTTGTCGCGGATATTGCACTGGATGACGTCGATGCCGTCGCAGTCGTACAGATTGCTGACAAACTCGACTGAAATCCGCCTTCCGTCCTTGGTCTCCAACGGAAGGTTGTCGTATCGGATGTAGCGCTTCGCCCGCAGTTCGACGAACGCATCGATGCTCAGCGCCGTGTCCTTGAAGGCGCCAATTTCCCATAGCGTCTTGCCCAGAAATTCGGCATGCGAATAACCGAGCAATTTGACAAGGAAGGGATTGACGTCTTCGATCTGCGCCGTTTCGGCGTTCAGGAGCAGGATTCCGTCCTGGGCCGCTTCGAACAAGCGGCGGTAACGGACTTCCGAAAAACGCAGCGCCCTTTGGAGTTCCGATTTGTCCACGCGACTCCCCGCAGACTGCACGTACGCCGAGCATACACCTACGTGCTCCATGAGTATCAAGTCGGCCTGTTGTGGCCATGTCCACGAGACCGATTCAGGTGTAATCAGCGGACAGCTCAGGGGTCCTCTTCGGCACTTCCCGAACGGGCCAGTTGCGTCCTCCTGAACCTAGGCCGCGCCGACGACGGCAAGCAGCGCCGGGCCGTAGCGCTCGAGCTTGCGCGCGCCGATGCCGGAAATCGCGCCGAGCGCGCCGAGATCCTGCGGCGCGCGACGCGCGATGTCGGCGAGCGTGCTGTCGTGGAGGATCACGTACGCCGGCACCGACTGCGTCCGCGCCTCGGCGAGCCGCCAGTCCTTCAGCCGCTGCAGCAGGCCGGCTGCCGCCGGTGGCAATTCGGCTCCGGGCGCCCCGCGCACTTTTGCGGTTTTCTTCGCGCGGTGGACGGTGCGCCGCATCTCCACCCGCGCTTCGCCCTTCAGCACCGCACGGCTCGGCTCGGCCAGCTTGAGCGCGCCGTGCGCCTCGTGGTCGACGCGGACGAAGCCGAGCGCGACCAGTTGCCGGAACACGCCGCGCCACGCGGCCTCGTCGACGTCGGCGCCGATCCCGAACACCGACAGCTTGTCGTGGTCCCAGCGGGCGACGCGCTCGCCCTCCTTGCCGCGCAGCACGTCGATCAGGTGGATGGCGCCGAAGCGCTGGCCGGTGCGGAAGATCGCGGAGAGCGCCTTGCGCGCGGCGTCGGTCGCGTCCCACGTCTGCGGCGGCTCCAGGCACGTGTCACAGTTGCCGCAGGGCGCGCTGGCCTCGCCGAAGTAGTCGAGCAGCCGCACGCGCCGGCACCCGGCCGTCTCGCACAGCCCGAGCAGCGCGTCGAGCTTCGCTGCCGACACCCGCTTGTACGCCTCGCTCGCGTCGGACTGGTCGATCAGCCGCCGCTGCTGGACGAGATCGGCGAGCCCGTACGTCATCCACGCGTCGGCAGGCTCCCCGTCGCGGCCGGCGCGGCCGGTCTCCTGGTAATAGCCTTCGATGCTCTTCGGCAGGTCGAGGTGGGCGACGAAGCGGACGTCCGGCTTGTCGATGCCCATGCCGAACGCGATCGTGGCGACGATCACGATGCCGTCCTCGCGCTGGAAGCGGTCCTGATGGGCGGCGCGCGTCGGCGCGTCCATTCCCGCGTGGTACGGCAGCGCGGCAATGCCCTTGCCCGCGAGCCACGCCGCCGTCTCGTCGACCTTCTTCCGCGACAGGCAGTAGACGATGCCGGCATCGCCCGCATGCTCGTCGCGGATGAACGCCAGCAACTGCGCGCGCGGATCGTCCTTGTCGACGATGGTGTAGCAGATGTTCGGCCGGTCGAAGCTGCCGACGAACACGCGAGCGCGATCGAGCGCGAGCTGGGCGATGATCTCGGTCCGCGTCAGCGGGTCGGCGGTGGCGGTGAGCGCGATCCGCGGCACGTCCGGGAAACGCTGGTGCAGCAGCGAGAGCTGCAGGTACTCCGGCCGGAAGTCGTGGCCCCACTGCGACACGCAATGCGCCTCGTCGATCGCGAACAGCGCGAGCCGCGAGCGGTCGAGGAG
>JBDTVU010000081.1:0-14814 GCA_040007035.1 Betaproteobacteria bacterium | reverse complement strand
CGGTGTCGATGATCGCGCACACGCAGGGCTGGCTCCACTGCGACATTCCCGGCACTGATGCGTCGGGTGTGGTGAAGGCGCTGATGGACGAGCTGATCGACGAATTTCGCAGCGAGCAGATGCCCAACCGCGTGCACATGTCGACGTCGTGCTGCGAGATCAACTGCGGCGGACAGGCGGACATCGCGATCATCATCCAGCACACGAAGCCGCCGAAGATCAACCATGACCTCGTCGCCAACGTCTGCGAGCGGCCGGCGGTCGTCGCCCGCTGCCCGGTGGCGGCGATCCGTCCGGCGCTGATCAACGGCAAGCCCTCGCTCGAGGTCGACGAGAAGAAGTGCATCTGCTGCGGCGCCTGCTATCCGCCCTGCCCGCCGATGCAGATCAACGACCCGGAGCACTCGAAGCTCGCGATCTGGGTCGGCGGCAAGAACTCCAACGCCCGCGCCAAGCCGACGTTCATGAAAATGGTGTCCGCCGGACTGCCCAACAACCCGCCGCGCTGGCCGGAAGTGGCCGAAGTGGTGAAGCGGATCCTGCACGTCTACAAGGAAGACGCGCGGCCGTGGGAGCGGTTGTCGGACTGGGTCGAGCGGATCGGCTGGCCGCGCTTCTTCGAGAAGACCGAGCTGCCGTTCACCAAGTACCTGATCGACGACTGGCGCGGCGCGCGGGTGAACCTCAACGCGTCGACGCACATCCGGTTCTGACGGCGGGAATCAGCGCATGAAGTTCGGCATCCTGGTCAACGAGGGCCCGTACCAGCACCAGGCGAGCGACTCCGCCTACCTGTTCTGCAAGGCGGCGCTGGCGAAGGGGCACGAGATCCACCGCGTGTTCTTTTATCACGACGGGGTCAACAACTCGACCCGGCTGACCGAACCGCCGCTGGACGACCGCAACATCGTCACCCGCTGGTCGAAGCTCGCTGCCGACCACGGCGTCGACCTCGTCGTTTGCGTCGCCGCGGCGCTGCGGCGCGGGATCAAAGACGAGAACCTGGCGCCGGGCTTCCGCATCTCGGGCTTGGGCCAGCTCGTCGAGTCGGGCATCCAGTCCGACCGGATGGTCGTGTTCGGCGACTAGATGACCCTCCCGAAGGACGCCGAGAGAACCTTGCCATGACCGAAGGCGTCGCCAAGAAGTTCATGTTCGTCAACCGCAGCGCGCCGTACGGCACCGTCTATGCGCTGGAATCGCTCGAAGTCGTGCTGATCTCGGCGGCGTTCGACCAGGACGTCTCGCTGGTGTTCGTCGAGGACGGCGTCTGGCAGTTGAAGAAGGGCCAGCAGACGAAGGGGATCGAGACCAAGAATTTCTCGCCCACCTACCGCGCGCTCGAGGGCTACGACGTCGAGAAGCTCTACGTCGAGCGCGAGTCGCTGGCCGCGCGCGGGCTGACCGAGGCCGACCTGATCGTCGACGTCAACGTGCTGTCGTCCGCCGAGCTCGGCGCGCTGATGGACGAGCAGGACGTCGTCCTCTCGTTCTAGCCGCCGCCGACCGAACCTGAATTCCGGAGCCCCGATGCTGCACATCGTCAACAAGTCTCCGCACGAGCGCCCGGCACTGGACGCGTGCCTGCGCATCGCTGGGTCCGGCGCGATCCTGCTCACCGAGGACGCCGTCTACGCCGCTACGCGCGGCACCGCCGTCGAGGCGCGGATCCGTGCCGCGATGGCGCGCTTCGAAATCTACGTGCTCTTGCCCGACGCCGAAGCCCGTGCCGTCGCCGACCGGCTGATCGACGGCATCAAGCCGGTCGATCACGGCGGCTTCGTCGACCTCGTCGCCGCGCACAAGAACTGCCAGTCCTGGCTCTGACGCCACCGATCTTTCATCCCGTCACGGAGAACGCAATGCCCATGATCGAAGTCAACGGCAAGTCCTACGAAACCGACGAGGAAGGCTATCTCGTCAACCTCGCCGAATGGAACGAGGACGTCGCCAATTTCATCGCCAAGGTCGAGAACGTCGAGATGTCGACCAGCCACTGGGAAGTCGTCAACTTCCTGCGCAAGTATTACGACGAGTACCAGATCGCGCCCGCGGTGCGGGTGCTGACGAAGGCGATCGGCAAGCAGCTCGGCCCGGAAAAGGGCAACAGCCAGTACCTGTACGAGCTGTTCCCGTACGGCCCCGCGAAGCAGGCGTGCAAGATCGCGGGCCTGCCGAAGCCCACCGGCTGCGTCTGACGGTTCGCGCAGGCACCCGGCGCATCCCCGCCGGCGCCCGCACTCCGTCGCTGCGTGACCCCGGCCGCTGCCGATGACCGCCCTCTTCGCCGCGCTGCTGTACGTCGCGACCGCGGTGCTCGTCGGTGGACTCGCGTACCGGATCCGCGACTACGCGTGCACGCCGGCGCCGCTGAAGATCCCGACGACGCCGGCGCCCACGACGAAAGGCGGCGTCGCGCTGCGTCTGCTGCGTGAGGTCGCGCTGTTCGAGAGCCTTTTCCGGAGCAACCTCTGGACGTGGGCGTTCGGCTGGCTGTTCCACGCCGGCCTGGCACTCGTTCTGCTGCGTCACCTGCGCTACTTCGTCGAGCCGATGTGGGCGTGGGTCGCGTTCCTGCAGCCGTTCGGCGTCTACGGCGGGTTCGCGATGGCGGCGGGCCTTGCCGGCCTCTGGGCACGGCGCCTCTTCGTCGCGCGCGTCCGCTACATCTCGACGCCGTCGGACCACCTGATGATCGTACTTCTACTCTCGATCGCCGGCACCGGCCTGGCGATGAAATACGTGGCGCACACCGACATTGTCGCGGTGAAGGCGTTCGTCCTTGGCCTGATGTATTTCGACTGGCAGCCGCTGCCCGCCGACGGTCTCGTTTACGCGCATCTGGCGCTGGTCGCGCTGCTGATGCTGATCTTCCCGTTCTCCAAGTTGCTGCACGCACCGGGCGTGTTTTTCTCGCCGACGCGCAACCAGGCCGACGACCCGCGCGAGCATCGCCACCTCGCGCCGTGGGCCGCGCGGCTCGATTCCGAATCCTGAGCGATGGCCGCCGACGTCAAGGCTCCGCCGCTGCGCGAATTCCCGGGCGCGCCGCAGGCACTCGTGCCAGGCGCGATGGCAGCGTCGAAGCCGTACGTCGCCACCGACAAGATGCAGCAGGCGATCGGCTTCCCCGGCGAGCTGACCGACGGCTGGCAGGCGCGCGCGCTCGGCAAGATGGGCGAGCTCCTCGGCAAGTACCGCTCGCTCAAGGTCTACCTCGACGCCTGCGTCCACTGCGGCGCCTGCGCCGACAAGTGCCACTACTTCATCGGCACCGGCGACCCGCTCAACATGCCGGTCGCGCGGCAGGACCTGATGCGCAGCGTCTACCGCCGTCATTTCACGCTGCCGGGCAAGCTGTTCCCGAAGTTGGTCGGCGCGCGCGACCTGACGAAAGAAGTGCTCGACCAGTGGTACACGTACTACAACCAGTGCTCCGAATGCCGCCGCTGCTCGGTGTTCTGCCCGTACGGCATCGACACCGCCGAGATCACGATGGCCGGCAAGGAGATCATGGACGCCGTCGGCCTCGGCCAGAAGTATTCGAACGAGATCATCGGCAAAGTGCACCGGGTCGGCAACAACCTCGGGCTGCCCGGGCCGGCACTGGCCAACACGCTCGAAGGGCTGGAGGAAGACGTCAAGGAGGAGACCGGCGCCGACGTCCGCTTCCCGCTCGACGAGAAGGGCGCCGAGGTGCTGCTGGTCACGCCGTCAGCCGATTTCTTCGCCGAGCCGCACGTCGACAGCCTGATCGGCTATGCCAAGGTGTTCCACGCCGCCGGCATCCGCTGGACGCTCTCGTCGCACGCGTCGGAGGCCGGCAACTTCGGCCTGTTCATCGGCAGCTACGACCAGTTGCGGACGATAGCGCTGCGAATCCGCGAGGCCGCGCTCGACCTCGGCGTCAAACGGATAGTCGTCGGTGAATGCGGCCACGCGTGGCGCGTCGCGTACAGCATGTGGAACACGCTGGCCGGCATCGGCGCCGGTGGCGACGACCGGTTCGCGCGCCAGCTCCAGCAGCAACTCGACCCGCGGTACAAGCAGCCGATGCACATCTGCGAGGTCACCCACGACCTGATCGCGCGCGGCGCGCTGACGCTCGACAAGGATGCAAACGACCACCGCGTCGTCACGTTCCACGACTCGTGCAACGTCGCCCGCGCCTCGCGGATGGGCGACCGGCCCGGCGGCCAGTTCGAGATTCCGCGCGCGATCATCCGCGCGGTGGCGAACCGGTACGTCGAGATGGCGCCGGGCACGACGCACGACGCGACGTTCTGCTGCGGCGGCGGCGGGGGCCTGCTCACCGACGAGCTGCTCGACCTGCGGGTCAAGGGCGCGCTGCCGCGGATGGAGGCGCTGCGGCAGATCGCCGACCGCGACGGCGTCAACTTCATGGCGACGATCTGCGCCATCTGCAAGGCGCAGTTCACCAAGGTGCTCCCGTACTACGGCTTCAAGATGAGCATGGTCGGCGGCGTGCACCAGCTCGTCAGCACGGCGATCCGGCTCGGCGCCAAGCAGTAACCCAGAACGATCCATCGGAGACCAGGCGATGTCAGCGAACCCCGGACCACCCGTCGAGAAGCTCACGTTCCGCCGCTACCAGGACGGCGACGTCAAGTGGGACTCGTGGCGCGAGCAGATCTTCCAGGCGAGCTGGACGCACAAGTGCCCCACGTACATCCAGTCGACCCCGCCGTGCCAGGGAAGCTGCCCGTCCGGCGAGGACATCCGCGGCTACCTCAACATCGTCCGCGGCATCGAGAAGCCGCCGGCGGGCACGAGCTGGCAGGAATACGCGTGGCGGCGGCTGACCGATGCCAATCCGTTCCCGTCGGTGATGGGACGGGTGTGCCCGGCGCCGTGCGAGACCGGCTGCAACAGGAACGAGGTCGAGGACCACGTCGGCATCAACTCGGTCGAGCACTTCCTCGGCGAGTACGCGATCGCCAACAATCTCAAGTTCGTCGCACCGACGGCGAAGACCGGCAAGAAGATCGCCGTGATCGGCGGCGGTCCGGCGGGCCTGTCCTGCGCGTATCAGCTCGCGAAGATGGGCCACGCGGTCACCGTCTTCGACGAGCACGAGCATCTGGGCGGGATGATGCGCTACGGCATCCCGGGCTTTCGCACGCCGCGCGAAGTGCTCGACGCGGAAATCCAGCGGATCGTCGATCTCGGCGTCGAGATGCGGATGAAGTGCCGGATCGGCACCGACATCACGATGGAGACGGTCCACAAGGACTACGACGCGGTGTTCCTCGGCATGGGTGCGCAATCGGGGCGGCCGCTGCCAGCGCCCGGCGGCGACGCGCCGAACGTCGTCACCGCGACGGCGTTCCTCAAGGCGTTCAACGACGGGCGGCTGCGGCACGTGGGCAAGCGCGTCGTCGTCATCGGCGGCGGCGACACGTCGATCGACGTCGCCACCGTCGCCCGCAGGCTCGGCCACATCGGCCACGCGAAGCCGACCGACTTTCCCGAGCTCGCGATCGCCGGCCACATGGCGCACGACGTCGCCGAGGTGTCGGTCAAGCACGGCGCCGAGGTCGTCCTCACCTCGGTGTTCGGCATCGACAGGATGCAGGCGAACAAGCACGAGATCGAGCAGGCGCAGGCGGAAGGCATCACCATCCGCGGCGGTTTGGCGCCGGTCAAGGTGGTGAAGGACGCCGACGGTCGCGCCATCGCGCTGACCGTCGCCCGATGCGAAGCGAAATTCGTCGGCCCGAAGCTCGAGATCAAGATGATCGAGGGGACCGAGGAAGACATTCCCGCCGACCTCGTCGTCTCCGCGATCGGTCAGGCGGTCGACTTCACGGGCCTCGAGGAATTCGACATCGGCAAGGGCGCGGTCGCCACCGACAGGAACTACCAGATTCCCGGCAAGGCCGGCACGTTCGCCGGCGGCGACGTCATCCGTCCGCATCTGCTCACCACCGCGATCGGCCACGGCGCGATCGCCGCCGAGGGCATCGACCGGTTCCTGCGCGGCGAGGACCAGGAGAAGCGGCCGAAGGTCGACGTCCACGCGTTCGACCTGAAGCGCAAGATGATCGAGGCCGGCCGCACGTTCACCGAAGTGCACGAGCCGATCCTCGGCACCGACACCAGCACCGCCGGCATCCACAACTTCGACAACCGCTCCGATCGCTACGTGATCCCGCACGAGGAGCTGTTCCTCGGCCACTTCGGCTTCACGCCGCGACTCAAGCGCACGGTGATCACGCTGACCAAGGAATCGGCGCTCGGCAACTTCGAGGAGCGGCTGGAGCCGCTGGCCGAGGCGCAGGCGATCGCCGAGGCGAAGCGCTGCATGAGTTGCGGCCAGTGCTTCGAGTGCGACAACTGCGTCGTCTACTGCCCGCAGATCGCGGTGGCGCGGGTGCCGAAGAAGGAAGCGACGACCGGCCGCTACGTCTGGACCGACTACGACAAGTGCATCGGTTGCCACATCTGCAAGGACGTCTGCCCGACCGGGTACATCCAGATGGGGCTCGGCGAGTAGCACCATGGAACGCGGCGGCGCCATCGGCAACGGGACTTGGCGGAGGGCGGCGCTGGTGGCCCACGTCTTCTCCCTTGTCGTCGCCCTCGCCGGCACCGCGTTCGCCGACACCCCCGCCGGCGCACCGGCGTCGCGGGTGCCGAAGCCCGGCGTCGCCGCGACGGCACCGGGCCGATGCGTCGAGGATACGGCATTCATGCGCCGCAACCACATGGAGTTGCTGCGCCACCAGCGCGACCTGACGGTGCACGACGGCATCCGCACGACGAAGCACAGCCTCGCCAACTGCGTCACCTGCCACGCCGACGCGAAGACCGGCCGCGTCACCGGCAGCAAGGACGCGTTCTGCGAAGGCTGCCACACCTATGCCGGCGTGAAGCTCGACTGCTTCGAGTGCCACGCCGACCGGCCGAAGGCGGCCGTCGCGAACGCGGGAGCGCCGAGATGATGAGCGCCGCCGGGCCGCCCCAAGGCGCGAATTGCTCCCCCTCGGGGGGCAGCGCCGCGGCGCCAGCCGCAAGCGTGGAGGCCCACACCCCGGGCATCGACCACGCACGACGGCAGATCCTCGCCTGGGGCGCGGCGATGGCCGGGGTCGCGATCGCGCCCGGCATCACGCTGTTCGACCTCGCGCACGGTCGCCCGCCCGCGGAGGCCGCGTCGCGCACGAAGCGCTGGGGGATGCTGGTCGACGCCAACCGCTGCGCGCCCGACTGCGACGCCTGCGTGACCGCCTGCGACAAGGAGAACGGGCTGCCCACCGTGAAGACGGCGACCTCCGCGCAGTGGATCCGCAAGGTCGAATTGAAGGACATGCGCGGGCAGGCGAAGTCGGTGCCGATGATGTGCCAGCACTGCGCCGATCCGCCGTGCGTCGACGTCTGCCCCACCGGCGCGTCGTTCAAGCGCGCCGACGGCATCGTGCTCGTCGACCGCCACACCTGCATCGGCTGCCGCTACTGCATGATGGCCTGCCCGTACAAGGCGCGCTCGTTCGTCCACGAGCCGGTGACCGGCCAGAACCCGGACGTGCCGCGCGGCAAGGGCTGCGTCGAGTCGTGCACGCTGTGCGTCCACCGGATCGACCGCGACCAGATCCCGGCGTGCGTCGAGGCCTGCGCGGCGACGGGACACAAGGCGATCCTGTTCGGCGACCTCAACGACCCGACAAGCGAGATCTCGCGGCGGATCGCCGAAGTCGCCTCGGTGCAGGTGCGTGCCGACCTCCGCCTCGACACCGGCGTCCGCTACGTGGGACTCTGAAGCGATGAGCCGCGAAACCTTCGCCCGTCTCGAAGCGCGCTGGTTCTGGGCGCTCGCCGCCGCCGGCGCCGTCGTCGTCGCTGCGGGCCTCCTCGCCGCGCACTACATGGAGGAGCACGGTCACATCGTCACCGGCATGAACAACCAGATCGTGTGGGGAATGCCGCACGTGTTCGCGATCTTCATGATCGTCGCCGCGTCGGGCGTGCTCAACGTCGCGTCGGTCGGCTCGGTGTTCGGCCACGCCGTGTACAAGGCGCGGGCGCCGCTGTCGGGCCTGCTGTGCCTCGCGCTGCTGACCGGCGGCCTCACCGTGCTGATGCTCGACCTCGGCCGGCCCGAGCGGATGGTCGTTGCCGCCACGCACTACAACTTCACGTCGGTGTTCGCGTGGAACGTGTTCCTCTACTCGGGGATGTACGCCATCGTCGCCGTCTATCTGTGGACGATGATGGAGCGCCGGATGGGCGCGTGGTCGAAGCCCGCGGGCCTCGCCGCGTTCGTCTGGCGGATCGTGCTGACCACCGGCACCGGCTCGATCTTCGCGTTCCTCGTCGCCCGGCAGGCGTACGGCAGCGCGCTGCTGGCGCCGCTGTTCATCGCGATGTCGTTCGCGTGGGGGCTGGCCGCGTTCCTCATCGTCCAGGCGACGATGTACGCGTGGAGCGGCCTGGCGCTGCCGCCGGAGGTCCACCGCCGGATGCGCAACCTGCTCGGGTTGTTCATCGTCGTCGTGCTCTACCTCGTCGCCGTCTGCCATCTGGTCAACGCGTATTTCGCGAAGCAGATCGCGTTCGAGCGGTTCCTGCTCGTCGACGGCGGCGTCTATCCGCTGCTGTTCTGGGGCGGCTATGTCGTCGTCGGCAGCCTGCTGCCGCTGGCGCTGATCTGGCATCCGCGTGCGGGCGGCGCGCGGGCGATCGTCGCCGCGTCGCTGCTGGTCGTCGCCGGCGCGTTCGCGCTCCTGTACGTGTTCATCATCGGCGGGCAGGCGTATCCGCTCGACATCTTCCCCGGCTACACGGCGACGAGCACGTTTGCCGACGGCGCGATCGCGGCGTATGCGCCGAGCGTGCCGGAGATCGCCCTCGGCCTCGGCGGGCTCGGCATCGCGTTCCTGATCACCGTCGTCGGCGTGCGTGCGTTGCGCTTCCTGCCCGACGACGACATGCGGCCGGCGCCGGCCGCCGCGGGAGCCGAGTGATGGCCCGCGCGATGCGCCGGTTCCTCGTCTCGGCGACGCACAAGTCGTCGGGCAAGACGACGGTCAGCGTCGGGCTCGCCGCCGCGTTCGTCGCGCGCGGCCTCGCCGTCCAGCCGTTCAAGAAAGGTCCCGACTACATCGACCCGATGTGGCTCGGCGCCGCCGCCGGCCGCCACTGCCGCAACCTCGATCCGTACCTGTCGACCGAAGCCGAGCTGCGTGCCGACTTTCGGCGCCACGCCGCCGGCGCCGACGTCGCGCTGGTCGAGGGCAACAAGGGGCTCTACGACGGCCTCGCGCTCGACGGCAGCAACAGCAACGCGGCGGTGGCGAAGATGCTCGGGCTGCCGGTCGTCCTCGTCATCGACGCGCGCGGGATGACGCGCGGCATCGCGCCGCTGATCCTCGGCTACCAGGCGTTCGACCGCGACGTCCGCTTCGCCGGCGTGATCCTCAACAACCTCGGCGGCAGCCGACACGAGGCGAAGCTGCGCCTCGTGATCGAGCATTACACCGACCTGCCGGTGTTGGGCGCGATCCAGCACGACCCGCGGCTGTCGATCGTAGAGCGCCATCTCGGCCTGATGCCGAGCAACGAGTCCGACGACGTCCCGCGGCGGATCGCCGACCTCGGCGCCGCCGTCACCCGCCAGGTCGACGTCGATCAGCTTCTGCGCGCCGTTGCTGAGGCGCCGCCGCTGCCGCGCGCATCAGGCGCGCCTGCGCTGCGGGCTGCCGCCGATGCCGACATCCGGATCGGCATCGCACAGGACCGCGCATTCGGGTTCTACTACGGTGACGACTTCGACGCGCTGCGCGCAGCGGGCGCCACGCTCGTCCGCTTCGACACGCTCGCCGACTCGCACCTGCCGAGCGTCGATGCGCTGTTCATCGGCGGCGGCTTTCCCGAGCTGTATGCGCGCGAGCTCGAAGCCAACGCCGCGCTGCGCGGCCGGATCCGCGCGGCGATCGACGCCGGCCTCCCCGTCTACGCCGAGTGCGGCGGCCTGATGTACCTCGCGCGCACGCTGATGCAGAACGGCACCACGCACCGGATGGTCGGCGCGATCCCCGGCGACGTCGTGATGCACGAGCGGCCGGTCGGGCGCGGCTACGTCCATCTCGAGGAGACCGCCGATTTCCCGTGGCCGGCGGACGCGCGCGGTGGAGCCGCGGTCCGCGGACACGAGTTCCACCACGCAGCGCTGGTCAACGTCGCGCCCGACGTCCGCTACGCGTACAACGTCCGGCGCGGGCACGGCATCGACGGCGAGCGCGACGGCATCGTCGTCGGCAACGTGCTGGCGTCGTTCGCCCACCTGCGCTCGACGAAGAGCCGCGACTGGGCCGCGCGATTCGTCGAGTTCATCCGCAACAGCGACTACCGGCAGCAGCGGAAGAGCAACGTCGTCCACTTCCCGCCAGTTCGCGGCCGCGACGTCCTGATCGCCTGACGATGGTGTCCGAACTGCCGACCCGCCGCGACGTGCCGTCCCGTGCGCACGGGCTTGTCGTCGACGACCGCTGGATCGAGACGGACAGCGAAGGCTACCTCGTCGACCGCGGCCAGTGGTCCGAGGCGTTCGCGCGGGCGCTGGCCGCGCAGGAAGGCCTGGAACTCACGCCTGAGCACTGGCAGGTGATCCACTTCCTGCGCGACTACGAGGCCACGCATGGAGTGCAAGCGCAGGTGCGGGCGATGATTCCGCATTTCACGCGGCTCTGGGGTCCGGAGCGAGGATCGAACCACCACCTGCACGAGATGTTTCCGCGCGGCGGCCCGCAAAAGCAGGGCAACCGGCTCGCCGGTCTGCTGCGGACCAAGGGCGAGCACTGAGAACGAGGTTACGATGATCACCGTCACTCCCGCCGCCGCGCAGCAGATCCGCGTCGCGGCTACGCAATCCGACGCCGACGAGATGGGCCTGCGGATCGCCGCCCGCCGCGACGCGTCCGGCGCGCTGCACTACGCGATGGGCTTCGACGAGGCACGCGACGGCGACGTCGTCGTGCCGTCGGAGGGCGTCGCGCTGGTTGTCGCCGACGCGCACCGGGAGCTGCTCGAGACGGTGACGCTCGATTACGTCGAGTACGAGCCCGGCGACTTCCGCTTCATCTTCATCAATCCCGCCGACGGCGCTGCCGCCGATGCATCCCCCGAGGCTTCGCCCGCGCGCGGCTGCAGCACGGGCGGCTGCGGCTGCGCCGGCGGCAACGGCTGACCCGGCATCCGCGATGGCCCGACGCCGCGACCTGCCGACTCCCGCCGAACTCGCGCAAGCCGTGCGCGCGCACTCCCCCGCCCGTCGCCGCGGACGCGCTGCCGGTGAGGTGTATCTCGTCGGCGCCGGACCGGGCGATCCCGAACTGCTGACGCTGCGGGCGCTGAAGCTGATGCAGCGCGCCGACGTCGTCCTCTACGACAACCTGATCTCGAAGGGCGTGCTCGACCTGCTGCCGCCCGGCATCGAGCGGGTCTACGTCGGCAAGCAGCGCGCCAACCACACGCTGCGGCAGGAAGAGATCAACGACCTGCTCGTCGCGCACGCGAAGGCCGGCAAGCGGGTGCTGCGGCTGAAGGGTGGCGACCCGTTCATCTTCGGCCGCGGCGGCGAGGAGATCGATACGCTGTCGGCGCACCACATCCGGTTCGAGGTCGTCCCGGGGATCACCGCTGCGCTCGGCGTCGCGGCCTACGCGGGGATCCCGCTCACGCACCGCGACTACGCGCAGTCGTGCCTGTTCGTCACCGGCCACTTGAAGGACGGCAGCATGGACCTCGACTGGCCCGCGCTCGCCCGGCCGCGGCAGACGCTCGTCGTCTACATGGGGCTCAACGTGCTGCCGGTACTGTGCAAGCAACTCATCGCGCACGGGGAAAAGCGCTCCACGCCGGCCGCAATCGTTCAGCAGGGGACCGCCGCCACCCAGCGCGTCGTCACCGGCACGCTGGCGACGTTGCCGAAGCTCGCTGCGGCGGCCGAGCTGCACGGCCCGACGCTCACCATCGTCGGCGAGGTCGTGCGGCTGCGCGAGCGGCTCAACTGGTTCAGGTAGCGGCGCCGTAAAGACGCCGGGGCGGGCGCGATGCCCGCCGGTTCAGCCCGACGCGCGGTGCGGCGTGTCGGTGCCTGCGGCCGCGGCGGCGGCGCGGTGCTCGACGGCGAACACCGCCGCCTCCACCCGCGAGGTGAGTCCGAGCTTCGACAGGATGTGGCGCACGTGCAGCTTGACGGTGTCGTGGCTGATCGACAGCGACTGCGCGATCGCCTTGTTGCTCTTGCCCGACGACAGGTGCTGCAGGATCTCGCGCTCGCGCTCGGTCAGTTGCTGCATGTAGTTCTCGCGCGACTTCTTCGGTTCCCCCGGCAGCAGCATGTCGACGAGCTTGACCGCCATCGTCGGCGCGACGACGACCTCGCCGCGCGCGGTGCGGCGGATGGCGTCGATGACGTCGTCCGGGTCCATGTCCTTCAGCAGGTAGCCGCGGACGCCGGCGCGGAACGCGCGCGCGAGGTCGTCCTGGGCGTCGCTCATCGTCAGCACGACGACGGGCGTGGTGCAGCCTTCGGCACGCAGCCGGGTGAGCAGGCTGAAGCCGTCGACCGGCGCCATCCGCAGGTCCATGACCGCGAGGTCGGGCCGCTTCTCGGTCAACAGGCGGACCGCCTCGTCGGCGTTGCCGGTGGTGCCCAGCACGGTGATTCCGGCGCGCTGCTCGAGCAACTCGGCGAGGCCGCGCCGGCACAGGCCGTGGTCGTCGATCAGGACGACGCTGATGGTTTGGGTCATTGCCCGCCTTGAGGTTGGGGTTCGTTCGCCGGGAACGTCAGCCGCACCCGCGTGCCGGCGACGGCCGCGGGCTCGGTCACGACGTCGCCGCCGAGCCGGTGTGCGCGCTCGCGCATGATCGCCGTGCCGTAGTGGCCGGTTTCCTCCGCCGTGCGCGCCGCGGCGGCGATGCCGACGCCGTCGTCCTCGACCACGATCTCGTATCCGGTCGCCGTCCGGTCGAGCGTGATCTGCGCATGTTTCGCCTGCGCGTGCCGGCAGACGTTGGCGAGCGCTTCCTGGACGATGTGGTAGACGTCGACCTCGCGGCCCGCCGCGAGCCGGAAGTCGGGCGCCCGGTTGGTGAAGGCCAGCGCGATGCCGGTGCGGTCGAAGAAATGCTCGGCGGTGTCCTGCAGCGCGTGGACGAGTCCCTGCGGATCCATCCGGCTGCGGAAGCAGGTGATCAGCTCGCGCAGCCGCGCGTGCGAGTGGGTGAGCGAGTCGTCGACGTCGCTCCAGTACTTGAACGCGCGCAACTCGTCGCCTTGGCGGATCGCGTCGGAGAGAAGGCTCATCCGCATCCGCATGTAGGTGAGGCCCTGCGCCAGCGAATCGTGAACCTCGTTGGCCATCGTCTGCCGCTCGTTCATCAGCGTGATCCGCGTCGTCTCGCGCGCCAGCCGCGAGTTCTCGATCGTCACGCCGAGGAGGTCGCCGGCGGCCTGGAGCATCGCCGGCATCGCCGGCGGCAGGTCGGCCGGCGCTTCGTACAGCAGGTCGAGCATGCCCACCGCCCGCCCCTGGTGATGCAGCGGCACTGCGACGATGTGCCGGCAGACCGGGCCGGCGTGGTCCGGCGCACCGGCGTCGTCCTGCCCGACGATGTGGCGCCCGACGGGCTCGCGGTCCAGACACCCGGCTTCGGCGCACGTGCCGCACCAGCGCACCAGCGCGTCGTCGCCGATTCCGCTCCGGCGCCGCATGGCGGCCGCCGTTCCTTCCACGACGATCGGCTGCGGCTTGACCGCGTCGCCGTCGGCGTGCCGCAGCACGCCTGCGACCGCACCGGCAAGGCGAACGACCGCTTCCAGCATCGGCCTCATCACGTCGGCGATGTCGGAAGGACGGGCGATCGGCTCCGGCGCCGCGACGCGGGCCGGCGGCACCGCGGCCGTGCCGGCAGCGCGTCGGGCAGGCCCGGCCGCGCGCGTCCGCGCTTGCGGTTGCAGCATCGAAACCACCCTTCCTTGGACGCGGGAACGCACCCCGCGGGTCGAGATTATCCGGCGATTCGGAGCCCGGTGCCCCGTTATGCCGCGATTCGGCAAATTATCGTCCCTCGCCTGAAGCGGCGCAAGGAACGCCCCGGCGCGACATGCGGCCGCACCCGGAGCGTACACCTGCCCCCATCTACCCATCAGGGCTATTCCTGCCGCCCCCCGAACCCCCCGTCGTGGCTATCGACATTGCGCTCCCGCTCTGCCTGAATGGAGGCTGCCGGTGGAGAGGGTGTGGTATTGCTCGCCTTCCGCTTGGCCACGCGCACACACGCCGCCGACGCTCCTCTCGCCCTCCGTCGCATGTCGAACCCCGTCCACGACCCGCTCGCCCCGATCGCCCAGGGGGCCACGACCGAGGTGCGCAAGACGACGTGTTACATGTGCGCGTGCCGCTGCGGCATCCGCGTCCACCTGCGCGACGGCGTGGTCCGTTACATCGACGGCAACCCGGACCATCCGCTGAACAAGGGCGTGATCTGCGCCAAGGGCAGTTCCGGCATCATGAAGCAGTACTCGCCGGCGCGCCTGACGAAGCCGCTCAAGCGCAAGCCGGGCAGCGAGCGCGGCGCCGGAGAATTCGTCGAGATCGGTTGGGACGAGGCGTTCTCGATGCTCACGGAGCGCCTGGCGAAAATCCGCGCGACGGATCCGAAGAAATTCGCGCTGTTCACCGGCCGCGACCAGATGCAGGCGCTGACGGGCCTCTTCGCGCGTCAGTTCGGCACGCCGAACTACGCGGCGCACGGCGGCTTCTGCTCGGTCAACATGGCCGCCGG
>JBDTVU010000080.1:0-14878 GCA_040007035.1 Betaproteobacteria bacterium | reverse complement strand
CAGGTGGCGCCGATCTCGACCAACCTGATCCTGTCCTACGTCGCCGAGCACGTGCTCGGGCTGCCGCGGTCGTTCTGAGCGGATTGCGGATGCGCGCGCTGGACGGCATCACGGTCATCACGCTGGAACACGCGATCGCCGCGCCGTTCTGCACGCGGCAGTTGGCTGACCTCGGCGCCCGCGTGATCAAGATCGAGCGGCCTGGCGTCGGCGATTTCGCCCGCGGCTATGACGAGCGCGTCCGAGGGCTCGCGTCGCATTTCGTCTGGACCAACCGCTCGAAGGAGAGCCTGACGCTCGACGTCAAGCATCCGGAGGCGGCGCAGATTCTCGGCAAGCTCGTCGGTCGCGCCGACGTGCTCGTGCAGAACCTCGCGCCGGGTGCCGCGGCGCGGCTGGGGCTCTCGTACGAAGCGCTCGCCGCCGCCAATCCGCGGCTCATCGTCTGCGACATTTCCGGCTACGGCGCCGACGGGCCGTACCGCGACAAGAAAGCCTACGACCTGCTGATCCAGAGCGAGTCCGGCTTCCTTTCGATCACCGGCTCGCCGGACGAGCCGGCGAAGGCGGGCTGCTCGATTGCCGACATTGCCGCCGGGATGTACGCGTACTCGAACATCCTCGCCGCGCTGCTCGAGCGTGGAAAGTCGGGCCGCGGCAAGGCGATCGACGTCTCGATGCTGGAGAGCATGGTCGAGTGGATGACGTATCCGCTCTACTACGCGTACGACGGCGCCGAGCCGCCGCCGCGCGCCGGCTCCGCGCACGCGACGATCTACCCGTACGGCCCGTTCGTCGCCGGCGACGGCAAGACGGTGTTGCTCGGCCTGCAGAACGAGCGCGAGTGGGGACTCTTCTGCGACAAGGTGCTGGGACAGCCGGCGCTCGCCGCCGACCCGCGGTTCGCGTCGAACTCGAAGCGGGTCGAGGCCCGGGGCGAGCTGCGCGATGTCATCGTGAACGCGTTCGCGCCGCTCACCGCTGCGCAGCTCGTCCTGCGTCTCGACGCGGCGGGCATCGCCAACGCACGGATGAACGACATGCACGACGTGTGGGCCCACGAGCAGTTGAAGGCGCGCCATCGCTGGGTCGAGGTCGACACGCCGGCAGGTCGGGTTCCGGCACTGCTGCCGCCCGGCGTAGCCCCCGGCGCTTCCGCGGCGACGGCGCCGCGGATGGATCCGGTGCCGGCGCTCGGCCAGCACACGATCGCGATCCTGCACGAGCTGGGCTACGACGACGATGCGATCGCACGGCTGCACGCGGCGCACGCGGTCTAAGCGATGACCGCCGACCTGCACCCGAGCGCGACGCTGGCACGTTTCGCCAGCACGCTCGCCTTCGACGACATCCCGGCGCCCGTGGTGCGGCGAGCGGAGGACCTGCTGCTCGACTGGGCGGCGTCGGCGTTGGCGGGCAAGGGCGCGCGCGCGGTCGAGGCGATCGAGCGCTTCGCTGTGCAGATGGGTCCCGCCGACGGGCCGTCCGAAGTGCTGATTTCGCGGCGACGGACGAGTCCGATGTTTGCGGCAATGGTCAACGCCGGCGCGTCGCACTTCGCCGAGCAGGACGACGTCCACAACGGCTCGGTGTTCCATCCGGGCGCCGTCGTGTTTCCGCCGGCGCTGGCGGTTGCGCAGGCACTTGGCCGGTCGGGACGCGACCTGCTGACGGCGGCGGTGGCCGGCTACGAGGTCGGCATCCGCGTCGGCGAGTTCCTCGGCCGCTCGCACTACAAGGTGTTCCATACGACGGGCACCGCCGGCACCGTCGCGGCCGCCGCCGCGGTTGGTCGGTTGCTGAACCTGTCCGACGTCACGATGCTGCACGCGTTCGGCTCGGCCGGCACGCAGGCGGCGGGACTGTGGGAGTTCCTGCGCGACGCCGCCGACTCGAAGCAGCTCCACACGGCGAAGGCCGCCGCCGACGGGCTGCTCGCCGCGTATTTGGCGAACGAGGGATTCACCGGCGCCAAGCGCATCCTCGAAGGCGTGCAGGGGATGGCGGCCGGGATGTCGACCGACGCCGACCCGGCGCGGCTCGTCGACGGACTCGGCGAGCGCTGGGCGCTGGCGGAGACTTCGTTCAAGTTTCACGCGTCGTGCCGGCACACCCATCCGGCCGCCGATGCGCTGCTCGCCGTCGTCACCGCGAACGACCTCGCGCCCGAGCGGATTCGGCGGGTGACCGCGCAGGTACACCGTGCGGCGATCGACGTGTTGGGCCCGGTCATCGACCCGACGACCGTTCATCACGCGAAGTTCTCGATGGGGACGGTGCTGGCGTCGATCGCGATCTTCCGTCGCGCCGGGCTCGCCGAGTTCGAGCGCCACTTCCGCGACCCCGACGTCGTTGCGTTCCGCGACCGGGTGAGGATGGTTCACGACGCCGAGGTCGAGGCGGCGTATCCGCGGCGGTGGATCGGCAAGGTCGAGGTTGAGACGACCGACGGACGCGTGCTCGCCGGCCGCATCGACGAACCGAAGGGCGACCCGGGCAATACGCTGTCGCGGGATGAGCTCGTCGAGAAGGCGCTGCGGCTCGCCGACTTCAGCGGTGCCGCGACGCCGGCCGGGGTGCGCGACCTCGCGGCGACGGTGTTCAGCATCGCGTCGGCGCCGACGGTCGGCCGGTTGCTGCCGGCGGTTTCCGCGCGGACGGCGGAACCGGTCACCACGCAGCGCGCATCCGGCGACTGAGCACGCAATTGCGTACGAAACTGAGCGCGCCTGAGCGCAACCGAGCACGCAAGCAGGCACGCAGCCAGGCATGCAACCGAGCAAACAGAGGGAAGGACAACGATGACAAACACCAACTTCGACGCCCGTGCGGCGACATGGGACGACGACCCGGTCAAGGCTGAACGCGCGCAGGCGGTCGCCGACGAAATCGTCCGCCGCGTGCCGCTGACCCGCACGATGCGGGCGATGGAATACGGCTGCGGCACCGGGCTGCTGTCGTTCATGCTGCGATCGCGGCTGGGCGACGTGACGCTCGCCGACGTATCGGACGGTATGCTCGCGGTGGCGGGAGAGAAGATCGCCGCGGCGAACGACGCCGCGATGCGCACGGCGAAGCTCGACCTCCTCGTCGATCCGCTGCCGGCACAACGCTTCGACGTCATCTATTCGCTGATGACGCTGCACCACATCCCGGACACCGACGCGATCCTGCGCCGTTTCAACGCGGCGCTCGCACGGCCCGGCTGGCTGTGCATCGCCGATCTCGACACCGAGGACGGGTCGTTTCACGGCGCAGGCTTCGACGGCCACCTCGGGTTCGACCGCGCGACGCTGGGTGTGAAGACGCGGCAGGCGGGTTTCGCGACGGTGGAGTTCTCGACCGCGTACGAAATGAAGAAACCGGTGGCGGGTGTGCCGCGGACGTTTCCCGTGTTCCTGATGGTCGCGGAAACCGGACGATGACGGCGATGTCCGCAAGCGCGGCACCGGCTGGCGCGCTCGCCCGCAGCTACCTGTTCGTGCCTGGAATGCGGCCGGAGCGCTTTGGGAAGGCCGTCGCGTCCGGCGCGCACGCGGTGATCGTCGATCTCGAGGACGCGGTGCCGCCGGCGGATAAGGAGCGCGCGCGCGCCGCGGTCGCTGGTGCGCTGTCGCCTGCGCAGCCGGTGCTGGTGCGGATCAACGCCGCCGGCACGCCGTGGTTCGACGACGACGTGAGCCTGTGCCGGCACGCGGGCGTCGCCGGCGTCGTGCTGCCGAAAGCGGAGGACGCCGCTGTCATCGCCCGCATCCGTGGCGGCGTCGGCGAGGCCGTCGCGATCCTGCCGCTCGTGGAGTCGGCGCAGGGGTTGTGGAATGTGCTCGCGCTGGCCCGCGCGCCGGGGGTCGCGCGCTTGCTGTTCGGCTCGATCGACTATCAGGTCGACCTGGGCTTGCGCGACGATGAACTGCTGCACGCCCGCTCGCAGCTCGTGCTCGTTTCGCGCGTTGCCGGGCTGCCCGCGCCGGTCGACGGCGTCACCACGGCAATCGACGATGCCGATGCCATTCGTCGCGACACCGACCGCGCCCGCGCGCTCGGCTTCGGCGGCAAGCTGTGCATCCACCCGAAGCAGGTCGAGTTCGTCAACACCGCGTTCCGGCCGACGGCGGGCGAGGTCGCCTGGGCGACACGCGTCGTCGCCGCCGACGCCGCGGCCGGCGGTGCCGCGGTGGCCGTCGACGGAAAGATGGTTGACCGCCCGGTATTGCTCAAGGCGCGCGAGATCCTGGCGGCGGACAGAACATGAACGTCACCGACTGGATCCGCGACGCTGCGCGGCGCACGCCGGACGTCGAGGCGATCTGCGGCGACGCGCTCGTGCTGACCTACGGCGCGCTCGACCGGACGGTCGACGCGATCGCGGTCCGGCTCGTCGCAGCCGGGCTCGGCCCGGGCGACGCCGCGCTCGTCGAGGTCATCGGTCAGGACGAGATCCTGCTGCTCATGCTTGCGCTGGGGCGCATCGGCGTCGCCGCGGCGACGCCCGGCTATCCGAAAGCGCGGGCCGCGGCGCGCCTCATGCGCGCGCGGCCGGACGGCACGCGCGCCGCGAAGGCGATCGTCGTCGACGACGAGTGGTTCCGCTCGCCGCCGCCGACGGCCAGCGTGCCGCCGGTGCCGTCACATCAACACGGTGGGGCGGTCGCGTCGACCCACGGCTCGTCGGGAACCACCGGCGCGCCGAAATCCATGGCGGTCACGCATGCGATGAAAATCGCGCGTATCGCCAACGCCGCGCGTGTCTCGCCGCTGCCGGCGGGCCTGCGGATGCTGTGCGCGGCGGACCGGCGCGCGGGATACGGCTACCTCGCGGCGCTGCGCGCGCTCGCGGTGGGAGGCACCATCGTCACCGCGCGCGGACTCGACGACGTTGCCGCCGCGGTCGTCCGCCATCGCGTCAACGTGCTGACCGTCGCGCCGGTGATGCTCGCGCGCATCCTCGCGACGCTGCCGGAGAGCGCCACGCTGCCGACGCTGGTTCGGGTCGAGGTCGGCGGCGGCTATATGCCGCGGCCGCTCTACCGGCAGGCGCGCGCGCGGCTGTGCCCCGACATCCACTCGGTGTACGGCTCGACGGAGGGGGGCTACATCGCGACCGCGCCCGTCGCGGTGCTCGAAGCGATCGACGGCGCCGTCGGTTACGTGGTCCCGGGCGTCGATGCCGAAGTCGTCGCTCCCGACGGCACGCCGCTCCCGCCCGGCGCCGAGGGGATGCTGCGTGCGCGCGGACCGAGCTTCGTCCGCGAGTACATCGACGATCCCGCGGCGTCGGTGCCGGTATTCCACAACGGCTGGGTCGAGACCGGCGACGTGTGCTCGCTTGCGGCCGACGGGCTCCTGATCGTGTACGGCCGCAGCGGCGAGATGTTCAGCGCGGGCGGCGTCAAGATCGTCCCGCAGGACGTCGAGGACGTGCTGCTGTCGCTCGACTGGATCCGCGACGCGGCGGTGTTCGGCGCGCCGGACGAGCACGGCCTCACGCAGGCGTGGGCGGCGATCGTCGTCGACGGGAAACCCGATCCGGCGGCGCTCGACGCGCTGTGCGCCCGCCAGCTCCGGCAACGCACGCCGCGGTCGATGCTGATGGTCGACGCGATCCCGCGCAACGCCAACGGCAAGATCGTCCGCGGCGAGCTGATCGCGATGGCGGCGCGATACGGGAAGGGGACCGGGCGGTGAGGATGCCGCTGTGCGGTCTGTGGCTGGCGGCGTGCGTCCTCGCGTGGCCGGCCACGGGCAACGCGGCGGAAATCTACCGCTGCACCGACGCGAAGGGCCGCGTCACGTTCTCGGACCAGCCTTGCCGCAGGAAGGCGTCGGCGAAGCCGTCACCGGCGTTGCCGGCGAAGCTCGACATCGCCGATCCGAATGCGCAGCCGGTGTTCCTCGACCGCGTGCTTGCCGTCGCGCGCAACGCGAACCTCGCCGATGCGGTGTTCGTCGAGAAGACGCTCGCGGTGCATCTCACCCGCATCTCGGGCGGGCTCGGCGATCGCTACGTCCTCGCGCCCGGATCGACGCTGCCCGGCATGGAGTTCTCGTACCTCGTCGACAAGCCGCGGGCGGTCGGCGAGAAGCTGCGCTGGACGCTCGCGCTCCGCGTCGACCAGGAGCGCGCGTGCATCCCGCCTGATGCCGTGACGAATGCGTTCGGCGCCGACTTCCGCGAGTTCGACTTCGGACCGACGGCTCGCCCGGACATCGCCGCCAAGCTGCGCCGGATCGTCTACGTCTACCCGTCACCGGACCGCGGGCCGCTCGTGCTCACCGTCACCTTCGAGCGGCGCCGCGAGTTCTGCGTCGACTTGCTCGGCGTGGAGCAGATCGACCGCTAGCGGCGGCGATCGATCAACCCCGCTACGGCAGCCGCGCGACGTCGACCCAGCCACCGCTCGCCTGCGACGCGAGGCAGGCCTCGATGAACGCCATCGTGTGCGCGCCTTCCTCGATCCGCGGATACGGATGGGCGGGGACCGGCGCGCCGAGGGCGCGCGCCATCCGCTCTTCTGCGACCTCGCGGTAGATGTTCGCGAACGCCTCGCGCAGGCCCTCGGGATGGCCACGCGGCGTGCGTCCGAGCGCGAGAATGTCCGGTGGCAGGAACGGATCGGCCTTGGTGAACGCGCGCGCGGGCTCTCCCTGCGGCGCGAACCGCAGGTAGCCCGGCTCACGATGCCACCACTCGAGCATCCCGTTCTCGCCGTAGATCCGCAGCCGGATGTCGTTCTCGCCGCCAGCCGCGGCCTGGGTGACGGTGAACGTGCCGCGGGTGCCGCCGTCGAACTCGATCAGCGCCGACACGTAGTCGATGACCTTGCGGCCCGGCATCAGCGCGCGGACGTCGGCGGCCACCCGCGCGACGTTACGCCCGCCGACGTGGCAGGCGAGGTGCTGCGCGTGGCAGCCGATCGCGCTCATCACCAGCGCGAGGCCGCCGCGCTCCCCCGCCAGCAGCCACTGGAGCCGGTTGTTCTGCGGGCCGTCCTCGAGCTTCGTGGCGAGCCCGCTCTGGATGTACTCGACCTGGATCAGCCGCAGCGCACCCAACGCGCCGTCGCGGACGAGTTGCCGCGCGTATCGCGTCATCGGGTACGCCGAGTACGCGTGCGCCAGCGCGAACAGCCGGCCGTGGCGACCGGCGCGGGCGACGAGGTCGCAGGCCTGCCTGAAATCGTGCGTCACCGGCTTGTCGCAGACGACGTCGAGACCGGCGTCGAGCGCCGCGGCGGCGATCGCGTAGTGGGTGTCGTTCGGCGTCATGATGGCGACGGCTTCGATGCCGTCGGATCGCTGCCGCTCGCGCGCGAACATCTCGGCGACGTCGCCGTAGCAGCGCGACGGATCGAAATCCATCGCGGCACCGGCGGTGCGCGAGCGCGCAGGATCGGACGAGAACACGCCCGCGACCGATTGCCACATGCGGTCGAACTCGGCGGCGCCGCGATGCATGCGGCCGATCCACGAGTCCGGTCCGCCGCCCACGATCGCGAGCCGCAGCGGCCTCCCGAAACGTTCCCGCACCGTTGCCATCCGTGTTCTCCCTTCGCCTGTCGGTGAATGCGTCTCGCGGCGCCCGGCACGCATCGCCGGACGAAGACTTCGATTGTCGCGGCGGCCATTGACCCCGGTCAACCTGTTTTGCCGCCGGGCTGCTGTAGCATCGTCGAGGCGGTGACCGGAAACCGAGAGCGCGCAATGGCGACGATGCAGGCAATGGTGTGCGAAGGCCCCGGCCGTCCACTGGTGCCCGCCCGCGTGCCGCGACCGGTGGCTGGCCCCGGCGAGATCCTCGTTGCCGTGCGCGCGTGCGGCGTCTGCCGCACCGATCTCCACCTCGTCGACGGCGAGCTGCCCGATCCCAAGCTGCCGGTGATCCCCGGCCACGAAGTCGTCGGCACCGTCGCGGCGCTCGGCGCCGGCGTCACCGGCCCGCCGGTCGGCCGGCGCGTCGGCATTCCGTGGCTCGGCGACACCTGCGGCCATTGCCACTACTGCATTACCGGGCGCGAGAACCTCTGCGCCGACGCGCGCTTCACCGGCTACCAGCGCGACGGCGGCTACGCCGAATTCGTCGCGGCCGACGCGCGGAGCGTCTTCCCGCTGCCCGCCGGTTACGACGACGTCCACGCGGCGCCACTGCTGTGCGCCGGGCTGATCGGCTACCGCGCCTTCGCGATGGCGGGCGACGCCCGGACGATCGGCATCTACGGCTTCGGCGCCGCGGCGCACCTGATCGCGCAGGTCGCCCGCGCCCGCGACCGCATGGTCTACGCGTTCACCCGGCCCGGCGACCATGCCGGGCAGGCATTCGCCCGCTCGCTCGGGGCCCACTGGGCGGGGGGCAGCGACGAAGCGCCGCCTTCGCCGCTCGACGCCGCGCTGATCTTCGCGCCCGCCGGCGAGCTCGTTCCGGTCGCGCTGGCGGCGACGGTCCCGGGCGGGACGGTGATCTGCGGCGGCATCCACATGAGCGACATTCCGCGCTTCCCGTACCGGCTGCTCTGGGGCGAGCGAACGATTCGCTCGGTGGCCAACCTGACGCGGCGCGACGCCAAGGCGTTCTTGGCGCTGGCGGGCGAGATTCCGCTGGCCGTCCATACAGTCCCGTTTCCGCTTTCCCGCGCCAATGAGGCGCTCTGCGCGCTGCGCGCCGGCAAGCTGACCGGCGCCGCGGTCTTGACGATCGCGGGCTGAGGGCGTCGAATAGCTGCCATGGCGGTGCGTCGCCACTTGCCGTCGAGTCGCCGTTGCCCGGATGCTGCGCGCGGGCAACCGGTTCTGCCGTACGTCTCCCACCCGCTACAGGAGCATTGATCATGGCCACCAAGTCCCGACCCGCTGCACCGAAGGCCGCCGCGAAGAAGCCCGCGGCGAAGAAGGCGAAGCCGCGCGCGAAAGCCGCGCCGAAGGCCAAAACCGCCCCGAAGGTGACGTTGTTCACGCTGCCCGGCGGCGCTTCGTTCGGCGACCTGACCAAGCTGCCGAACGCGCTGACGACCGAGCAGGCGATCGACCTGTACAAGGCGAACGCGAAGCTTGCGCTCGACATCGTCAACGCGGCGATCGACGGCACGGCACGGGTCCGCCGCCGCCAGTTCGAGGGCGAGGAAGAGGCGCGCGCGTTCCAGAAGCGGGCGGCCAAGTCCGCCGCCGAGGTCCGCGACCCGCAGACGATGATGGCCGCAGGGCAGGGCGTCGCGCAGGAAGCGGTCGAGAAGTCGTTGCGCTACTGGACCGAGATGTTCGAGCTGATCGTCGAGATACAGAAACGGCTGTTCTCGCTGATCGAGGACCAAACCGCGGGTCTGCCCGGTGTCAAGCAGGCGAAGGCGGCGCTGGCGATGATGCCGGACATGAGCAAGATGCAGAACGTGGTGTCGGCGATGCAGGGCGTGGTGTCCTCCGGCGGGCCGGCGTTCGAGTCGATGCAGAAGGTGATGAGCGACTTCGCCCGGATGGCGCAGCAGGGGATGCCGGGGATCAAGCGCTGACGCGGTACGGTTGACTGATCGCCCCGAGGCGCACGCGTCCGCAGCGCCGCCGCACGGGCCTCTGCTCGCGCCGCGCGGTTGACGCAGGTCATGGGGAAGCGGCGCGGGTCGTCCACAATGGACGAGGCCGCGCCGCTGACGCATGACCCTCTTCCTTCCCGACGCCCACACCCGCACGACGGCCGACGTCTGTGCGGCGCTCGGGACCGATCCGGTCGCTGGGCTCGCTGCGGCCGACGCCGCAGCCCGGCTGGCGACCGCCGGTGCCAACGCGCTCACCGCGGCGCCGACCGTTCCGGGCTGGCGCAAGTTTCTCGCTCAGTTCAAGAGCCCGCTTGTCCTGCTGCTGATCGCGGCCGGTGCGATCTCGCTCGCCGTATGGGCGGCTGAAGGCACACACGGCATTCCCTACGAGGCGCTGACGATCCTCGCGATCGTCGCGCTCAACGCCGTGCTCGGCCTTGTGCAGGAGGCGCGCGCCGAGGAGGCGGTCGCCAGCCTCGCACGGATGAGTGCGGCCACCGCGACTGTAGTCCGTGACGGCGAGCGGCTGACCGTCCCGGCCGAGGACCTCGTGCCTGGCGACGTGCTGCTGGTCGAGGAGGGCGCGACCGTCGGCGCCGACGCGCGCGTCACCGAGTCGGTTTCGCTGCAGACGCTGGAGGCGGCGCTGACCGGCGAGAGCGCGCCGGTGACGAAGGATGTCGCGCCGGTGCCGGCCGAGGCGGCGATCGGCGATCGGGTGAACATGCTGTACGCCGGGACGACGGTGACGTACGGCCACGGCCGGGCGCTCGTCGTCGCGACCGGAATGCACGCGGAGATGGGCCGGATCGCCGGGCTGCTGCAGTCGACCGCCGCCGAGCAGACGCCGCTGCAGGCCGACCTCGACCGGCTCGGCCGGGTGCTGGGCGCCGTCGTGATCGCGATCGCGATCGTCGTCGGAGCGACCATCCTGGTCCTGCAGCACGACCATTCGACCGCGGCGCTGACCGGGGTGCTGCTGTACACGGTGTCGCTCGCGGTGTCGGCGGTGCCGGAAGGCCTCGCTGCCATCACCACCATCGTGCTCTCGTTGGGGATGCAGCGGATGGCGAAGCGCAACGCGATCGTGCGCAAGCTCGCCGCCGTTGAGACGCTCGGGTCGGTCACGGTGATCGCCAGCGACAAGACCGGCACGCTGACGAAGAACGAGATGACCATCCGGGTCGTGCTGACGGCGTCCGGCGTCGCCGAACTGACCGGCAGCGGCTACGCGCCCGTCGGCGAGTTGGAAGTCGCAGGCCGGCCGTTGCCTGCCGGCGCACAGCGCACCGAGGTCGAGCGCACGCTTGCCGCCGGCTGGCTCGCCAACAACGCGGAACTCGCGCAGCGCGACGGCGAATGGCGAATCGCCGGCGATCCCACCGAGGCCGCGTTGCTGACGGCGGCGCTGAAGGCCGGGCTGTCTCCCGAGCGTCTCGGCGCCCGGTTCGCACGCCATGGCGAAATCCCGTTCTCGGCCGATCGCCGGATGATGAGCACGGTGCACGCGGACGCGTACGCCGACGATGGTGGCCACGTGCTGATGAGCAAGGGCGCGCCCGACGTGCTGCTCGCGCGGTGCGTGTACGAGCGCGCCGGCAACGACGAGCGTTCGCTCGACGCCACGCGCCGCGCGGAGATCGGCGCCGCGCTCGATGCGCTCGCAGCGGATGCGCTGCGGCTCATCGGTCTCGCCTATCGACGGCTGCCCGCCGCCGGCGTCGGCGCTGTGGCCGGCGCTGAGGCCGGCGCCGACGTCGAGGACGCGATGATCTGGCTCGGCGCCGTCGGCATGATCGATCCGCCGCGGGCCGAGGCTGCAACGGCGATCCGAGCGGCGCAGCATGCCGGCGTGCGGGTGGTCATGATCACCGGCGACCATCCGGCGGCGGCCGGGGCGATCGCTGCCGAGCTCGGCATCGCGCCGCGCGGCGCATCGGTGCTGACCAGTGTCGACTTCGGGCGGCTGGACGCGACGGCATTCGCGGCGGCGGTGCGCGCGACGTCGGTGTTTGCGCGCGTGTCGCCCGAGCACAAGCTTGCCATCGTCCGCGCGCTGCAGGCCGACGGCGAGGTCGTCGCGATGACCGGCGACGGCGTCAACGACGCGCCGGCGCTGAAGGCTGCCGACATCGGCATCGCGATGGGGCGTGCCGGCACCGACGTTGCCCGGGGCGCCGCCGACATGGTGCTCGCCGATGACAACTTCGCGACCATCGTCGCCGCGATCGAGGAAGGCCGCTCGATCTACGCGAACATCCAGAAATTCCTTCGCTACCTGCTGTCGACCAACCTCGGCGAGGTGGTGGTGATGTTCTTCGGCGTCGCGCTTGCCGGTCTGCTCGGGATCGTCGCCGGGCGTGGCGAGTCGCTGGTGCTGCCGCTGTTGCCGACGATGATCCTCTGGATCAACCTCGTCACCGACGGGTTGCCCGCGCTCGCCGTCGGCGTGGACCCGGCCGATCCCGGGCAGATGGACCGGCCGCCGCGCGCGCCCGGTGTCCGGGTGATCACCCGCCGCATGTGGTGGGGAATGGGCGTCGTGTCGGTGGTGATGGGTACCGGCACGTTGGCCGTACTCGACGGCGCGCTGCCGGGCGGGGTGATCGACGGCAGCGGCGATGTCGGCTACGCGCGCACGCTCGCGTTCCACACGCTGGTGCTCTACCAGCTCTTTGCAGTGTTCTGCGTGCGCTCCGACGAGGCGACGACGTTCCACGGCCTGTTCGCGAACGGCTGGCTGTGGCTGTCAATCGCCGCTGCCGTTGCGCTGCAGGCCGCGGTGATCTACGCGCCGACGCTGCAGAAGGCGTTCGGCACGGTCGCGCTGTCGCTGTCTGACTGGGGTCTGTGCACCGCGGTGGCGAGCACCGTCGTCGTCGCGTACGAGGCGGTGAAGTGGCATTGGCGGCGCCGCGATCGGCAGACGTCCGCCGCAGCGGCGCATTGACTGTCGGATTGCTTGCCAAATCGGCGCGGGTAAGGTTTCATCGCGTTGTCTCCGCGATTCCCGGTCGCGTTGCACCGGCGTCGGCCTTCACCGTAGAGAGCGTATCGATGCCGTTCCAGATCATGTATTCGTCTCAAGCCACTGCGACGATGACCGTGGCCGACCTCGAGAAGATTCTCTCGGATGCGCGGACCGGCAATCAAACGCGCGGCGTCACGGGTGCATTGGTCTATGTCGACGGCGTGTTCTTTCAGATACTCGAAGGCGACGAAGACGTCGTGCGTAAGCTGATGGCGAGCATTGCGAGCGACACGCGGCATCGCTCCGTCAAGGTCGTCCATGAAGCGGAGGTCGACGTCCGGGCGTTCGACTCGTGGAGCATGGCTTACCTCAGCCCGACCGCCGGGGAGATGTCGGCGTGGGCAGGCCTCCCGGCCACCGCGTCGGTCGAGGAGCTGCTGGCTGAAGTCGATCGCGACCCTCGCCGGGTGCCGCGGATACTCGTCAACGTCCTCAAGGCATTGATGCCGTGACGACCACTGCGTGGCCGGTTTGGAATCGGCCGCAAGCGGAAATTCCGGTGACGAATTGGTGCCCGGGGCCGGACTCGAACCGGCACGGCGCCTTGCGACGCCCGCGGATTTTAAGTCCGCTGTGTCTACCAGTTTCACCACCCGGGCCGCCCCGATTCTAGCGGAGGCGCGATACGATAGGCACTTTCCCCGACCGCGCCACGCCCGGCATGGCCCGCGACCGCTCCGACGCTGCCTCCAAGCCCGATGCTTCCCGCCCAGCGCCAGCGCTCGCCGGGCGTGCGGCTGCGCCCGGCCCGCGGAACCGCTTGGCATTCCATCGGATGCTCGCCGGCTTCGCGTGGCTGCCGACGTACCGGGCACAGGTTTGCGCGGCGGTCGTGGTGGCGATGGCGGCGCCGCTGTCCATCGTCGCGCTCGTGTTCGTGCTGGCCGCGGACCGGATGACGGTGACGACGGCATTCGTGCTGCTGACGCTCGCCGTCGGCGTCGGCACCGGACTCGCGCTGTGGGCGATCCACCGGCTACTGGCACCGATCGATGTCGCTATCGAGACGATCGACGCGTTCGTCGACCAGCGGAGCCTGCCGAAGGCCGAGGTGACCGGCAGCGACGAGGCGGCGCAACTGCTGCGCGGCGTGCAGTCGCTGGTATCGCGGCTGAAGACGCAGGACGAGCGGATCAGGAAGCTCGCCGAGCGCGACGAGTTGACAGGCGTCTATCAGCGACGGGCGGGGCGCAGCCTTGCGCAGGCGCTGATCGAGGGCGCGCCGAAGCGCGGCCGCACGGTGCGGCTCTACTACGTCGACGTCGACCGGTTCCGCGCGATCAACGAACTCCGCGGACCGGGCTACGGCGACGTCGTGCTGAAGGCGGTTGGCGCACGGCTGGAACGCGCCGTCGGTGAGGATGGCGTTGCGATCCGCTGGGGCGGCGACGAGTTCGTCGTGCTGCACGTGGCGCTGCCCGACGCGCTCGCCGCGGTGGCCGATCACGTCGCGCGCCCGATTGTCGTCAAGGGCTTCGATCTGCCGGTGACGGTGAAGATCGGCCGCGCCGAGACGACGTCGCGCGAGCCGTTCGAGTCGCTGGTTGCGCGCGCCGTCGCCGCGTGCGGTGCGCCGCCGCCACCGGAGAAGTTCGAACCGGAGTGACGGTGCCGTGCGCGCGTCGTGGCACGATCACCACCGGCAGCCGGTGTCGGTGACCGCCTCCATCAGCAGGATCGGGATCGCGAGCAGGCCGAGACCGGCAAAGGCGACGCGGCAATCGGGCTGCGCCGCGTCCGCGATCGCGCGACCGAGCCGCGACTCGCGCTCCGCAGGCGGCGGCAACAGGATCAGCGGCTTGCCCCGCGATGGCGGGGCGCGGTTGATCTCGCGTGCGAGGCTGCGCGTTGCGGCGAGGTCGAGTCTCGGCGCAGCGCCGGGTGCGGTTCCCGGCGCGGCCGGCTCGGCGGGAGTGAAGACGTCGCGCCCCGGGGCGAACAGGCGCTCGCCTGCGGATGGCGCTGACGGGCCGGCACGCGCGGCGGTGCCCGGCGCCGCGAACTCTCCCTGCGGTGCGAACGTGCGATCGACCGCGGGCGCGCCGGCGATACGGCCGAGCGGTGCCGAGCCCGCCGGCGGCAGGTCGGGGGTCGGGCCGGCCCGGGCGAGCGGCGCGATCGTCCGGTCGATGCTTGTTGCGCCTTCGAGCGGGCGCAGCGGTGCGGTTGCAGATGCCGCCAGTTCGCCGGACGGCAGGATCTTCGACGGGGCGGGAATCGCGCGATCGATCGTCGGCGATGCGTCGAGACGGGAGAGCGGTGCGGCCGTCGCCAACTCACGCGGCACGTCGGCTTTCGGAAGCGGCGCAAGCGATCGGTCGACGAC
>JBDTVU010000079.1:0-14906 GCA_040007035.1 Betaproteobacteria bacterium | reverse complement strand
CGACCGGCGCGTTCTGCTCGCTCTCGAGCGCCGACAGCGTGAGCAGGTCGTCGACGAGGCGCTGCATGTTCTTCGCCTGCTCCTGCATGAGCTCGAGGTAGCGCGCCCGCTGCCGCGGCTCGAGTTCGAGCTCCTGCAGCGTTTCGACAAACCCGGTGACGACGGTCAGCGGCGTCTTCAGCTCGTGCGAAACGTTGGCGATGAAGTCGCGTCGCATCCGCGCGACCGCTTCGAGCAGCGTGACGTCGCGGCCGATCAGCAGCTTTTCATCGATCCCGAACGGCACGATCTGGATCGACAGGGTCGCCCCCGCCTCGCGGTGCGACGCGACGACGACGGCGTCGGTGTAGTCGCCGGCGTCGAGGTAATGGACGAATTCAGGTTGGCGGACGAGGTTGCCGAGCGGTTGCCCGGCGTCGCGCGCGAGGTCGAGCCCCAGCAGGCGCTGCGCCCGCGCGTTGGCCCAGCGGATGCGGTTGCCCGCGTCGAGGACGATCATGCCGTCCGGAACCGCCTCGGCGGCGCTGGTGAACCGCTCGATCGTGCGCGCGAGGTCGCGCCGGTGCGCGCTGCGCAGCCGCACCCGGCGGTACACCGCGGAGAAGGCGATTCGCCAGGCGCCGTGGCCTTCGGGCACCGGCACGTCGAGCTCCGCCGACGACCAGCGGGCGAGGCGGTCGAGATTCCGCAGGTGATAGCCGACGATCCCGGCGGCACCGACGGCCAGCGTCCCCAGCGCCCATCCGGTGCCGAACACGATCCCGACCAGCGCGGTGGCGACCGCGACGATGGCGGGCGCGACGAGGCCCGCGAGAACGACGGGGCTCATGCCGGCCGTCTCCCCGCCGGTCCTTCAGCGCGGCACCGCGAGCCGGTACCCGCTGCCGCGTACCGTCTCGATCAACCGGTGCTGCCCGAACGGCTCGAGCGCCAGACGCAGCCGGCGGATGTGGACGTCGACGGTGCGTTCCTCGATGTAGACGTGATCGCCCCAGACCTGGTCCTGGAGCTGCGTTCGCGAGTGGACGCGCTCAGGCCGGGCGAGCAAGAAGCGCAGCAGGCGGAATTCGGTCGGGCCGATGGGTACCGCCTGCCCGTCGACGGTCACGCGGTGCGTCACCGGGTCGAGCGTGAGCGGCCCGGCGGCCAGAGGCTCCTGCGCGGCCTCCGGCGCCCGTCGCCGCAGCACCGACTTGATTCGCGCCTTGAGCTCGCGCGGCGAGAACGGCTTGGTCACGTAGTCGTCGACCCATGTTTCGAGCCCGGCGACCTTGTCGGATTCGTCGGTGCGCGCGGTGACCATGATGATCGGCAGCTCGCGCGTGCGCGGGTCGGCGCGCAGCTGCTTTGCGAGCGCGAGTCCCGATTGCCCGGGCAGCATCCAGTCGAGAAGCACAAGGTCGGGCAGCGCGTTGCGCAACTCGGCCTGCGCCGTCTCGGCGTCGGGCGCGCCGCGGACCTCATACCCCGCGTCGACGAGGTTGACCGTGAGCAGCTCGAGGATCGCCGGCTCGTCCTCGACGACGAGGATCGCCGGCGTCATTCGGCCTCCTCGGTTTGGCGTGCCTTGCGATCATCTGCGTGTCGGCCAAGTTCACTCGCGCGGCGACGCGCGCTTCGCGCCTGGCCTGCGGCCGCCGCGCTCATTCCTCGGCCACCTCGGCGCGGATCTGCTCGGCGGAGGCGTGGCGCACGTCCTTGCCCTTGACGGCCGAGACGACGGCCTCGGCGATGTTCTTCGCGTGGTCGCCGATGCGCTCGATCGACTTGGCGATGAACACGATCTCGAGCGCCGAAGTGATCGTCCGCGGATCCTCCATCATGTAGCTGATCAGCTGGCGCAGGATCGCATGGAACGCGGCGTCGATCTCCTCGTCGCGGTCGATCACCTCGGCGGCGGCGGTCACGTCGAGCCGGGCGAACGCGTCCAGCGCCATCTGCAGCATCTCGCGCGCCCGCTCGGCGGCGCGGATCACGTCGTAGGCGCGCAGCCGCGCCAACGCCGTCGCGCTGCGCGCCTGCTGCGCCTTGTACGCGACCTTCTTCACCTCGTCGCCGATGCGCTCCAGGTCGTTGACGATCTTGGTGATCGTCAGGATCATCCGCAGGTCGATCGCCGCCGGCTGCCGCTTGGCGATGATCTGGCTGCACTGCTGGTCGATCGTCATCTGCATCTGGTTGATCTGCTGCTCTCCGGCGCCGACGCGGTCGATCGTCTCGCGGTCCTCGTCGCTGTCGACGGCCGCGATCGCGCGCGTGAGCTGCGTCTCGACCAGCCCGCCCATCGCCAGGACGCCGCTGCGGATCGCCTCCATCTCGGCGTCGAACTGCTTGTGCGTGTGTTCGGTCATGGTGTTGCGCCCGTGGGAATTGAGATCAACCAAAGCGGCCGGTGATGTAATCCTCGGTCTCCTTGCGCCGCGGCTTCAGGAAGATCTGGTCGGTCTCGCCGAACTCGATCAGCTCGCCGAGATACATGTAGGCAGTGTAGTCCGAGATGCGGGCGGCCTGCTGCATGTTGTGGGTGACGATCGCGATCGTGTAGTCTTCCTTGAGTTCGGTGATCAGCTCCTCGATCCTGGCCGTCGAAATCGGATCCAGCGCGGAGGTCGGCTCGTCGAGCAGCAGCACCTCGGGCTTCACCGCCACGGCCCTCGCGATGCACAGCCGCTGCTGCTGGCCGCCCGACAGCGCCATGCCGCTCTGCTTCAGCTTGTCCTTCGCCTCGTCCCACATCGCGGCCTTCGTCAGCGCCCACTCGACGCGCTCGTCCATCGCCCGCGCCGACAGGTTTTCGTACAGCGAAACGCCGAACGCGATGTTGTCGTGGATCGACATCGGGAACGGCGTCGGTTTCTGGAACACCATCCCCACCTTCGCCCGCAGCATGTTGATGTCGACCCCCGGCGAAAGGACGTCGTCACCGTCGAGCATGATCTCACCGACGGCGCGCT
The DNA here is from genome assembly GCA_040007035.1 of Betaproteobacteria bacterium. Classification (GTDB taxonomy): domain Bacteria; phylum Pseudomonadota; class Gammaproteobacteria; order Burkholderiales; family Casimicrobiaceae; genus CAIWHR01. The sequence goes on along the minus strand of JBDTVU010000079.1, from coordinate 11,952 downwards.
GGCCCGGGTACAGCGAGTACATCCGGTTCAGCGTCCGCAGCAGCGTCGACTTGCCGCAGCCGGACGGGCCGATGAACGCGGTGACGCGCCGCTCGGCGATGTCGAGGTTGACGTTCTTCAGCGCCTGAAAGCGGCCGTAGAAGAAGTCGAGGTCGCGGATCGACATCTTCGGCGTCGCGGCGGCCCCACCCGCCGGCGGGGATTCAGTCCGGGTGGCAACGGCTTCGAAGTCCATATCGTATGTTCCCTGGCTCGCCGAGCGCTACCGCATCGCGGCCTGGCGGAAGACGGTCCGCGCGAGGATGTTGATGACGAGCACGGTGAGCGTGATCAGCAGCGCGGCGCCCCACGCCAACGACTTCCAGTCCTCGAACGGGCTCATCGCGAACTGGAAGATCACCACCGGCAGGTTGGCCATCGGCGCGTTCATGTCGGTGCTCCAGAACTGGTTGTTGAGCGCGGTGAAGAGCAGCGGTGCCGTTTCGCCGGACATGCGCGCGACGGCGAGCAGGATGCCGGTCACCACGCCGCCGCGCACCGCCTTCAGCGTCACCCTCAGGATGACCTTCCACATCGGCGCCCCCAGCGCCACCGCCGCCTCGCGCAGGCTGGCCGGCACCAGATGCAGCATGTTCTCCGTGGTCCGGACGACGACCGGGATCGCGATCAGCGCAAGCGCCGCCGAGCCCGCCCAGCCCGAGAAATGGCCAACCTGCATCACGTAGACGGTGTACACGAACAGTCCGATCACAATCGACGGCGCCGACAGCAGGATGTCGTTGATGAACCGGGTGAGCCGGGCGATCCAGCCGTCCCCGCCGTATTCCGCCAGGTAGATGCCGGCAAGGATGCCGATCGGCGTGCTGACGAAGGTCGCCACGAAGACGATGAGCACGCTGCCCCAGATCGCGTTGGCGAGCCCTCCGGCCGAGCCCGGCGGCGGCGTCGTCTGCGTGAACAACGTCGGCGACAGTGCGGGGAAGCCGTTCGCGAACAGCACCCACAGGATCCACAGCAGGAAGCCCATCCCGAACGACATCGCGGCCAGCGACATCACGAGGTTGAACCGGTTGACGAACAGCCGCTTGCGGTAGACCGGGTTCACGTCTTCCGACCCTCCGCCTTGGCAAGCTGGGCCAGCAGCAGCCGCGAGCAGGCCAGCACGACGAAGGTCAGCAGGAACAGCACCAGTCCGAGCGCGATCAGTGAAGCACGATGGACCGGATCGGCCGCCTCGTTGAACTCGTTGGCCAGCGCCGAGGCGATCGAATTGCCCGGCGCGAACAGCGATGCGCTGATCCGGTACGCGTTGCCGATGACGAACGTCACCGCCATCGTCTCGCCCAGCGCCCGGCCCAGACCGAGCATGATGCCGCCGATCACGCCGACCTTGGTGTACGGCAGCACGACGTTGCGGACAACTTCCCACGTCGTCGCGCCCAGCCCGTATGCCGACTCCTTGAGCACCGGCGGCACGATCTCGAACACGTCGCGCATCACCGACGCGATGAACGGGATCACCATGATCGACAGGATCACCCCGGCCGAGAGCACGCCGATGCCGTTCGGCGCGCCGCGGAACAGCGGGCCCAGGATCCACAGATCGCCGAAGACGAGGGTCAACGCGGGCTGGACGTAGTCGCCGAACACGGGCGCGAACACGAACAGTCCCCACATGCCGTAGATGATCGACGGCACGGCGGCCAGCAGCTCGACGGCGGTGCCGAGCGGCCGCTTGAGGATGGGCGGGCACATTTCGGTAAGGAAGAGTGCGATGCCGAAGCTCACGGGGACACCGATCAGCAGCGCGATGACCGACGTCACCAGCGTCCCGTAGATCGGCGCCAGCGCGCCGAAGTCCATCGTCACCGGATTCCAGACGCTGGTCGCGAAGAACCCGAAACCGAACTTGTCGAACGCCGGAACCGCGGACCACGCGAGCGCCGCGAGGATCGCGACCAGCGTGAACAGCACGAACAGCGCGAAAAACTGCGTAGTCCGCTCGAACAGCGCGTCCTGCCACGGCGCCGCGCCTTTCGGCCGGGCGGGCGGAGGCAGCGCGTGGTCGGCGCGCAGAGCGGCGGCAGGCATCGGCAGGTCGGCGGTTCCGGCGGTGACCGTCATCTTAACCTCTGCTGTTGAAGGCCCCTCGCCGGGTGGCTCGCGCCGCTATTGCCAGATCGCCTTTCCTGTGCCGTCCTTGATCTGGACCTTCCACGATTCCGCGATGATCCTGACCACGGCGTCGGGCATCGGAACATAGTCGAGCTCGGCCGCCATCTTCTGGCCGTTCTTCAGCGCCCAGTCGAAGAACCTGAGCACCTCGGCAGCGTTCTGCGGCTTGTCCTGCTTGACGTGCATCAGGATGAAGCTCGCGCCGGTGATCGGCCAGCTGTTCTTCCCGGCCTGGTCGGTCAGGATCTGGTAGAAGCCGGGGGCGTTCTTCCAGTCGGCGTACGCCGCCGCGGCCTGGAACGTGTCGTCGTCAGGCGTGACAAACTGGCCGTCCCGATTCTGGACCTGTAGGTACGTCATCTTGTTCTTCTTCGCGTACGCATATTCGACGTAGCCGATCGAACCCTTGATCCGCTGCACGTACGCGGCCACGCCCTCGTTGCCCTTGCCGCCGACGCCTTCCGGCCACGCGACGGCCGTGCCGGCGCCGACCTTCGTCTTCCATTCCGGATTCACCTTCGACAGGTAGTCGGTCCAAATGAAGCTGGTGCCGGAACCGTCGGAGCGGCGCACGACCGTGATCGGGTCCGCCGGCAGTTTCAGCCCGGGATTGCGGTCGGCGATCGCCTTGTCGTTCCAGCTCTTGATCTTGCCGAGGTAGATGTCGCCGAGCACCGCGCCGGTGAGCTTCATCGCCGCCGGCGCCACGCCTTCGAGATTGATGACCGGAACCACGCCGCCGATGATCGCCGGGAACTGCGTCAGGCCGGCCGCTTGCAGGTCTTCGGGCTTCAGAGGCATGTCGGACGCGCCAAAGTCGACGGTCTTCGCCTTGATCTGGGCGATGCCGCCGCCGGAGCCGATCGACTGGTAGTTCACGCCGGTGCCGGTCTTCGCCTTGTAGGCCTCGGCCCACTTCGCATAGATCGGGTACGGAAACGTCGCGCCGGCGCCGGTGATGTCGACCGCGAACGCGGGGGAGAGGCCGAGCGCGAAGGTCGCGGCGGCCAGGGAGCCTCGGATCAGGTGCAAGCGCATGTCGTCGTCCTCGTGGGTCATTGACTGGACGTATTGTCGCGGCGGTCTGTGACAGCGCGATGACAGGACGATGACCGTAGATGACAGTCCGCGGCGGCTCCCGAGCGGGAATCCGGCACCGGTGCGGACGTCCTCGCACCGGAACGCACTGTTGCGCAACGAGCGCGGCGGCCATGCGCCACCGCGTCCGCACCCGTCCGATCAGTCGGCGGCCACCCAGCCCGGCCAGCCGAGCGCCCAGTTCAAGCGCTGCGCCTCGGCGCGCCACCGCGCAACCTCCGCCTTGCACGCCGAATCGTCCGGATGCGCGGCCAGCGCGGCGAGTGCCCGGGCCCGCGCGACGAGCAGGTCCGCGTAGGACAGCGGCTCGGACCGGGTGTACGCCTCCAGCGCATCGGCGTGCGCCAGCGCCCGCGCCCATTCGCCGCGCAACAGCGCGTCCTCGATGCCGTAGCGGTAATACCTGATGTGGTTGTGGCTGAGGCAGCCGGCCGCAAGCAGCGCCTCCGCATCGCGCCGGCACGATTCACGTTCGGCGGCCGTTTCGCCGACGCAGGCGAGCAGGCCCAGCAGCATCGGCCCGCAGAAGCCCATCCCCGTTTCGCGCGCGAGCGCCAGCCCGCGTTCCAGCGCCGCCCGCGCCTCCGCCGTCCGGCCGGTCGCAAGCCATCCCTCCGCGAGGCAGGCCAGCAGCACCTCCTGGTAACGCCGCGCGCCGAGCGTGACGGCGAGATCGAGGCTCGCCTTCAGCGTCGGCTCGGCCCGTCGGTACTCGGCACGGAGGTTTTGCAGCATTCCGAGCGATTCGAGCGCGAACATCTCGGTGTGGCGATTGCCGGTGCTGCGCGCCATAGCCAGCCCGGCTTCCATCGCGGCGAACCCGGCGTCGAATTCGCCCAGATACATGCTGCAATGCCCGATCATCAGCCGGTTCGGGATGGCGAAGCGAGTCAGGCCATGCGCATCGCACAGCGCCACGCAGCGGAGGAATTGCTCGCGCGCCGTGCGCATCCGGCCTTCGGCGTAGTCGGCGTCGCCGACGCCGCTCCGCGCGCGCGCCTCCCATTCCGGATCGCCGAGCTCGCGGGCGCATGCCAGCGCCGCGTCGTGCTCTCGCCGGCAATCGGCGGTCCGTCCGCGCGCGAAATGCAGGTTGCCGCGCAGGTAATGGAGTTCGGCCAGCTCGCGGGTGATTCCGTGCTCGCGGGCGAGTTCCTCGGCCTCGGCGAGCGCGGCGAACGCCTCGTCGATCCCCGCGAGCAGTCGCTGTCCGCCGGCGATGCCGATCAGCGCCCGGCAGCGTTCGGCGGGTGACGCCGCGGCAGCCAGTGCCGCCTGATACGCATCGACGGCCGGCCGGCCGTCGCCGACCTCGCACTGCAGCCCGCCGCGCAGCATCGCCAGCGCGTGCATGTCGGCCGGGTCGCGGGCGAGCGCACCGCCGCGCTCGGCGAGCGAAACGGCCCGCTCGAGGTGCAGCGCGTCGGCCTGTGCCCGTGCCGCGTCGAGATACGCCCGCGGCGCCGCGGGCGACTCGGCGCGGTCGAGGTGCTCGGCGTTGAGCGACGGGTCGCGCTCGCCGTACCAGCGCGCTGCCTCGACGTGCAGCTCGGCGCGGCGCGCCCGCGTGATCGACGCGTAGACGCCGTCGCGGATCAGCGCGTGCGCGAACAGGAAGTCGTCGCCTTCCGGTCGCACGAGGTAATGATTGACGAGCCCGTCGCAATCGTAATCCGGAAGCTTCGCGAGCTCGCGCACCAGCGCCAGCGGAAAGCGCTGGCCGATGACGGCGGCGGCACGCAGCGCGCTGCGATCGCGCTCGGGAAGACGATCCATCCGTGCCAGCACGAGGCTGTGCAGCGACGCCGGAAGCCGGTCTTCCTGTTCGTCGGCCGCGCGCAAGAGCTGCTCGAGGAAGAGCGGGTTGCCGGCTGCGCGCTCGACGCAGCGCAAGGCGAAACCCTGCGACGCGGCGAAGAAACCGCCGGCGAGCGCCATCCCATCGTCGGTCGCGAGCGGTCCCAGGTCCACCGTCAGCAGCGGGCTGCCTTCGACAGAGGCCCGCCAAGCGACGTCGAGCGGGTCGCCCTCGCGGCGCGTCGTCATCACCAGCACGGCAGGGAGCTTCGCCGCCGCGCGCGTGAGCGCCCCGAGGTAGCGCAGCGTCGCCGGATCCGCCCAGTGCACGTCCTCGACGATGACGAGCACCGGCAGGCGCGCACTGGCGGTGGCGAGCAGGCGCACAAGTGCGTCGGTGCGGCCGCGCTGCCGCGTCGCGTTGTCCATCGCTTCGTACAGCGCCGGTGACGCTGCCGGCTGCGGCAGGTCGAGGAGATCGAGCGCGAACGGCCGCTGGTCGCCGGCCAGCACGCCGGCCGCGACGAGCTGGTCGAGCGCCGCAAGTCGGGCGTCATCGTCGGCGCCGGGTGGCAGGCCGGCGAGCCCGGCGACGATCTCGCGGACCGCGTCGCGGCCCTTGGCCATGCCGAAGTCGAGCACCAGACCGCGATGACAGGCGAATCCTTCGGCGCGGGCACGGCGAGCGAGCTCGCCCACCAGCCGCGACTTGCCGATCCCCGCCTCGCCGCGCAACAGCACCGTGCTGCCGGCGCGCCTTCCCAGCGTCGCGGCGAGCGCCGCGGCGAGCTGCGCAAGTTCCGCCTGCCGGCCGACGAACGGCTGCTCGCCCTCGCCCGAGCCTTCGTCGCCGATGTCGACCAACCGATACGCGTCGACCGGGCCGTCGATGCCTTTCGCCGTCGCGCCTTCGACCGCGGTCCAGCGCGCGAAGCGGCGCGTTGCGGCCTCGACCGTGCCGTCGACGACCGTCTCCCGCGTCGCGGCCAGCGCGAGCAGCCGCGCGGCGAGGTTCACCGATTGCCCGACCACCGAGTACGCGCTGTGGCGGCTGCTGCCGAGGCCGCTCGCGACGACCTCGCCGCCGGCGATGCCGATGTGCACGGCCAGCGGCCGCCCGAGCTCCGCGCCGAGCGCCGGCACCGCACGCTGGATCTCGGCCGCCGCGCGCACCGCGCGCAGCGCCTCGTCGCCGTGCGCGACCGGCGCGCCGAACACCGCCATCACCGCATCGCCGATGTGCTTGTCGACGCTGCCGCCGAAGCGCTCGACGATCGCGTCGACGGTCTCGAAGTAGCGGCCGAGGAGCGCGTGGACGACCTCCGGATCGAGCGCCTGCGACAGCTGTGTGTAGCCGGAGAGGTCGGCGAACAGCACGGTGATCGGCCGGCGCTCGCCTTCACCGGCGGCGGCGTCCGCGCGCACCGCCGGGGCGGCCGTTCCGGCGGCGAGCGCAGCGCCGCAGCCGCCACAGAATTTCGCGCCGGCGTCGTTGGCGAAGCCGCAGGACGCGCAGGCCTCGGGCAGCGGCGCGCCGCAGCCGCCACAAAAGCGCCGCGGCGCCCGGTTGCCCGCGCCGCAGACCGCGCATTGCCGCTCGTCGCCTGCCGTCACGAGGTCTCGCGCGATCGGGCAGCAGCCGGCGCGCGATGCCGCTCGATCCAGTGCGCCCACACGATGAACAGCCTGCCGACGAGCCCGCTCATCGCCAGCACGCAGACGGAGGGCGGCGGCGGCCCGGACAGCGACGACCGGTACGGCGTGCCCAACGACGGCCGCGGCGCCACGCGCTTGGCCGCCATCGCGACGCCGAAGTGGGCGATGAACATCGCGCGCCTCCTTGCTCAGTGCGCCGGTTTGCCGGGCGCAACCCGCGGGCTCAGCCGCGTCGCGCCGCCGTCGCCTTGTATTTGGCCAGATGGCGTACGGGAAGCGCCAGCGCGTCGCGGCGGAACGGGTCGCCGAGTTCCGGCGTCACCATCATCTCGAGGATCGTCGTCTTCCCTTCGCCCTGCGCCTTCGCTGCCGCCCGCAGCGCCGGGCCGACGTCGGAAAGCCGGTCGATCGTGGTGCCCTCCGCGCCCATCGCCCGCGCAACGGTCGCCCACGACGGCTGCCGGTCGAGGTTGACCCCGACGAAGCGGTTCTCGTAGAAGTCGACGTGATTCTTCTTCTCCGCGCCCCACTGGCCGTTGTTGAACACGACCGCCGTCACCGGGATGCCCTCGCGGACGCAGGTCTGGATCTCGCCGAAGCTCATCCCCCACGCGCCGTCGCCGACATACGCGATCGCGGGCCGGTCCGGCGCCGCGACCTTGGCGCCGACGATCGTCGGAAACGCGTAGCCGCAGTTGCCGAAGCTCATCGCCGCGAACATCGACCGCGGCCGGTCGAAGCGCAGGTACGAATTCGACACCGAGCAGATGTTGCCGATGTCGGTGGAGACCATCGCGCCGGCGGGCATCGCGCGCTCCAGCTCGCGCAGCATCTGCCGCGGATGCATGTGCGTCGAACTCTTCGCCACCTCGAGCGACCACGCGTCCTTCTCGTACGCCCAGCCGTCGAGCTCGGCTTCCCATTCGGCCTTCGCCGCCTTCACCTGCGCCAGCCGCGCGTCCTTGTTCGCGATGGACGCGAGCGGCTTGCCGGCGAGCCGCGCGGCGAGCGAGCGCGCCGCCGCCGCCGCGTCGCCGCAGATGCCCACCGAAATCGGCTTGACGAGTCCCAGCATCTTGGCGTCGGCGTCGACCTGGATGATCTTCGCATCCTTCGGCCAGTACTCCATTCCGTACTGCGGCAGCGTGCCGAACGGCCCCAGCCGCGTGCCGAGGGCCAGCACGACGTCGGCTTTCGCGATCAGCTTCATCGCCGCCTTGCTGCCCTGATAGCCGAGCGGCCCCACCCACAGCGGATGCGTCGCCGGGAACGAATCGTTGTGCAGGTAACTGTTGGCGACCGGTGCGGCCAGCAGCTCGGCAAGCGCGATCGCCTCCGGCTGCCCGTCCGCCATCACGACGCCGCCGCCGCACAGGATCACCGGGAATTGCGCGCCCGCGAGCAGCGCCGCGGCCTCGTCCAGGCTCTTCTCGCCGCCGGCGCCACGCTCGATCGACAGCGGCCGCGCGATCTCGCACTCGATGTCGCCGTAGAAGAAGTCGCGCGGGATGTTGAGCTGCGTCGGGCCGAGTTCGAGCATCGCGCGGTCGAACGCGCGGCCGGTCAGCTCCGCCATCCGCGCCCGGTTGTTCACGTGCGCCTGGAACTTGGTGATCTTCGAGAAGATCGGCAGTTGCTCGGTCTCCTGGAAGCCGCCCAGGCCGATCGTCGCGCTGCCGGTCTCCGGCGTGATCACGACGACCGGCGAATGCGCCCAGAACGCGGCCGCTGTCGAGGTGACGAAATTCGTGATGCCCGGGCCGTTCTGCGCGATGCAGACGCCGTGCCGGCCCGACACCCGCGCGTAGCCGTCCGCCATGTGGCCGCCGCCCTGCTCGTGCGCGACCGAGATGAAGCGGATACCGGCAAGCGGGAAGAGGTCGAGCGCGTCCATGTACGCCGAGCCGACGATGCCGAACACGTTCCGGACGCCGTGCGCGACCAGCGTCTCGACGAAGGCCTCGGACGGCGTCATCTTCTGCCGGCCGGTGGCGGCGAGGTTCTTCGGGTCGGTCATCGTGTTCATCTGGTGTCCTCGGGGAATGAAGGGCCGGCCGCCGGCGGCGGCGGAAGCACGTGCACGTCGGCCGCGCGGCGCCGGTCAGTCGATCACCGCGGCCGGCTCGACGAACGCGTAGCCCAGCGCCTCCGCCACTGGCTGGCAGGTGACCTTGCCGAACGCGATGTTGAGGCCGTTGGTCAGGTGCGGATCGTCGGAGAGCGCCTGCTGCCAGCCCTTGCCGGCCAGCGCCAGCACGAACGGCAGCGTCGCGTTGTTGAGCGCGAAGGTCGAGGTCCGCGGCACGCCACCCGGCATGTTGGCCACGCAGTAGTGGGTGACGCCGTCGACGACGTAGACCGGATCGGCGTGCGTCGTCGCCCGCGAGGTTTCGAAGCAGCCGCCCTGGTCGATCGCGACGTCGACGATCACCGAGCCCGGCTTCATCTGCTTGACCAGCGCGGCCGAGACGAGTTTCGGCGCCGACGCGCCGGGAATCAGCACGCCGCCGACGACGAGGTCGGCCGACGCGACATGCCGCTCGATCGCATCGCGGGTCGAGAACACCGTGTTCAGCGGCCGCCCGAACTGCCGCCACAGCGCGCGCAGCACCTCGGTGTTGCGGTCGAGCACCCAGACCTCGGCGCCCATCCCGAGCGCGATGTGCGCGGCGTGCGAGCCGACGACGCCGCCGCCCAGGATGACGACCTTCGCCGGATCCACGCCCGGCACGCCGCCCAGCAGCATGCCGAGGCCGCCGTGCGGCTTCTCGAGGTAGTAGGCGCCGGCCTGGATCGACATCCGCCCGGCAACTTCCGACATCGGCGCCAGCAGCGGCAGCCCGCCTGCCGCCGAGGTGACGGTCTCGTATGCGATGCAAACGGCGCCACTCGCAACCAGGTCCTTCGCCTGCTCCGGATCGGGTGCCAGGTGCAGGTACGTGAACAGGATCTGCCCTTTGCGCAGCATCTTCCGCTCGCCCGCCTGCGGCTCCTTGACCTTGACGATCATCTCGGCGGCGGCGAACACCTCCTGCGCGGTGGCGACGACTTTCGCGCCGGCCTTGCGGTAGGCGTCGTCGTCCATCCCGATTCCCTGCCCGGCGTTGTGCTCGACGCTGACTTCGTGGCCATGCGCGACCGCCTCGCGGACGCTGCCCGGCACGAGGCCGACGCGGTTTTCGAGCACCTTGATTTCCTTCGGGACGCCGATGCGCATCGGGAACTCCTGACGAAGAGGCAGACGGCAAGCTTAGGGGGCAACCGCGTCCGGCGCTAGAGGGCGCCGGGCCTGCGCACCGGGGCGACCGGCTGAAACCGCTATCATAATGCGCACGCGGGGCCGGCTCCCGCACCCGACGGACAAGCAGAATGCCCACCTGGCTCGACACCTGGGGCGCGGACGCACTGGCGTTCGCCGCCAGCGCCCTCCTCATCGGCGGTTACTACGCGTTGCTGTGGCGACGTGCGCGGCATGACCCGCATTACACGATCCACGGCGTCAACGAGACGGCGCGCACGCTCTGGGTCCACGACGTGATGGGCAGCCGCGGCAAGGACGTGATGGCGGTGCAGACGCTGCGCAACTACGTGATGGCGGCGACGTTCATGGCGTCGACGTCGGTGTTGCTGATCGTCGGCACGCTGACGCTCTCGGGGCAGACCGAGAGCCTCGCCCGGACCTGGCACGCGATCAACATCGGCGGATCCGGCGCGGCGGAGGCCTGGATCGTCAAGGTGATGTGCCTGCTCACCGACTTCATCGTCGCTTTCTTCGCGTTCGCGATGGCGATCCGGCTGCTCAACCACGTCGTCTTCATGATCAACGTCTCTGACGCCGCCGCGCAGCCCGGGCTGGCGCCGCGCGAGGTCGCGCACCGCCTGATCCGCGCCGGGCATTTCTACTCGGTCGGGATGCGCGCGTTCTTCGTCGCAGTGCCGCTGGTGTTCTGGCTGTTCGGGCCCCTCTACCTCGTCGTCGCGACCATCGGGCTGGTAATCGCGATGCACTGGCTGGAGCGCAGCCCTCGGACCGGCGGCGACTGAGCCCGCCGCCGCGGTCGGTTGCCGCGGCACGGCAGCCCGGCCCCGTGCGCCGCGGCGGGCAAACGGCGGCGGCAAAGGTGTACGATTGACGGCTTTCCCGGGCACGACGCCGTGCACCAGCGACGTAACGCCGGGCACTGCAGTGCAACATCGAAACGCAGGAGGTCACGATGGGCCACGCCGAATTGAAGATCCAGGGTGCCGCGACGACAGAGCGGCTGTCGCTCGACGAATACTGGATGCCGTTCACGCCGAACCGCGAGTTCAAGGCCGACCCCCGGATGGTCGTGCGCGCGGAGGGGATGTTTTACTGGAACGATCGCGGCGACAAGCTGATCGACGCGTCGTCGGGACTCTTCTGCGCCAACGCCGGCCACGGCCGCAAGGAGATCGCCGACGCCGTCGGCCGGCAACTGCGCGAGCTCGACTTCGTCCCGCCGTTCCTGCGCGGCCACCCGAAGCAGTTCGAGCTCGCCACCCGCGTGGCCGAACTCACGCCGGGCGATCTGAACCGGATCTTCTTCACCAACTCCGGCTCGGAAGCCGTCGAGACGGCGATGAAGGTCGCGCTCGCCTACCACCAGGCGCGCGGGCAGTCCGGCCGCAACGTCTTCATCTCCCGCGAGCGTGCGTATCACGGCGTCAACTTCGGCGGCGTCGCGCTGTCCGGCCTCGTCAACAACCGGCGCAAGTTCGGCCCGGGGATGCCGGGGATCGCCCACATGCGCCACACGCACCTCAAGGAGAATTTCTTCACCCGGGGCGAAGGTGCGCACGGCGTCGAGCTGGCAGAGGATCTGGTCCGCTTCGTCAACCTCTACGGCGCAGAAAACATCGCCGCGTGCTTCGTCGAGCCGATCGCCGGCTCGACCGGCTGCCTCGTGCCGCCGAAGGGCTACCTGAAGCGCCTGCGCGAGATCTGCGACGCCCACGGCATCCTGCTGGTTTTCGACGAGGTGATCTGCGGTTTCGGCCGCACCGGCGAAGCGTTCGCCGCGCAGAGCTTCGGCGTCATGCCCGACGTGATGACGATGGCCAAGGGCCTCACCAACGGCGCGCAGCCGATGGGCGCGGTCGCGATCTCCGAGCGCATTCACGACACGATCATGGCGGCGGCGCCGGAAGGTGCAATCGAGTTCTTCCACGGCTACACGTACTCGGGGCACCCGGGGCCCTGCGCCG
>JBDTVU010000078.1:0-15293 GCA_040007035.1 Betaproteobacteria bacterium | reverse complement strand
GCCTGACGCCGCTGGGCACGATGGCGCACGAGTACCTGCAGGCGTGCCAGGCGGTCGGCCCTCGGCTGCGCGACTCGCAGGTGTTCGCGTTCAACACCTGGGCGCGCGAATACCGCGGCGACCTCGGGATCGCGCTGTCCGACGTCTGCGGGATGGACGCCTTCCTGCGCGACTTCGACCTCTTTTTCTGCAAGCTGTTCGACGGCGTCCGCCACGATTCCGGCGATCCGTTCGAATGGGGCGAGAAGCTGATCGCGCATTACCAGCGGATGCGGATCGACCCGCACTCCAAGACGATGGTGTTCTCCGACAGCCTCGACGTGCCGCTCGCGATCCGGCTGTTCGAGTATTTCCGCGGCCGGATGCACACGGCGTTCGGCATCGGCACCAACCTGACCAACGACCTGGGCTACGAGCGGCTGCAGATCGTCATCAAGATGACCCGTTGCAACGGCCAGCCGGTGGCGAAGATCAGCGACGAGCCGACGAAGACGATGGACTATGACCCGTCGTACGTCGCGTATCTGCGCGACGTGTTCCAGGTGCCGGAAACGCTGTCGCCGTGACGTCCGGCCGGCGCGTGTGCGGCGGCGCCGGCGCGCGGTGAAAGGCGGCGATGCCGGACGCGAGAGTTGCCGGCGCCGTTACCGCACCTGCGGCGCTGCTTTCGGCGCGGCATTGCCGCCACCGGACGGCCGCAGCGCTTGGGGCGGCGGGGCCGGCGTCGTCGCGACCGACTCCCGCTGCACCTTCTCGAACAGCGCCACCATCGCCGGCATCCGGGATTCCATCGCGGCCAGGCGGTCCGGGGTCGGCGGGTGCAGCGCCGGGAACGCCGGCGGCTTCGCGCCGGCCTGCGCGCCGACCTTGCGCCACGCCGCGAGGGCGGCCCTCGGATCGAGCCCGGCGTTCGCCATCATCTCGAGCGCCAGCGCGTCGGCAGCGCGCTCGGCTTCCGGAAGCTGCGGCTCCGCGAGCATCAGGTTCAGCAGCAGGTCGCCCAGGCGCAGCAGCCCGCGGTTCGGATCGATGTCCGCTGCCTCGCGGCGCTTCGCGAACCGGGCCGCAGCCTCGTCGCCGTCGTGGCCGTCGAGCGCGTGGGCGATCGCGTGCGCGAGCAGCGCAGCGAGCTCGCCGGCGGTCGGGCGGATGCGCTCGAGCAATCCGGTCGACACGATGATCTTGCCGCCCGGCAGGCAGTACAGCACCGGCTCGGCGCGCGTCTCGACGTGCGCTGTCCATTGCCATTGCCCGCTTTCCGCCCGCAGCGCCGGTGCGGACCGGATCAGCGGCTCGGCCGAAGTGCGCACGCGCGCGAGCGCCGCGCCGTCCGTGTTCAGCGTCCGGGACTTCTGCATCCGGGCAAGCTCACGGACGTAAACCACGTCGGAGGCCTTGACGATTTCCGCCTGGACCGCCGGATCGGGCAACGGCTGCGCGGCGGCGGACGCCGCAAGCGACAGCGCGAGGAGAAGTGCGGCGCAAAGCAGTGCCGCGGTGACGACGCCGGGACGAACGAATGAAGTCATGGTAGGTGAGGGGCGTGCAGCGGATGGGGGAGTGTCGAACGCCGCCGGAGGCTACCGCCGATTGCGCGCGCCGGCAAGCGCGGGCGGCCGGCGGGCCGCTGTTTCGGTGTAAAGTCAGGCCATGGCCACGCCCGTTTCCGCCGCCCCGCACGCGCCGCCGGCACCGCGGCCGCAGGACCGCCGGCTGCGGCTCGACGACATCCTGAAGCTGATGGTCGCCGAAGGCCTTGTCGGCGCCGCCGACGCCGAGAAAGTCGCGCGCGCACGCTCCGGTCGCCACGAACATCCGCTGGAGTTCATCGCGGAACAGCGCTGGAAGCTGCCGTCGCCGCCGCACACCGCACTGACGCTGGAATGGCTGGTCGAATGGCTGGCCGGCAAGCTCGGCGTCGCCTATCTGCACATCGACCCGCTGAAGATCGACCTCACTGCGGTCACGCAGACGATGTCGAACGCCTACGCCGAGCGCTACCGGATCCTGCCGGTCGAGATCACCGGCACCACGCTGACCGTGGCCACCAGCGAGCCGTTCATCCGCGTCTGGGCCGACGAGCTCGAGCCGATCATCAAGGTCAAGGTCCGGCTGGTCTTCGCGAATCCGAAGGACATCCGGCGCTACCTCGGCGAGTTCTACAACCTCGCGCGGTCGATGAAGAAGGCGCAGGAGACGTCTAAGGGCGACCTCTCGCTGGCGCGCAACTTCGAGCAGCTCGTCGCGCTGGGCCAGCAGGGAAAGCTCGACGCCAACGACAGCCACGTCGTCCACATCGTCGACTGGCTGTGGCAGTACGCGTTCGAGCAGCGCGCGTCCGACATCCACATCGAGCCGCGGCGCGACGTCGGGCAGGTGCGCTTTCGCATCGACGGCGTGCTGCACACCGTCTACACGATCCCGATCCCGGTGCTGCTGGCGATGACGTCGCGGGTCAAGCTGCTGGCGCGGATGGAGATCGTCGAGAAGCGGCGCCCGCAGGACGGCAGGATCAAAACGGTGACGCCGGCCGGCGAGGAGGTCGAGCTGCGGCTCTCGACGATGCCGACGGCGTTCGGCGAGAAGATCGTCATGCGCATCTTCACCCCCGAGGTGCTGGTGCGCAACTTCACCGACCTTGGCTTCACCGGCGAGGACCACGAGCGCTGGGAGAAGATGATCCGCGAGCCGAACGGCATCATCCTCGTCACCGGCCCCACCGGCTCCGGCAAGACGACGACGCTGTACTCGACGCTGAAGCAGCTCGCCACGCCCGAGGTCAACGTCTGCACGATCGAAGACCCGATCGAGATGATCGAGCCGGCGTTCAACCAGATGCAGGTGCAGCCGGTGATCGGAGTCGACTTCGCCCATGGCGTGCGTACGCTGATGCGGCAGGACCCGGACATCATCATGGTCGGCGAGATCCGCGACCGCGAAACCGCCGAGATGGCGGTCCAGGCGGCGCTGACCGGCCACCTCGTGCTGTCGACGCTACATACGAACGACGCGCCGACGGCGGTGACGCGGATGCTCGATCTCGGGATGCCGGCGTACCTGATCAACTCGACGCTGCTCGGCGTGATGGCGCAGCGGCTGGTGCGTACACTGTGCCCGCACTGCAAGGCGCCGAGCGAGGCACCCGACGACGAAACGTGGCGCGCGATCACGTCGCCGTGGCGGGCCGAGAAGCCGTCGCAGGTGATGGCGCCGGTCGGCTGCGTCGAATGCCGGATGACCGGCTACCGCGGCCGGATCGGCCTCTACGAAATCATGCTGATGTCGCCGGCGCTGCGCCGGCTGATCGCAGGCAACGTCGACGACGCGCGGATCCGCGAGCAGGCGTACAAGGACGGCATGAAGCCGCTGCGCGTGTCCGGCGCGCAGAAGGTCGCGGCGGGGCTGACGACGGCCGAGGAGGTGGTGAAGGTGGCGCCGCTGGGGTGAATCCGGACGGCGGTGGCGGAAGGGGTGGGATTCGAACCCACGAACGGTCGCCCGTTGCCGGTTTTCAAGACCGGTGCCTTCAACCGCTCGGCCACCCTTCCCTGACGCAGGGGCCGGCTGCGGCTGCACCCTCCGAAATGCCGCGCGCCCCTTGAAACGCCGTCATGGCGGCGGCATCTTAGCACGCAAGACCCGGCAGGTTTCAGGGTTTCAGGCCATTGAAACCAAGTGCGTTTCTGTTAGTCTAACGTTTCGAACCGGTCCGCTTCCGGACCGCTGGTGGAGAGTTCATGGATCCGAAATTCCAACCCGTGATGACAGGCGGCACGCCGTCGCCGCTGCCGCGGTCGGCCGAGATCGCGGCGCCGGACAGCAACGCGGTTCTGCGCAACACGTACTGGCTGCTCGCGCTGTCGATGCTGCCGACGGTCGCCGGCGCGTTCGTCGGCATGCAGATGAACTTCATCGCGCTGTTCAAGGCGGCGCCGATCATGACGCCGCTGCTGATGTTCGGCGTGATGCTGGGGTCGCTGTTCGTCGTCACCGCGCTGCGCAACAGCGCGTGGGGCGTGGTCGCGCTGCTGGCGTTCACGTTCATCTCCGGCGTGATGCTGACGCCGATCCTGACGGTGGCGGCCGGGTTCAGGAACGGCGGCCAACTGGTGGCGCTCGCCGGCGGGATGACGGCGGCGATCTTCTTCGGGATGGCGACGATCGCGACGGTCACCAAACGTGACTTCTCGTTCCTCGGCAAGTTCCTGTTCGTCGGGATGATCCTGGTCATCGTCGCGTCGCTGGCCAACCTGTTCTTTCAGGTGCCGGCGGTGTCGCTGGCGGTGTCGGCGATCGCCGTACTGATCTTCTCGCTGTACATGCTGTACGACGTGAGCAACATCGTCCGCGGTGGCGAGACCAATTACGTGATGGCGACGCTGGGCTTGTTCCTCAACGTGTACAACATTTTCATCAGCCTGCTGCACCTGCTGCTCGCGTTTTCAGGTCAGCGCGACTAGCACCCGCCAGCACGAACCGGCGGCATCGAAACGGGGCAACGCGAGTTGCCCCGTTTCATTTTAGGGGCTGCGCAGGACGAACGTCGGCGGGGCGCCGCAGCTTCGTCGCACGTGGCGACTCCGGATCAGCGGCGGAACACCGCGATCGACTCGACGTGCGCCGTGTGCGGGAACATGTTGACCACGCCCGCGGCGGCCAACGTGTAGCCGTGGTCGTGGACGAGCACCTCGGCATCGCGCGCGAGGGTGGCCGGATTGCACGATACGTAGACGATCCGCTGTGGCGGCCCGTCGCCGGGCAGCGCCTTGACCAGCGCGATCGCGCCCTCGCGCGGCGGGTCGACCAGCGCCTTGTCGAGCGAGCCCAGCGCTTCGAGCGACTCGGGCGTGGCCGCGAACAGGTTGGCGGTGCGAAACGTCGCCCGGTCGGCGAGGCTGTTCAGCGCGGCGTTCTCCTCGGCCCGCCGCACCAGCGCGGCGCTGCCCTCGATGCCGACGACGCTCGCGCCGCCGCGCGCGATCGGCAGCGTGAAATTGCCCAGCCCACAGAAGAAATCGGCGATCCGCTCGCCCGGCTGCGGATCGAGCAGCGCGATCGCGCGGCGCACGAGCACCCGGTTGATCGCCGCGTTGACCTGGGTGAACTCAGTCGGCGCGTACGGGATCACGACGTCGAATTCCGGCAGCGTGTAGTTGAGCGATGGCGCGGGCAGGCCGAACGGGACCGCCGTTTCGGGCCCGGCCGGCTGCAGGTAGAAGCGGACCGCGTGAAGGTCGGCGAACGCGGCGAGCGCCGCCTCGTCGGCCGGCGAGAGCGGTGCCAGGATACGCAGCACCAGCACGTCTTGCGCGTCGGCGCCGTCGCCGACGGCGAGCTCGATCTGCGGCAGCCGGTCGCGGATAGTCAGCGCGCCGACCAGCTCGCGCAGCCGCGGCAGCAGCGCCGAGATCTTCGGCGGCAGGATCGCGCACGACGTCATGTCGGCGACGTAGCTCGACTTCCGCTCGTGGAAGCCGACCAGCACACCGCCCTTCTTGACGACGTGGCGCACCGACAGCCGCGCCCGGTGCCGGTAGCCCCACGCCGGACCGTAGATCGCCGGCAGCATTTCCGCCGGGCGCACCCGGCCGAGGTGCCACAGCGTGTCCTCGAGCGTGCGCTGCTTGGCCGCGACCTGCGCGGCGGCGTCGAAATGCTGCAATGAGCACCCGCCGCAGACGCCGAAGTGCGGGCAGCGCGGCAGGACGCGGGCCGGATTGGCGGTGAGGATCACGTCCGCGCGCGCGATCTCGAACGTCGGCTTGCGCTTCAGCGTCGTGACGACGACCGACTCACCCGGCAACGCGCCTTCGACGAACACCGCCTTGCCATCGCGTCGCGCGAGGCCGCGGCCCTCCTGATCGAGCGAGAGGATCGACAGGACTTGCGGTGGATTGTCCGGGGGCGGGGAGCGGGTGGTCACGGCGTCGGCGATCGGAAGCGAGCCCGGGATTCTACCTTTCCGGCGCCGTCCGGCCGGGGCCGCGGGACGGGCGCGCGCGTCGAGTAAAATGCCGCGATGAAGATCCTCGCCCTCGACACGTCGACCGAGTGGTGCAGCGTCGCCGTCGGCGAAGGCGGTCGCTGGCACGCGCGGGACGAGCACGCGGGGCAGATGCAATCCGACCGCCTTCTGCCGATGGTCGCGGCCGCGCTGGCCGACGCCGGCTGGACACTGGCCGACGTCGACGGCGTCGCATTCGGCGCCGGTCCCGGCTCGTTTACCGGCCTGCGGATCGGCTGCGGTGTCGCGCAGGGCTTGGCGCTCGGGCTCGACTGTCCGGTGGTGCCGGTACCCACGCTCGCGGCGATCGCGCACGCCACGTGGCGCGCGCGCGGCGACACCCGGATCGTCACGTGTCTCGACGCACGGATGCGCGAGGTCTACGTCGCCGCGTACGAGCGCCGCGACGACGCCTGGATCGAAGCGGCGCCGGCGGCGGTGATGTCGCCATCGGCCGTCCTGTTGCCGTTCGCGCGCGGCTGGGTCGGCGCCGGCAACGGCTTCGCCGCGTATCCGGCAATGGTCGATTCGCTTGGGCTCACGGCCGTCGATGCCGACGCGCGGCCGACGGCACAGGCCATCGGCGAGCTCGCGCTCGCCCGGTTCGCGGCGGACGAGGGCGTTGCTGCCGGCGCAGCGTTGCCGCTGTACGTCCGTCATCGTATCGCGCTGACGTCGGCCGAGCGCGCCGCGGGCGCGCGCCTCTGAGGCCACGATGGCGTCGCTGCCGAAATTCTCGCCGGAGTCTGCGCTCGAATGGCGGCCGCTGCGCGACGGCGATCTCGCCTACGTCGCGGCGCTGGAGGCGAGCATCCACGCCGCGCCATGGACGATCGGCAACTTCCGCGATGCGCTGTCGGCCGGGTACTGCGCGCGCGTCGGCGTGCGTGAGGGGCGCATCGTCGCGTTCGGCGTGCTGATGCTGGCGCCGGGGGAGGCGCAGCTCCTCAACCTGTCGGTGGTGACGGACGCGCGCCGGCAGGGGCTCGGCCGGACGCTGCTCGATCTCTTCGTCGTCGACGCGCGGCGGCTGGGCGCCGAGCAGGTGTTTCTGGAGGTCCGCGAGTCGAACACGGCGGCGATCGCGCTGTACGAGGCCGAAGGCTTCGCTCGCATCGCGCGTCGCGTCTCCTACTATCCGGGCGCCGGCGTCGACGCGCCGCGCGAGGATGCGCTGGTGATGCGGCGTGCGTTGCCGGGGACGCCGCTGCCGGCTACACCACTGCCGGAAGGCGCCTGACCGCGATGCCGACCCGCGACGACCTGCTGCAGGAACTCGGCCTCGCGCCGACGTGGTGCCTGCGCGGGCGGTCCGGGATTGCGCTGCCGGAGCCGGCGCCGACATCGGTCGCACCCGCCGAGCCCGTGCCGACGACCCCGCGATCGCCATCGTCGTATCGCGTCGCGGAGCCGCTGGCCACGGATCCCGGATCGCCGCCGCTGGAGGTCGACACCGACGGGCGGCGGGCACGGATCGCCGCGCTCACGTGGACCGATTTCGCCGACGACGTCGCCGCGTGCACTGCCTGCGGATTGTGCCGGACGCGGAAGTTGCCGGTGCCGGGTGTTGGCGACGAGCGCGCCGAATGGCTGTTCGTGGGCGAAGCGCCGGGCGCCGAGGAAGACGCGCGGGGCGAGCCTTTCGTCGGGCAGGCGGGCAAGCTGCTGGATAGCATGGTGGCGGCGCTCGGGATGCGGCGCGGCGCCAACGTCTACATCGCCAACGTGCTGAAGTGCCGGCCGCCGAACAACCGGACGCCGGAACCGCGCGAGGTCGCCGCCTGCCGGCCCTATCTCGACCGGCAGATTGCGCTGATCCGGCCGCGACTCGTCGTTGCGCTGGGAAAGAGCGCGGCGACGACGCTGCTCGGCGTCGACGCGACGATCGCCAGCCTGCGAGGCCGGGTCCATCGCTACCAGGGCGTGCCGCTCGTCGTCACCTACCATCCGGCGTACCTGCTGCGCAACCTGCCCGACAAGGCGAAGGCGTGGGAAGACCTGCTGCTCGCCCGGCGGACAGCCGCGGCGCCGGCGGCGCCGACCACCGGCGGAGATGCGGCCGGCGGGAGCTGATGCCCGCAATTGACCCGTTCGTCGCATAATCGCTGGTGTCGGCGGTTGCGCGCCCCCATATTGACGCCCGCAGGCGCCGTGCCTGCACTGCCTATCATCCCGGAGGAACCATGATCCGCAAATTCGCCGTCCTTCTCGCTGTCGCCGCGACGCTCGCGCTTCCTGGCTGCGGCTACAACGACCTGCAGCGGCAGGACGAGGGCATCAAGGCCGGCTGGTCCGAGGTGCTGAACCAGTACCAGCGCCGCGCCGACCTCGTGCCGAACCTCGTCAACACGGTGAAGGGCTACGCGGCGCAGGAACAGACGGTGTTGACCGAGGTCACCAACGCGCGGGCGAGCGTCGGCGCGATCAAGGCCACGCCCGAGCTCGTCAACGACCCGGTCGCATTCCAGAAATTCATCAAGGCGCAGGGCGAGCTGTCCGGCGCGCTCGGCCGGCTGATGCTGGTGGTCGAGAACTACCCGCAGTTGAAATCCGACGCGCTGTTCCGCGATCTGCAGTCGCAGCTCGAAGGGACTGAGAACCGGATCACCGTCGCCCGCAACCGCTACATCAAGAACGTGCAGGAATACAACACGACGGTGCGGACGTTCCCGACCAACCTGACGGCGATGCTGTTCAAGATGGACATCAAGCCGAACTTCGCCGTCGAGAACGAAGCCGCGGTCGCCGTGCCGCCGAAGGTCGACTTCAACAAGGCGCCGGCTGCGGCGCCGACGCCTGCGCCGGCACCCGCGCCGGCACCCGCACCTGCGCAGAAGTCCGCGGCGCCCGTCGACGGCAAGACGGCGGCGAGCGCTGACGACCTGCTGAAGAAGGGCTACTGACACCCGTCCGCCGGCCGTCGGGACGGCGCGCGCTGCGGCGATGCGCCGTCCGCGACGCGGCCTTCACTTCGTTCTCGCCGTGACGATCGCCCTTCCGGCCGCGGCCTGTCCGCGCATGGCGCGCGTGCTGCCGCGATTCGTCCGCGGGTGGATGATCGCCGTGGCGGTGCTGGCTGCGGCCGTCGCGCCGCTGGCGTCGGCGCAGGTGCCGGCATGGGAAGCCGGCACCGACGGGCTCGCGTCGATCCCGCCGCTCACGGCGCGCGTCACCGATCTCACGCAGACGCTCTCGACCGGGGACCGGCAGGCGCTGGAGGCGAAGCTCGCCGACTGGGAGGCGCGGACCGGCAACCAGCTCGTGGTGCTGCTGGTGCCGTCGACGCAGCCGGAGCCGATCGAGGCGTATTCGCTCCGCGTCGCCGAGGCGTGGAAAATCGGCCGCAAGGGCCAGGACAATGGCGCGCTGTTCGTCGTCGCGAAGAACGACAAGAAGATGCGGATCGAGGTCGGCTATGGCCTCGAAGGGACGCTGACCGACGTCACGGCACGGCGGATCATCGCCGAAAATGTCGCGCCGCTCTTCCGTGACGGCAAGTTCACTGCCGGCATCGACGCAGGCGTCGACCGCATCATCGCCGTCGTCGTGGACGGCCGCCCGCTGCCGCCGCCGAAGAAGCCGGCGACGTTCGCGACGGGCGGATTCAGCCTCGAAACGCTGTTGCTGATCCTGTTCATCGTCGTCCCGGTGGTCGGCGGCATCCTGCGCGCGATCTTCGGCCGGCTGCTGGGTTCGGTGGTCGGCGGCGGGATCCTCGGCGCCGCCGCGTGGTTCGTCACCGGAACGGTCATCGTCGCCGCGATTGCCGCCATCGTCAGCTTCATCGTGATGGTGTTCATGGGCACGGGACTCGGGGCGATCAGCCGCGGCGGCGGGACATCCGGCGGCGGCTTCTCGGGCGGCGGCGGCTTCGGCGGCGGCGGTGGTGGCGGCGGCGGCTTCTCGGGTGGCGGCGGCAGCTTCGGCGGCGGCGGCGCGTCGGGCGGCTGGTGACGAGCGCCCGCATGGACGGAGAAACGACGATGCCCTGGCGACGACCGCATCGATTCTGGCGCCATCTCGCGACCGACCACCGGCGCGTGCGGCGCGCGTTCCCGACCGCCGGCCTCGAGCGGATCGAAGCGGTGATCGCGGCCGGCGAAGAGCGGCATCGGGGGCAGGTGCGGTTCGCCGTCGAGCCGGCGCTGCCGCTCGCCCGCGTGATGCACGGCGCGCCGCCGCGCGTGCGCGCGCTCGAGGTCTTCGGCCTGCTGCGGATCTGGGACACCGCCGAGAATTGCGGCGTGCTGGTCTACCTGCTGTTGGCCGACCGCGACGTCGAGATCGTGGCCGACCGCGGCATCCACGCCGCTGTCGGCGCCGCGGCGTGGGAGGCGGTGTGCCGGAAGATGGAGGCGGCGTTCACGGACGGACGCTTCGTCGAGGGCGTCGAAGCGGGGATCGCCGAGATCAACGCCCTGCTCGCGCAGCACTTTCCGCGCGACGGCCGCACCGGCGGCAACGAGCTTTCCGACCGGCCCATCGTGCTGTAGGCCGGCGCGCCGCGGTCGCGGCGGCGGCTCAGTGGCGGTCTGCCTTCTCCATCCCGATCAGATGCAGCGAGTCGAAGCGCGCTTGGTTCCGCCGATGGCGCAGGATCACCAACCCCATCGTGCCGGAGACGAACAGGCCGAACATCATGATCGCGACGTCGACCGAAAGCCCGTAGCGGACCATCACCGTGTACAGGCCGACCATGACGAGGATGCCGATGTTCTCGTTGAAGTTCTGCACGGCGATCGAGTGGCCGGCGCCCATCAGCACGTGGCCGCGGTGCTGCAGCAGCGCGTTCATCGGCACGATGAAGAATCCGGCGCAGGCGCCGATCGCAACCATCAGCACCATGGCCAACGGCATCTGGGTGACGACGATCATGACGATGACGATGGCGCCCATCGCGACGCCGACCGGCAGCACCCGGACCGAGCCGCGGAGCGACACCATCTTCGCCGCGATGATGGCGCCGGCGGCGATGCCGAACGCGACTACGCCCTGCAGCATCGACGCCTGCGACAGGTTGAGGCCCAGCGCGCGCGCCGCCCAGTCGATGACGATGAACTGCAGCGTCGCGCCGGCGCCCCAGAACAGCGTCGTCGTCGCGAGCGAGATCTGGCCGAGCTTGTCGCGCCACAGCAGGGCGTTGCAGTGGACGAACTCGCGGATCAGGTAGAACGGATTGCGGTTGACCATCCGGTGGTCGACGCCGGTGTCCGGGATGTACCAGTTGAAGATCGCCGCGACCACGTAGATGCCCATGATCACGGCGATCGCGGCCTCTGGCGGGGTTTCCACGCCGGTGTCCCAGACCGGCAGGTCGAAGCCGAGCAGCATCGTCGAGACGCGCTGGCTGATCAGCATGCCGCCCATCAGCACGCCGAGGATGATCGAGCCGACCGTCGTGCCCTCGATCCAGCCGTTGGCGACGACGAGTTGCCGCGGCGGCAGCAACTCGGTCAGGATTCCATACTTCGCCGGCGAGTACGACGCGGCGCCGATGCCGACGACCGCGTAGGCGGCGAGCGGATGCATCGCGAGCAGCATCATCAGGCAGCCGGTGAACTTGATGCCGTTGGACAGCAGCATCACGCGGCCCTTGGGCATCGAGTCGGCGAAGGCGCCCACCAGCGGGGCCAGCACGACATAGGACACGACGAAGCACTGCTTCAGCGCCGGCGTCATCCACATCGGCTCCTGCTGCTCGCGGAGCATCGCGATCGCGGCGATCAGCAGCGCGTTGTCGGCAAGCGACGAGAAGAACTGCGCCGCCATGATCGTGTAGAAGCCGGACTTCATCGTCCTCCGGGACGTGACGGGCGCGACCCGGCGGGCGCGAACCGGACGGCAGGCATTGGGTATAATTTTGAGTACGGCCCGCAGCCCGCGCTTTATACCATATCGGTCGGGTCGATCCGCCCACCGCCGCCCACCCCCGATCACCGCGCCCCATGGCCCGCCCGCTTTACGCCCAAGTCAATCTGAAAGCGCTCGCGGCGAATCTCGCCCGGGTCCGTGCGTGCGCACCGAAGACGCAGGTGCTCGCTGTCGTCAAGGCGAACGCCTACGGCCACGGGCTGACCCGCGTGCTGCCGGCACTCGCCGACGCCGACGGCCTGGCGCTGGTCGAACTCGACGCCGCGCTGGCGTTGCGCGCCAGCCGCTACACGCGGCGGATCCTGCTGCTGGAGGGCTTTTTCGCGACGGACGAGCTGCCGGAGATTTCGGCCAAACGGGTGGGTGTGGTCGTCCACCACGCAGAGCAGGTACGGATGCTGGAGTCCGCGCACCTCGAGCGGCCGCTGGAGGTCTTTCTCAAGATCAACACCGGGATGAACCGGCTCGGCGTGCGGCCGGCGGAGGTGACGGCGCTGGTCGAGCGGCTCAACCACTGCGACTCGGTGGCGGCGCTGCGGCTGATGACGCACCTCGCGCGGGCCGAGGACGACGACGGCCTCGTCGACCAGCAGGAAGCGTTCGAGCGCGCGTGCCAGGGACTGCCGTATCCACGGTCGATCGCCAATTCGGCGGGCATTGTCCGCTACAAGGACGTCGGCGGCGACATCGTCCGGCCGGGGATCATGCTGTACGGCGCGACGCCGTTCCCGTACGACACCGCCGAGATGATCGGCGTGCAGCCGGTGATGACGCTGCGTTCGGAGATCATCGCGGTGCAGGACCTGAAGGCGAATGACAGCGTCGGCTACGGCGCGACGTACACGGCGTCGCGCGCGCACCGGATCGGCGTCGTCGCCGGCGGCTACGCCGACGGCTACCCGCGGCACGCGCCGAACGGGACGCCGGTGCTGGTCTGCGGTAAGAAAGCGCGGATCGCCGGCCGGGTGTCGATGGACATGCTGACCGTCGACCTGACCGACGTGCCCGAGGCCAACGTCGGCAGCCCGGTCGTGCTGTGGGGCGAGGGCCTCCCGGTCGACGACGTCGCCAGCGCCGCGTCGACGGTCGGCTACGAGCTGCTGTGCGCGGTCGCGCCGCGGGTGCCGATCGTCGCGACCAATGTCGGTCACATCGACCTCGAGCTGTAGCCGCGAAGGAGCCAGCGTGTACACCGTCGTCACCGGCGCCGCCGGGTTCATCGGCGCCAACCTGGTCCGTGCGCTGAACGCCCGCGGCGAGACCCGCATCCTCGCCGTCGACAACCTCGCCAACGCCGACAAGTTCCGCAATCTCGTCGACTGCGAGATCGCCGACTACGTCGACAAGGACGAGTTCCTGCACCGGATCGCCGACGGCGACTTCGACGACGACATCGCCGCCGTGCTGCACCAGGGCGCGTGCTCGGACACGATGGAGACCGACGGCCGGTACATGATGCGCAACAACTACCGCTACTCGGTGGCGCTCCTCGAGTGGTGCCAGGACAACGACGTGCCGTTCCTCTACGCGTCGAGCGCGTCGGTGTACGGCGGCGGTCGCGTGTTCGTCGAGGAGCGCGCGAACGAGTCGCCGCTCAACGTCTACGGGTATTCGAAGTTCCTGTTCGACAGGTACGTCCGCCGGATGCTGCAGGACCGGACCGCGCAGGTGGCCGGCTTCCGCTACTTCAACGTCTACGGCCCGCGCGAGGCGCATAAGGGGCGGATGGCGTCGGTCGCGTTCCACTTCTTCCACCAGTACCGCACCGACGGCCGCGTCCGCGTGTTCGAGGGATCCGACGGCTTTGCGGCGGGCGAGCAGCGGCGCGATTTCGTGTCGGTCGAGGACGTGGCGAAGGTCAACCTCGATTTCCTCGACCACCCCGACCGCTCGGGCGTGTTCAACCTCGGCAGCGGCCGCGCGTCGACGTTCAACGAGGTCGCGGCGGCGACGATCAACGCGGTGCGCGCCGGGGCCGGCGAGCCGGCGCTGCCGCTGGCCGAGCTCGTGCGCACCGGCGCGATCGAGTACGTGCCGTTCCCGCCGGCGCTCGTCGGCAAGTACCAGAGCTTCACCGAAGCCGACCTCACGCGGCTGCGCGCCGCCGGCTACCGCGCGCCGATGCTCGGGATCGACGACGGCGTCGGCCGTTACGTCCGCGCGCTCACGGGCGCCGCGGCGTGAAACGCGCGTCCTGACGTCGTCGCGGACAGTCGTCCGGCTTAGGCCCGACGGCGAATGTCGCCGCTCATCCCGGCCGCCTAGTCTTCTCCGTGCGGGCTGCGGTCGCGCGTCGCGCGATCCGGCAGGCCCGCCACTGTCATCCACGGAGGATTCGATGAAGAACTGGCTTTTCGCGTTGGGGCTCCTCGTTCCCGGAATCGCCCTCGCCACGATCAACGTCAACACCGCGACCAAGGACGAGCTCGTCGCGCTCCCCGGGGTCGGCCCGGCGAAGGCGCAGGCGATCCTCGATCACCGCAAGGCGCACGGGCCGTTCAAGTCCGTCGACGAGTTGAAGGACGTCAAGGGGATCGGCGCCAAGCGGTTCGAGAAGATCAAGGGCGAGCTGACGATCGCCGGTCCGAACAGCGGGGTGCGGACGGTCGCCAAGGCCGATCCCGCGCCGGCCCGGCCCACGCGTGCCGACACCGGCGCCGCCGCCCGGCGGGACGGCACCTCGGCGAAGCCCTGACGCCCGGGAGGCCCCCGGCTCCGCGACGCTTTGCCGCGGTGGCGGAGCCGGGGTCAACCGGTGGCAGTCTCCGGACGTTTTAGCCGGCGTACCGGGCGAAATGGGGCCCGGTATTTCGTACCCGCTCAAAAAACGAATCCGGAGAAACTCAATGAAACGGTTTTTGCTGTTCGTCATCGCCCTGCTGTTCTCGGGGCTGGCACTCGCCGCCGTCAACATCAACACGGCCACCAAGGAAGAACTCGAGGCGCTCAACGGGATCGGCCCGGTCAAGGCCCAGGCGATTATCGATTACCGCAAGGCCAACGGGCGGTTCAAGTCGATCGAACAGATCAAGGACGTCAAGGGCGTCGGCGATGCCACGTTCGACAAGCTGAAGGGCGACCTCAGCGTTTCGGGCGCGACGACGATGCCGAAGGGCGCTGCCGCCCCGGCGCCGGCGAAGGCCGAACCCGCGAAGGCGGCGGCTGCGGCACCCGCCGCTGCACCTGCGCCCGCACCGGCAGCGGCGAAGGCCGCCCCGGCTGCAGCGCCGGCTCCGGCTGCAGCGGCTCCGGCACCCGCGAAGGCTGCCGAAGCGCCCAAGGCCGCACCGGCTGCGCCGGCGAAGGCCGAGCCGCCGAAGGATCCGAAGGCCGCCAAGGCTGAAGCCGCCGCCAAGGCGAAGGCCGACAAGGAAGCGAAGGCCAAGGCCGACAAGGAAGCCGCAGCCAAGGCGAAGGC
>JBDTVU010000077.1:0-15448 GCA_040007035.1 Betaproteobacteria bacterium | reverse complement strand
GACGACCAGACCGCGGCCGAGGACAAGTATTACCGCGCGCAGCTGCAACTCGCGCGCGATCTCGGGATGCTGGTGCAGGTCCACACGCCGCACCGGGACAAGAAACGTGGCACCTCGCGCAGCATGGACGTCGCCATCGAAATGGGACTGGACCCCGGTTCGGTGGTCATCGATCACAACAACGAAGAGACCGTCCAGGAGGTGCTCGACCGCGGCTTCTGGGCCGCCTTCACGCTGTATCCCGAAACCAAGATGGGCAGCGAGCGTATGGTGGAGATCGCGCGCCGCTACGGCTCGACTCGCATATTCATCGACTCGAGCGCCGACTGGGGCAAGTCGGATCCGCTCGCCGTGCCGAAGACGGCTCGGCTGATGCTCGAGCGCGGCATTCCCCGTGCGGACGTCGAAGCCACCTGCTACGCGAACGCGCTCGCGGCGTTTGGCCAAAGCGGTCAGATGGAAGAAGGGCACTGGCTGAGCAGCAGGCCGCGGGATGAGCGGCTGCTCTTCCAAGGCAATTCCGTGTTACGCGGACAGCAGCCACGCGTGGACGATCTCCCCGTCATCGCCGAGCGCGACGAGCAACCGGTGATCAAGTGAGCACGGGACATCCTGGCAAGGGGGCCGCGATGAATGCCGAGACAGCCAAGGTCGTGGAATTGATGGCTGCGACCGTCTATCAACAGGAATTCACGATCCGCTACGACTATCCGGTGTACTTCACCGAGCGGGTCTTCGATCGCGACAATCCGGTGTTCGCGCACGCCCTGTCCCGGCACGAATCCGGCAAGCGGCATCGCTTCGCCGTTTTCGTCGACGCCAACGTCGCCGCGAGCTGGCCGGCGCTGGTGCACGAGATCGCAGCGTATGCGCAGGCGCACGCTGCCACGATGTGCCTCGTCGCGCCGCCGGAAGTGGTGCCGGCGGGCGAGCAGGTGAAGAACGACCCGACGCTCGTGACGCGGCTCCAGCAGCGCCTTGGCGAATTGGCCATCGATCGGCATTCGTACGTGGTCGGGGTGGGCGGCGGGGCGCTGCTCGACATGATCGGGTTTGTCGCCGCGACCACGCACCGCGGCGTGCGGCACATCCGCGTTCCCACCACGGTGCTGGCGCAGAACGATTCCGGCGTCGGTGTGAAGAACGGCGTCAACGCGTTCGGAAAGAAGAATTTCCTCGGCTGCTTCGCCCCTCCCCACGCGGTCCTGAACGACTTCGATTTCCTGCGCACGCTGCATCCGCGCGACCGCATCTCGGGCATCGCCGAGGCGGTGAAGGTATCGCTGATCCGCGACGCGACGTTCTTCGAGTGGCTGGAGGCACACGCGGACGCATTGCGCGAATGCGTTGCCAATGCCACCGCGCGCATGATTCGTCGATGCGCCGAGCTGCACATGCGGCAAATCGCCCAGGGCGGCGACCCCTTCGAAAGCGGCAGTGGCCGGCCCCTCGACTATGGCCACTGGTCCGCGCACAAGCTCGAGGCGCTCACGGCGCACGAGCTCCGCCACGGCGAGGCGGTGGCGATCGGCGTGACGCTCGACACGCGCTATTCGGTCAATGCCGGCATGTTGCCGGCCGGAGTCGATGAGCGCGTGTATGCCCTGTTCAAGCGACTTGGGTTCCACCTGTGGCACCCCGCGATGGAATCGCGCGATGACAATGGCCGTTTCCTGATCCTGGACGGCATCGAGGAATTCCGCGAGCACCTGGGCGGCGAGCTCACGGTGACGATGTTGCGCGGCGTCGGTCGCGGCGAGGAAGTCAACAGCCTCGATCGCGGCCAGATCATGCAGGCCATGTCGTGGTTGCGGCACCGGGAGACCGGGAGATGAGCGAGACCCAGCCGCAACAACCCGGAGCTGCGGCCCCGAATCCGTCTTCTATCGTCCGCCTGAGCACGGCGTATTGGGAAAGCCAGACTCTGCTCACTGCGAACCGGCTGCGGCTCTTCGACGTCCTGGCCGGCGGCGCCCGGTCCGCCGAGGACGTGGCGGCGGAGCTGCACCTCGATCCGCGCAGCACGGGGTTGTTCCTGCGCGCCTGCGTCGGCCTGGGATTCGTTCAGGAACAGTCCGGCAGGTTCGAAAACTCGGCGGTGGCCACCGCGTTCCTGGTCTCTCGCAGCCCTGCCTTCATGGGCAATGTCATCCGCTACAGCGACCAGCTCTACGGAACATGGGGCAAGCTCGAGGATGCGCTTCGCTCCGGCCGCCCCGCGCTTCCGGCGGAGACCTATCTTGGCGACGATCCCGTCCGAACGCGCAGTTTCGTGCAGGCCATGCACGAACGCGCGCTGGGCATCGCGCGCGCGTTGGTCAGCATCCTGGACCTCCACGATCGGCGCGCGATGCTCGACGTCGGCGGCGGACCGGGGACTTATTCGGTGCTCCTCACGGAGCGGTTTCCCGGACTGCGGTCCGAGGTGCTCGAATTGCCCGGCGTCGCAGCCGTTGCGCGCGAGCTCATCGCGGCCGCCGGGGCGAGCGACCGCGTGACGCTGCGGGACGGCGACTACCACAGCGCGGCATTCGGCACGGGCAAGGACGTCGTGCTGATGTCCGGCATGTTCCACCGCGAAACCGAGCACGCTTGCCGCGACCTGATCGAACGTGCCGCGAACTGCCTGATTTCCGGCGGGCTGCTCGTCGTAAGCGACGTGTTCGCGGACGAAGGCGGGACACACCCCCCATTCGCCGCGATGTTCGGCCTCAACATGATGCTGACCGCGCCGGACGGCGGCGTGCACTCCGATTCGGACGTGAAGCGCTGGATGGCCGAGGCGGGATTTGTCGAACTGCGCACCGCGGCGCTGCCGCCACCGATGCCGCACCGGGTCGTGCTGGGTGTCAAGCCATGAGTTGGCGCCGGTGGATGCTCGCCGCGGTGACGGCGGCGGCGGCGATCTTCGTCCAGCACGCGTTCGCGCAGGCGGCCGATCCATCGCCATCCGTCGTCGGGTCGCTGAAGCCGCTGGGTCAGGAGCGCTATCAGGTCGGGCGCATCGTCGTCGACAAGCGATTGCACAGTTTCACCGTGCCCGGCCGAGTGCACACGCTCGACAAGCCGCTCGAATATCTGGCCACCAGTCCGGGCGGAAGGAAGGCCTACGAAGCGCTGCTGGAGTTGGACGCCAGCGGCAGCGAATTCAACCTGGCCTGCATCCTGATCGGCCTCGAGCGCGACCCGACGCTGGCTTCCTCGAAGCCGCCCGACGCAACCAAAGTGGTCGGCCAGCGAGTTGCCATGTCGGTGGCGTGGACGCAGGAAGGGCAGCGGCGAAAGGTCGCGGCGGCTGAGGCATTGTTCAACGCCGATGCCCGGACCAAGATTGAATCGGTCGAATGGGTCTACATCGGCTCGTTCACGTCGATCGACGGCAGCCGGTTTGCAGCCGACTACACGGGAACCCTGATCAGCTTCATCAGGGACCCCACCGGCATCATCGAAGCACTGTCCGGCGTCGGCGTGGGGCCCTACGGCTCGATGCGAGGCAGCGCCGCGCTCCCGCCCGAAGGTTCGGCCGTCGAGTTGATCGTTGAAATGGCGCCGGTGAGAAAATGATGATCGCCGCGCGCTGGTCAATGCTGGCCGTGGCAAGCATGCTGATGCTCGCCGCATTCGGCGCAACGGCGACCGATCTGCAGCCGTCCGCGCTGCGGGTCGCGGTCACGGCCGTCATCGGATTGATCGCCACGCTCTTCTGGCCGGGAAGCGCTGCGACGCCCGCGCGCACCGCATTCCGGATTGGCGCATGGTCGGCCGCAGCCGCGTGCCTGGCCGCGATTGCCCTGCGCATCGCCGGCAATTCGGGACAGCCGTTCGCGCGGATTCTGGCGGCCTGCGGGATGCTCCTGTTGATACTGCTCGTGACGCACGCGGTGGCGGCAGGACTCGAGTGGCGCTGGCGCGATCAATCGGAGGATGCGGAATCGGCACGCGAGATGGCCGGCCGCGCCGCGGCGCTCGCGCTTGCGTTCGTCGGGTCGCTGCCCCTCTGGCTCGGACCAGCGGCCGAACTGCTCGCCGGTCGCCACCCGTGGATCATCGATGCCGTCGTCGGCATGAGCCCGCTCACCCACTTGGCGGTTGCGAGCGGCAACGACCTGCTGCGCAATCAGTGGTTCTATCAGCATTCGAATCTCGCGGCTCTTCAATTTTCATATCCCAGCCCGGCGGAACTCATCCTGGCCTACGGCTCCGTGTGCTTGGCGCTGGCACTCATCGCGCTGGCATCACGGGGTCCGCGGAGTCGAATCGACGGCGCCAGCCCGACTCAACCCACGACGGAGCAAGCAATATGATGAAGAAATTCCTCCTTGCGTTGCTGGCCGGCCTTGTGCTGACAACCCCGGCAGTCCATGCCGCGGACGGTATGGATCCGGCGTTGAAGGAGAAGGCCCGGCGCGCGGTGGACGCCGGGCTGCATTACCTGCGCGGCCAGCAGGCGCCCGATGGCTCGGTGGCCAGGTCGGTCGGAATCACGGCCTTGTCGCTGCGTGCCTTTCTCGAGAGCCATCGCGGCTATAACGAAAGCGATGGCGCATTCATCTCGCGGCAGATCGATTTCCTGCTGTCCAAAGTCAACAAGGATGGTTCGATCAGCGAGTCGCTGCAAAACACCAGTTACAACACGGCCGTCGCGTTGAGCGCTCTCGCGGCGACGAAGAACCCCAAGTACGACGCCGTCATCGCCGCCGGACGAAAATTTCTGATCCAGCATCAGATCGACGAAGCGGGTGGCTACAAGCAGGACCACAGGTATTACGGCGGGATCGGCTACGGCGGAGACGAGCGGCCCGACATGTCGAACGTGTACCTGGCGCTGGAAGGCCTCAAGGCCGCTTCCACCGATCCGAAGGATCCGGTTTGGCAGAAGGCGCTGGTGTTTGTGAACCGCTCCCAAAACCGGAGCGAGAGCAACGATCAAAAGTGGGCAGCCAACGATGGCGGGTTCGTCTACATGCCCGGCTGGAATCCGCCCGAGTTCGAGAACGGGACGTCGTCCTACGGCGGCATGACTGCCGCCGGCCTCGTCAGCCTGCTGTTCGCCGGTACTGACAAGTCCGATCCGCGGGTGCAGGCCGCATATAAATGGATGACTACAAACTACACGCTCGAGGTCAATCCGGGCACGACCAAGAAACATGGTCTGTTCTATTTCTACAACGCCTTTGCAAAGGTGATGAAAGCCTATGGAGAGGACAGTTTCGTCGACGGCAAGGGGCAGAAGCACGCCTGGAAGAGTGAGCTCGCGCAGAAGCTGGTCAGCCTGCAGGCGGCGGATGGGTCCTGGTCCAATCCCGATTCGAACGCATGGTGGGAAGACAAACCTCAGCTCGTCACCGCGTGGACCGTGATCGCCCTTGAGCACGCGCTCAAGTAATGCAGTGTTGCGCTGACCATGGTTTCCGGGGCTCGCGCTCCGCGGCATTGTGCGCGCACCGCCGGGTCGAAAACGACCACCCGATTCCTGCAACGATGGAGGTAGCCAAATGATGATGAAATTCTTCTTCGCACTGCTGACCGGCCTCGTACTGGCAGCGCCGGCATACGGTGCTGCCGACGACATGAACGCGCAGACGCGCGCCAAGGCGCAGCAAGCCGTTGACGCCGGGCTCAAATTCCTCAAGAGCAAGCAGGCTGCGAACGGCTCCGTCGGGAACTCGGTCGGGCTCACGGCGCTGACGCTGCGCGCGATTCTGGAGAACCCCGGCGGCGTCGCCGACGCCGACAAGGCGGCCATCGAGCGCTACGCGGGATTCATCGCTTCCAAGGCGAATCCCGATGGCTCGATTTGCGAAATTCAGCACGACCAGAGCTACAACACCGCAGTGGCGATCACTGCGCTGGCGGCGACGAAGGACCCGAAGTACGCGCCGGTCATCGCCAAAGGGCAGAAGTACATCACGAAGCACCAGGTGACGGAAGACCGGGGCTTCATGCCGGTCGACAACTGGTACGGCGGACTTGGGTACGGCGGCGACGAGCGGCCCGACATGTCGAACCTCTACATCGCGCTCGAATCGCTGCGCGCGACGTCGCTCGATCCGAAGGACCCCGTCTGGCAGAAGGCGCTCATTTTCGTGAACCGCATGCAGAATCGCAGCGAAAGCAACGACCAGAAATATGCGGGCAACGACGGCGGCTTTCTCTACTCACCCGCCTACAACCCACCTGAGTACGGCGGTGGGACGAAGTCGTACGGGACGGTTACGGCGGCCGGGCTCATCAGTTTGCTTTATGCAGGCGTCGACAAATCCGACCCGCGCGTGCAGGCCGCCTACAAATGGCTCACTGCCAACTACACGCTCGACAGCAACCCCGGCACGAACTCCAAAGGAGGACTCTTCTACTACTACAATGCGCTGGCAAAGGTCTCGTATGCCTACGGGGCGAAGGAGTTCGTGGATGGTCGCGGTCAGCGGCACAACTGGCGCAATGAACTTGCCGAGCGGCTCATCGTGCTGGAGAACGCGGATGGCTCCTGGATCAACAAGGAATCGGGGCTCTGGTGGGAGGACAAGCCGGAACTCGCGTCTGCGTGGAGCGTGATCGCGCTCGAGCAAATGCTTAAGTGACACGGTGTCACGCTGGCTATGGCTCCTGGGGCTCGCGCTCTGCGGCATGACGGACGCGATCGCCCAGCCGCGCATCGACCTGGCAGCGACGCCTGCGTGGAATGGCTGGACCCGTCCGGGCCGGGCGACCGAAGTCGACATTCGCCTGAGCGCCGACACTGCAACGCGAGCGACGCTCGATGTCGTGGCCGGCAGCCAGATCGTGCGCGCCAGCGTCGACCTCGAGCCCGGCCGAATCGTGCGGCTGCAGGTGCCAATCGAATCGGCCGAAGAGGTCGCGGTAAGCGCCGCATCGCCTGCCGCACCGCCGCAGCGGCGTGAAATCCGCATTGCGCACTCGGAGTCCCCATTGCTGGGTGTGGGTCTCGTGATTGGCGACCCGGTGCATCTCG
The DNA here is from genome assembly GCA_040007035.1 of Betaproteobacteria bacterium. Taxonomy (GTDB): domain Bacteria; phylum Pseudomonadota; class Gammaproteobacteria; order Burkholderiales; family Casimicrobiaceae; genus CAIWHR01. Next base: position 8,475 of record JBDTVU010000077.1, on the reverse strand, counting down.
AAGGATTTCACATGGTCGCGCTCGATGCGGACGACCTGCCGCGTAACGCGTCGGCCTATTCGAGCATCGACGCGTTGATCCTGGACGCCCCGACCCTTGGCGCACTCGATGAACGACAACTCGGCGCGCTGCTCGTACACGCGGCGGAATGTGGCCGCATCGTATTGTTGAATGTAGATCCACGGGTGCGCCGCGTGCTGGACGGAGCTGGGGGGTGCGGTGGCCGCTCGCTCATGAACGCAGCGTCGCTCGCGGACGCCAAGGAAATGCTCAACTCGTCGCTGGCCGCGAGCATGGTCCCGGCGACGGCGCTCCCGGAGTTCACCGAGTTCGCTCGCCCCGATCACCTCACCTGGAATCGAGTGCTCATCGTCCTTGCCGCATATTTCGCTGCGGCAACGCTGGCGGCAATATTCTTCTCGTCCTTGCCGGTGATGTTGCTGGTGCCCGCACTTGCAACCGTGGCAATTCTGGCGCTGCTGCACTTCATACAGCCCTCGCCGCAGCTCGTCGTTTGGAGCGAGGCCGCGTCCGGCGCGCAGATGGCCCGGTACCAGGCTTGGCAGCGATTCCCGGGCGTCACTCGCGGTCGCACGCGGGTGCCTGTTTTGCCACAACTCGCCTCCGCGCGGTCGTGCGACCCGACCCAGGCGATGCTTTTCGACTTCGATGCCAGCCGCGGGCGCGCGACGTTTGCGGAGTTCGATACTCGCCTGTTTCGGCAGGTCTCGCTCTGCTATTCGGGCAGCTTCCCGGTGGCAAGGGCAATCGCGATCGATGCCCGCCCGGACGGTTTGCTCCATGTCCGAAACACGGGCAGCATTGGCTGGCCCAAGGGTGCGCTCCTGGCCGGCGGCCTCGTGCATGAGTTGCCGGCCCTCGGTCCCGGTGACGACACGATCATCCCTACCCGCTCAGGCAAGTCGTTTCGGGACAACGTGCTGCGAACGGCGATGGCGCGGGCTCGGACCGACGGTACAGCCGCGCTGTGGGAACTCGAACTGGGTGGCGTTGCGGACATTCCACTCCAATCGAAGGGATGGCTCCTCGTTTCCATCCCCCCGCCATGAACGAAGCGCCCGCTCATCGCCTGGCCGCGATGACCGGTCTCGCGCTCGCAGCCGCCATCGCCGTGTGGTGGCTCGGCAGCACTCGCCTCGCCCTCGACCACGGGACAGAGGCGGGCCGCTGTGCTGACGACGCGCTGCAAGCGCTGTTGCTCGTTCGCGTCACGGCGCTCGCGATCGTCGGCGTGCGCGTCGGCGCGCTGCGCGGGTTCCGTCCGGGCGTGACGGCAGGGCTGGGGCTGATCGCGCCGTCGTGGCCCGTCGTGGTTCTTGCGTGGTCCGCCGGCACCAGTTTGGCGACCCACGTGGCACTGACGGAGGTCCTGTTGCTGGCCATTAGCGTTGCGCTGCCAATGGTCGGGCTGGGCTTGCAACGCTTGCTGCGAAACGCGGAACTTGCCGTCGTCACGGGAACCGTACTGGGCACCGCATTGGTGGCGTTGGCGTGGGTTACGCGCGGTTTCTGGTACCTGCCGTCGCTTTGAGTTGAGAATGGCTGATTCGTTGGTACAGGCCCTGCAGACCGCCGTGCGACTTCGACTGTGGCGAGGACAGTTCGTCGCCGCCGCTCGTCTGGCATTGTGGGTATCGGCCGGATTGATGCTGCTCGCCGTGGTCGTGCACCTGGCAGCGCGGCCCGTCCGCGTCGACACCGTCCTTGCTGCCATCGTCGCCCTGTGGACCTCGATGATGACCTGGGCAGGATTGCGGCGCCCCTCCGATTCAACGTGCGCACTCTGGGCGGACCGTCACCTTGGCGGAGAGTCCGCATTCAGCACGTTGCTCGAAATGCGCGAGGGCAGGCAGGTCGTGCCGAATGCCCAGGCCATGCGATGGCTCGAAAATTGGGCGGCAGCGAGGGTGTCATATAGTCTGCGTCAGCTCGGCGGGCGACGCGAGTCCGCGCGCCTGTCCCGGCCACTTCTTTCCATGCTGGCATGCACGGCCCTTGCGACGATTGTACTGATGCTGCCCGGAACCGTTCCTTCCGCGCGGCAGGAACTTGCCGCACCCTCGCCCTCCGGTGACGCGGATCGCCCAGCGGATGCCGAACCGCCCGCTTCTACGGAACTTGTCAGCGCACTTGCGAACGCGTTGCGATCCGCGGATTCGCGTCGCGCAACCGAGCGTCGCGACGACAGTCGAGCGCCCGCGGCACGGCCCGGCAAGAGTGATGTCGGCACCGGATTCCGCATGACCCAACCTGGAGCAGCGCCGCCGGGCGATCGGACGACTCTCGGCGGACCGCCTCTGGGCACTGCCGGTGACGCAGCGCCCACGGCTGGAGCAAAGCAAACATCCGGCGCAGCATCCGGTCGCGACGCTGGCGACAGCCATGACGATCGCGCCGATGCTGGCGTTTCGCGGGTCGCGCGGAGTACGATTGAGGTGCAAAGACGCGAGTCGAGCGAACGGCGTCCATCGCCGGAAAGGCAGGCTGACATGGACCAGCTGGCGACGTTCGACGACGATCTTCCGATGCCGCGGACGGCGACGGAACGAGGGAATTCCGCTCCGGCCGCGGCAACGCCCCCTCCGGCCACAGCCGCCGCGCCGCTGACTCCGACCAAGGCTGCCTATGTACAAGCATGGATGAACGCCAGCAGGCAACGCCGTTGACAGCCGATCCCGCCGCCGACAGCGCTTACGCCGACGCACATCGTAAGCTCCAGGACCTGCGCGCGCTGCTCGATCGTGTGATCGTCGGACAGGGAGAGCTCGTAACCCACCTGATCACCGCCGTCTTCGCGGGAGGCCATGTGCTCATCGAGGGGCTGCCCGGTCTCGGGAAGACCCACCTGGCCAAGGCTCTCGCTGCGGCACTGGGATTGCATTGGGCACGCGTGCAATGCACGCCCGACCTGATGCCGGCCGACGTCACGGGCGCAGAGATCTACGCGACCGCGGCCGGCGGCGCGTCGACGTTCGAGTTTCGCCCCGGCCCGGTCTTCGCCCAGCTCGTGCTGGTCGACGAGATCAATCGCGCGACGCCCCGCACGCAATCCGCTCTGCTCGAAGCCATGCAGGAAAGACAGGTCACGCATGCGGGCATCTCCCATCGCCTGCCAAGTCCGTTCTGCGTGCTGGCGACGCAGAACCCGATCGAACTCGAAGGAACCTACCCGTTGCCCGAGGCGCAACTGGACCGCTTCATGTTCAAGCTCACGGTGCCGTTCCCCGCCCGGGAGTCGCTCCGGGCACTGCTCGACGTATCGCTCGATGCCGAACCCGCGGACACACTGCAGCCGATTGCACACCCCGCCGACGTGCTGCGGATCACGGAACTGTGCCGTACGGTGTTGCTGGGAGAACGCTGCAAGGAAGCGGCGGTCGACCTGGTCGTTGCCACGCAGCCGGATTTCAGCGGCTCGAATTCGGGGGCCCGCCGGCACATCCGGTATGGCGCGAGCCCGCGTGCGCTGCAGGCCGTGGTTCGCGCAGCGCGCGTGGGGGCGGTGATGGCCGGCCGCTCGCACGTCGACATCGAAGATCTCGCGGCGGTTGCCCTGCCTGTACTGCGCCACCGCATTCTTCTGCGTCTCGAGAGCGAGCTCGACGGCCTCGATGCGGACTCCACGCTCGCATCGGTGATCGACGGATGGCGACGCCAGTACTGATCCGCGCATCGCTGCCGAGCGAGTCCGAGCTGCAATCCTTCGCGCGCGCGGCCGCGCAACTTCTGATCGAGCGACTGCCGCACGCGCTGGGCTCGCGGACCGTCAATCGTCGAGCCGGCGTCGGCATCCAGCACCTCGATCACCGCGACTATGCCGCCGGAGACGAAGTCCGCCACATCGACTGGCGGCAGACGGCACGGCGCAGGCGACCGATCGTCCGCCGGTTCGAATCAGAATCCGTGTCCGACTGGACCATACTGCTCGACGCCAGCTCCTCCATGACAGTGCACGGCGCGGCCAAGTGGCGGGCGGCGGTGCGCATGGGGGCAGCGATGAGTTACGCGCTGCTCGAACTCGGTCATCGGGTGGGACTGCTGGTCTTTGGCGGGCACGTGCTGTCAGAGCTTCCACGCGGGCGCGGGCAGCACCACTACGCTGCCATCGCGCGCCTGCTTGTCGAACTGCAGCCAGCGCGCGCCGGTGAGCGCTCCGAGCTCGGCGCTTGTGCGCGGCACCTGCATGGCGCCGGTTCTGTATTCGCCATCAGCGACTTTCTTGCGGACGACGAGATGCGCCGCGACTTGGGCGCACTGCTCCAGCGCTGCACCGCGCTGCACGCGTTGCAGGTGACCGATTCGGCCGAGACCGAACTGCGGATGGCGGGCGACTTCGACCTGGTGGACGTGGAGACCGACGCGCGCATGCACGCGCGCGCCGGGGAAGGCGTGGACGCGCTGGCAGCCGGCGAACGTACCGCGATGACAGGCCGGTTGCGCAGTTTCTGCGCCCGCAGCGGCATTGCGTTTACCGATTGGGATGTTGCGCACCCATGGCAGCACACGCTGCTTCGACACCTGATCCAGGCGCGATCGGTTTGCTGACCTTCGTCACGCCGGTGTGGTTGCTCGGGTGCTTGCTGCTACCGGTGATTCGCTGGCTGCACCGCGGGGGGCGTCACAGGCGCACCGTGCCCGTGTCCCGGCTGAACCTGTGGCGGCTCGCGGATGCGAGCAGTCCCACTGCCGGTGAACGCCGGCCTCCGGATCCGGCTTGGCGACGGCGTGCACTGTTGACCGCGCTTCTCGTCGTCGCGCTGGCCGGACCGCAGCTACCGGAGCAGCGTACCGACATTACGCTCTGGATCGACGATTCGCTCAGCATGCTGACTCGCGAGGAGCACGGAACGCGGCTCGCGGAGGGATTGGCTCAAGTTCGCTCGCTGCTGGCCGAGATTCCGCGTGCCAATGTGGAGGTACGGACGCTCGGTGACCCGTGGCATGGTCTCGGCGTGCTCACCGAAGCGACCATCTCGACCATTGTCGCGGGCGCCGGACGGAAGCAGCCGAACGCCCCGCCCGCGGCACTGCTGCCTGGCGACAGGCTGCATTGGCTGCTAACGGACGGCGCGGACGCCACGCTGTTCGAATGGCCCGGCGAGAGCCGCCCCGAACGCATCATCCAGGTGGCCAGCGTCACGCGCAACGTCGGGTTGGAGCGGCTCTCGGCACGCCGAAACCTGAACGATCCGGAACAGTATGACGTGTTGCTCAAGGTCGCGAACGGCGGGAACGCCCCCGAAACGCGAGTTGTCGTCTTCGCCACGGACGCGGGCGAACTCGCACGATCCAACCTCCGCCTGGACCCGGGAGGATTCACGCTCGTGAACGCGTCGATCCCGGCATCGGCCAAAGTTCGCGCCACACTGCAACCCGGCGATGCACTTGCCGAAGACGACGAGATCGTCCTCGACCTCGACCCGCTGCACCGACGTCGGGTGGCAACCGATGCGAAGTGTCCCGCGGCGCTCAGGGCCGCGGTTGCCGTCCACCCAGCCCTTGCCCTCGCGGAAGAAGGCGCTACCGACGTGGAAGCCGTGCTGGACTGCGGGACGCGTGGCGCGGTCAGGGACGTTGCATCGATCCGGGTGCTCGCGAACCGGACGCCGACGCGACCGCATGGATCGGCGCAGTGGTCGTCCTCCGTGCCCGATTCACGCCGCATCAGACTCGACACCGAGCGAATGCAGGTTGCAGCGCGGCTCGAAGCGCGGCCAGGGGATATCGTTTTGCTCAACGTCGGCGACGAGCCTCTGATCGTCAGTCGTGCGGGCACAACGAAACTGCTCGAGACATCCCTGGACTTCGACTCGGAGGAAGCCCTGCGCGGTCCTGAGATTCCGCTGCTGGTGAACTTGATGTTCGAGCATCTCCTCGACAGCCACTTGCTCGACGAGATCGCGATAGTGGACCGCGGTGCGGGTTCGGCAAAGGTCGTACCTTTCGCACGCGCCGGCGCGGATGCGGTCGCGCGCGCGCCGAGTGCCTCGCGCTCGCTGCGCAATTGGACACAACCGTTTCTCGTGGCCGCTCTGCTCGTGCTACTGTGGGAGTTGGTCGCGCTCGTAAGTCAGGGGTACCGATCGATCGGTTACAGGGGCGCAGATTCCAGGTGAACGCAGATGGTTCCAGGACCTTGGTGGCGCTGGCTCTGCAATTGGCGGCGCTTGTCGCGCTGTCGCTTTCCCTGATCGGATTCTCGTGGCTCGACGCGCGCAGCCGGCCGCGCGTGCTGGTGCTCGTGGATCGTTCTCAGAGCGTGCCGCGGGTGGCCAGCGATAGCGCAGTTGAAGACGTCATGCACGCGGCGAAGGCGGCCGGCATCGGCGACCTTCAGCTACTCGAGTTCGCGGGCAAACCCGCCACGCTGTCCACGAAGGCGGCCGATTCCGCTGCCAATCTCGAGCCTTCGGCGACGAATATCGAAGCGGCGCTGGATGCGGCCCTGGCTGCAGACGCTCGCGCGCCGTTCGACAGCATCGTCATCATCTCCGACGGACTCGAGAACGCGGGCGACCTTGAACGTGCGCTGCGCACTGCGCGCGAGGCTCGATTGCCTGTCCAGTGGATCCCTGTAGGCCGTCCGCTGCCGGAGACGCGAATCTCCGAGGTGCTGGCGCCAGACCGCGCAATAGCCGGCCAGCGAATCCAGGTCACCGTGCGCTTGGCTGGGCGGTTGGATAGACCGCTTCGCGTCAAGGCAACCACGCGCGCCGCAAGTGGCGAGACCCAGACAGCGAGTGGCGAGACGGACGGCGGAGGTCGGGCGACGATCGAGCTCGACGCCCGCCGCAATGGCGCCGTTCTCGTGGACGTGGCACTGGAGGATCCGGATTCGGGACAAACGCTCGGGACATTGCCGGACGCCGTCGTCGTCGATGTGGTCCCACGGGCGGCGATCCTGTACGTGCAGGGTTCGTCCGGGGCGCTTGCGCGCAGCTTGCGCGAAGGCGGCTGGATGCTGAATGTCGTTCCTGCTGCGCGGCTTGACGCCCACGCGGACGGGCTGGACGGGTACCAGGCTGTCGTGCTCGACGATGTTGCAATCACCGACGCAGGTCCGCGCTTTTGGAAAGCGCTCGTGGCCGCCGTGCAGAACCGCGGCCTTGGATTGATGGTGCTGGGCGGCGAGCGGTCGTTTACTCGCGGCGGATATCGTGAATCAGCGCTCGAGTCGGTCCTTCCCTTGCTGTCAGAGCCGGCGGCACTCGATCAGCCCGCGAGCATTGTGTTCGTCGTGGACAAGTCGGGCAGCATGGGCCAGGGTACAGGGGGCGTGGATCGCTTTCAGCTTGCCCAGCGCGCAGTGCTCGAGACCGCGCGCGGCCTCTCCGCACGCGATTCACTGGGTCTTGTGGTCTTCGACGTGGCGCCGCGCGTGCTGATCCCGCTCGGCCCCGCCCCGGCCGGGACATTGGCGCTGGCGCGAGATTGGCACGCAACCCCAAATGGCGGTACGAGGCTCGCACCTGCGCTCGGGACTGCGATCGACGAACTCGAGCGCTCGGGCGCCACACGCCGCATGCTGGTCCTGGTCACTGACGGTTTCCTCGACGACGCGCCGCTCGCCGAGCTGCGCGCACGGCTCGATCATGCTCGAATCGAGACGATCGCACTGGCCGTCGGGCCGGACGCTGATGCAAACGCCCTGGAGCGTCTGGTCGGTGCCGAAGCGGGCGTCGTGCTTCGCGTGAACGAGGCCGCCGAACTGCCGCTCGTCATGCGCTCCGGGCTCGAGCGCCGCCGGGCGCGCGTCGAGCGCGGCACAATCGCCGTGGCGCAGCGTCAGGCCTTGCCGTTTTCGCCCGGAACGCTGAAGGACTGGCCGGCGGTCGCGGCCTATTCCGTCACACGATCGCAGCCCACCGCGACGGTGGCCGTGCAGACCGAACACGGCGATCCGTTGATCGCATTCCAAAGGTCCGGCCAGGGACGCGTAATTGCCGTGACGAGCGGACTGGGAAGTTGGACCCGACGATGGCCGCTGTGGCGAGAGTGGCCGCGGCTCGCCGGCGGCCTGACCGATTGGATCAGCGGCACACCCCAGGGCGGAGCGGTGGCGCTGGAAGTGTCAGATCTGCCGGCCGGGCTGCGGGTCGAGGCTGATGTCCCCGCCGAGGCAGGCCGGCCCAAACCAGACGGCGTGTCCATAGCGGTGCAGACACCGACGACGCAGGGCCAGTTGGTGTCCACGGACCTTGTTGCCCCTGGCCGGTTGCGGGCAACGCTGAATGACGCCGGTTCCGGCCTCTACACATTCCTGGTCTCTACGTCGCTCGGTACCCAGCGGCAACTCCACCTCCGGCGGCATCTTGCGGAGAACGAGACCTGGGGCACGAACCCGGCGCTAGACGCATGGAGAATTGCCGGACTCGTCAGCAATTGGGACCCGGGATTTCTTGCGCAACGTCGCGAAGTTGTCCGAGCCCGTCCTCCGGTTGATCGCTCGCTGGT
>JBDTVU010000076.1:0-15675 GCA_040007035.1 Betaproteobacteria bacterium | reverse complement strand
CGAGACGGCTTCCCCAGCAGGTAGAAACCGAACCCGAGCGTGTCGCGCCCCTAGCGCAGATACGCGTCGTGCCACGCGCCGATGCGCTTGGCCATCGCGCCGGCATCGGGGTCGTCCGGATGCGCGTCGACGTAGCGCTCGACCGCCGCACAGTAGCGGCCCTCGTAGTCGTCCCATTCGTCGTCGTTCGCCGTCGCCGTCGCCAGCACGCGGAAACCGGCGTCGCGCGCCCTCGCCACATTGCCGGCGTGGCTCGTCATCTCGTCCTCGGTCGCGCCGAGCCGTTCGAGGTAGGCGGGATCGGGTGTCCGCTTCCAGTATCCGTCGGCGAACAGGGCCGTGCCGCCGGGCGCGAGCGCGCGGAACGCCCACGTCAACGCATCGGCCAGCGTGCCGATCGCCTGGCTCGAGCCCATGCAAAGTATCGCGTCGAAGCGCTCCGCCGGGTCGATCTTCTCCTTCAGCGCGCCCACGACAAAGTCGAGACGGTCGCCGACGCCGCGCGCCTGCGCCGCCGCCCGCGCCACCTCGATGAACGCGGCATTGGCGTCGACGCCCACACCTCGTGCGCGCGTGGCGACGGCGGCGTCGATGAGGAATCCCGCCTTGCCGCAGCCGATGTCGAGGACGCGCTCGCCGGCGTCGAGCGCCAGTGCGCGGATCAGCGACTCGGCCTTCGTCGCCGACAGCGGACTGAGGTAACGGTGGGTGCCGTGCCCGATCGTCGTGAACTTGAGCGGATCGCCGCTCGGCAGGCTCGGGGGCATCGGCGTGCACCTCATCCGGACGGGATTTCGCGCGGGCACGCGCCCGGCCGCGTGCATCGTAGCGGAATCGTCCGGCTGCGACCACCGCCGCCGGCGCGTGCGCCATGAAAAAGGGCGCCCGCAGGCGCCCTTCGTCGTGGACCGAAAACGGGGTTACTCGGCCCGCGCCGGCTCCGTCGGCGCAGCCGGCGCAACCGGCGCCGCCGCATCTTCCGCCGCCGCCTTCATCGACAGCCGCAGCCGGCCCTTGTCGTCGGCTTCGAGCACCTTGACCCGGACGACCTGGCCTTCCTTGAGGTAGTCGGAGACCTGGTTGACGCGTTCCTTGGCGATCTGCGAGATGTGCAGCAGCCCGTCCTTGCCCGGGAGCACCTGGACGATCGCGCCGAAATCGAGCAGCCGCAGCACGGCGCCCTCGTAGACCTTGCCGACCTCGACTTCCGCCGTGATGTCCTCGATCCGCTTGCGCGCCACGTTGCAAGCGTCGGCGTTGACCGACGCGATGGTGATCGTGCCGTCGTCCTGGATGTCGATCGTGGTGCCGGTCTCCTCGGTCAGCGCGCGAATCACCGCGCCGCCCTTGCCGATCACGTCGCGAATCTTCTCCGGGTTGATCTTGAACGACATCATCCGCGGCGCGTGCTGCGACACCTCGGTACGGGCATGCGGCATCGCCTGCTGCATGAGGTGCAGGATGTGCATCCGGCCCTCGCGCGCCTGCGTCAGCGCCACCGCCATGATTTCCTTGGTGATGCCCTGGATCTTGATATCCATCTGCAGCGCGGTGACGCCGCGGTCGGTGCCGGCCACCTTGAAGTCCATGTCGCCGAGGTGGTCCTCGTCGCCGAGGATGTCGGTCAGCACGGCGAAGCGGTTGCCGTCCTTGATCAGACCCATCGCGATGCCGGCAACGTGCGCCTTTGTCGGCACGCCGGCGTCCATCAGCGCGAGGCTGCCGCCACAGACCGACGCCATCGAAGAGCTGCCGTTCGACTCGGTGATCTCCGACACGACACGGATCGAGTACGCAAACTCCTCGGCCGTCGGCAGTACCGCGAGCAGCGAACGCTTGGCGAGGCGGCCGTGGCCGATTTCGCGCCGCTTCGGCGTGCCGACGCGGCCGGTTTCGCCGGTGGCGTACGGCGGCATGTTGTAGTGGAGCATGAAGCGGTCGGTGTACTCGCCCATCAGCGCGTCGACCCGCTGTTCGTCGCGCGCGGTGCCCAGCGTGGCAACGACCATCGCCTGCGTCTCGCCACGGGTGAACAGCGCCGAGCCGTGCGTGCGCGGCAGCACGCCGGTGCGGATCGAGATCGGCCGCACGGTGCGGGTGTCGCGGCCGTCGATGCGTGCCTCGCCGGACAGGATCTGGTTGCGGACGAGCTTGCTCTCGAGTGCGAACACGAAGTCGTTGACCTGGTTCGCATAGCCGGGCGGCGCATCGGCCGGGATGCACTCGGCGGCGGCCTTGGCGTAGATCTCCTTCAGCGCCTGCTGCCGGGTCTGCTTCGTGCGGTGCTGATAAGCGGCGCGCAGCGGCTCCTCGACGGCCGCGGTGACGGCGGCGATCATCGCCTCGTCCTTCGCCGGCGGCTGCCAGTCCCACAGCGGCTTGCCGCCCGCCTCGACCAGCTCATGGATCAGGTTGATCACCGCCTGCTGCTGCTGGTGGCCGTAGACAACGGCGCCCAGCATCACTTCTTCGGGCAGCTCGTTCGCCTCCGACTCGACCATCAGCACGGCCGCCTCGGTGCCGGCGACGACGAGGTTCAGCCGCGACGTCGTCAGCTCGGTCTTGGTCGGGTTCAGCACGTACTGGCCGTCGACGTAGCCGACGCGCGCCGCGCCGATCGGGCCGCTGAACGGGACGCCGGAAAGCATCAGCGCGGCGGACGCGCCGATCATCGCGACGACGTCGGGATCGATCTCCGGATCCACCGACATCACCGTCGCGATCACCTGCACTTCGTTGAAGAAGCCGTCGGGGAACAGCGGCCGGATCGGGCGGTCGATGAGGCGGCACGTCAGCGTCTCCTTCTCCGACGGCCGGCCTTCGCGCTTGAAGAAGCCGCCGGGGATCTTGCCCGCGGCGTAGGTCTTCTCCTGATAGTCGACGGTCAGCGGGAAGAACGACTGGCCGGGCTTCGCGGACTTCGAGGTCTGCGCGGTGACGAGCACGACGGTGTCGTCGAGGCTGGCCAGCACGGCGCCGCCGGCCTGACGGGCGATTTCGCCTGTTTCCAGCGTCAGCGTATGGCGGCCGTAGGGAATCGATTTCTTGATGGGGTTCACGTTGTCCTCGTTATCCGGAAATGCAAATGGCCGCGCGGATCAGGGCGCGGCCATCGGCGTTGTTCGTGACATGGGCCGGTCTGGCGACATGAGGAGCGCGGGACGCGAGGCGGCATCGGCCGCTTTATCGCGGGACCCTTGCCGGTTCCTACTTGCGCAGCCCGAGTTTTTCGATCAGCGAGCGGTAGCTGTCCGCGTTGCGCGACTTCAGGTAGTCGAGCAGCTTGCGGCGACGCGACACCATCCGCAGCAGGCCGCGCCGCGAGTGGTGGTCCTTGGTGTTGGCCTTGAAGTGGTCGGTGAGGCCGTTGATGCGGGCGGTCAGGAGCGCGATCTGCACTTCCGGCGAGCCGGTGTCGCCCTTGATCCGCTGGTGTTCGGCGATGACTTTCGCCTTGTCGTGCACGGTAACTGCCATTGCGGTGTCCTTCTCTCTCGTTCCGTTTTCGTTGCGCTTCGCAAAGTCGTAAATTATACCCCGAAAAATGCTTAGGATTCAACCGCTAATCGGGGGCCGCCCGCGGCGACCGCTGCCAGCGGCGGCGCCTCGTCGCGGAACCGGGCTCCGGCGCGAGCGCGTTCAAGTCGGCGGCGTGTCGGTGCGGGCGAGGCGAACCGCGCGCAGCACGCCTGCCGCTGCGTCGACCACGCCGACGAACCGGCCGCCGCCGGCGCAGCAACGGAAGCGGCCGGCGGCGCCGGCGGGCGCTGCGGGCATCTGGCCGCGCGCGAGCGCCAGCGCGGCGTCCTCGTCGATGTCGAGGCGTGGCATCTGTGCGAGCGGTGCGTCGATCGCGAGCAGCAGTGCGTCGCGCGCGCCGGCGTCCATCCGTTCCAGCGCGTCGAGGGTGACCGCCTGCCCGATCGCGAACGGTCCTGCGCCGGTCCGCCTCAGCGCCGCAAGATGGGCGCAACTGCCCAGTGCCAAGCCCAGATCCTCGGCCAGCGTCCGGACGTAGGTCCCCTTGCCGCACGCGATCCGCAGCACCGCCTCCGGCGGCGCCCACCCGAGCAGTTCGAGCGTGTGGACGTCGACCTCACGCGCCGGGCGCGGGATCTCGACGCCTTCGCGCGCGTAGTCGTAGTAGTTGCGACCCTGGAACTTGAGCGCCGAATATCGCGGCGGAATCTGGGTGATCCTGCCGACGAACGCCGGCAACGCGGCCAGGAGCGCAGCCCGCGAAAACGTCGCCGGCAGCTCGGAGACGACGTCACCTTCGGTGTCGCCGGTGGTCGTCGCCATTCCGAATTTCACGGTTGCGATGTACGCCTTGCGTGCGTCGAGCAGCGACTGCGCGAACTTCGTCGCGTCACCGAAGCACAGCGGCAGCAGCCCCGAGGCGAGCGGATCGAGGGTGCCGGTATGGCCGGCCTTCTCCGCGGCGTACAGCCGCTTCGCCCGTTGCAGCGCGGCGTTCGACGACAGTCCGACGGGCTTGTCAAGCAGGAGCACGCCGTCGACCCGCCGGCGTGGGGGCCGGATGGGCCGAACGGGGGGGGTGGTCATTCCGCGTCGTGCGGATGCTTGCGGTCGGCGGCGACCGCGTCGTCGATCAGCTGCGACAGCTTCAATCCAGACTCGATCGAGTCGTCGTAGGCGAAATGCAGCTGCGGCACCGAGTAAAGCTGCAGCCGGTGCGACAGCGCCGAGCGCAGGAAGCCCGCAGTGTGCTGCAGCGCCTCGACCGCCTCGGCGGCGTGCTCGCGGCCGGACAGGTGGGTGACGAACACCTTCGCGTGCGACAGATCCGGCGACACCTCGACGGCGGTGACCGTCACCCGGCCGACGCGCGGGTCCTTGACCTGTTCGCGCAGCAGTTCCGCGAGCTCGCGCTGGATCTGGTCGCCGACGCGCTGGGCGCGCTGCGAGTGCCGCTTCACGTCGCCGCCCGCGTCACAGCGTCCGCGAAACTTCGACGATCTCGTACGCCTCGAGCTGGTCGCCCTTCTCGACGTCGTTGAAGTTCTTGACCGACAGCCCGCACTCGAAGCCGCCCTTCACCTCGCGCACGTCGTCCTTGAACCGCTTCAGCGAATCGAGCTCGCCGTCGTGGATCACGACGTTGGCGCGCAGCAGGCGCACGCGCGAGCCGCGCTTCACCACGCCGTCGAGCACGTAGCAGCCGGCGACGGTGCCGACCTTCGAGATCTTGTACACCTCGCGCACCTCGACCAGGCCGGTCTGCGCTTCCTTCTTCTCCGGCGTGAGCATCCCCGACAGCGCCGCTTTCACCTCGTCGACCGCGTCGTAGATGATGTTGTAGTAGCGGATGTCGACGCCGCTGTGCTCGGCGAGCTTGCGCGCCGCGACGTCGGCCCGGACGTTGAAGCCGATGACGACCGCCTTCGACGCCAGCGCCAGGTTGATGTCGGACTCGGTGATGCCGCCGACCGCCGCGTGGACGATGTTGACCCTGACCTCGCCGGTCGACAGCTTCGTCAGCGCCTGCGACAGCGCCTCGTAGCTGCCCTGCACGTCGGCCTTGACGATCAGCGCGAGCGACTTGATCGCATCCTCCGCCATCTGGTCGAACATGTTCTCCAGCTTGGCCGCCTGCTGCTTCGCCAGCTTGACGTCGCGGAACTTGCCCTGACGGAACAGCGCAATCTCGCGCGCCTTGCGCTCGTCGCCCAGCACCATCACGTCCTCGCCGGCCAGCGGCACGTCGGACAGGCCCTGGATCTCGACCGGGATCGCCGGGCCGGCCGCGGGGACCGCCTTGCCGTTCTCGTCGGTCATCGCGCGCACGCGGCCGAACACGGCGCCGGCCAGCACGATGTCGCCGCGCTTCAGCGTGCCCGAATGGACAAGCACCGTCGCCACCGGGCCCTTGCCCTTGTCGAGGCGCGACTCGATGACGATGCCCTTCGCCGGCGCGTCCTTCGGTGCCTTCAGCTCCAGCACCTCGGCCTGCAGCAGCAGCGCGTCGAGCAGCTCGTCGATGCCCTTGCCGGTCTTCGCCGACACCGGCATGAACTGGACCTCGCCGCCGTACTCCTCGGGTATCACGCCCTCGGCGACGAGCTCCTGCTTGACGCGCTCGAGATTCGCCTCCGGCTTGTCGATCTTGTTGATGGCGACGACGATCGGCACGTTGCCGGCCTTCGCATGCGCGATCGCTTCCTTCGTCTGCGGCATCACGCCGTCGTCGGCGGCGACGACGAGCACAACGATGTCGGTCACCTTCGCCCCGCGCGCACGCATCGCGGTGAACGCCTCGTGGCCCGGCGTGTCGAGGAACGTGATCACGCCCTTCGTCGTCTGCACGTGATACGCGCCGATGTGCTGGGTGATGCCGCCGGCCTCGCCGCTCGCCACGCGGGCGCGGCGGATCGTGTCCAGCAGCGATGTCTTGCCGTGGTCGACGTGGCCCATCACGGTGACGACCGGCGGCCGCGGCTCGGCTTCGACCGTGCTCGCCTCGGATTCCGCCAGCAGCGCGTCCGGATCGTCGAGCTTGGCCGGAATCGCCTTGTGGCCCATTTCCTCGACCAGGATCATCGCCGTTTCCTGATCGAGGACCTGGTTGATAGTCACCATCTGCCCCAGCTTCATCAGCACCTTGATGAGCTCGGTGGCCTTCACCGACATCTTGTGCGCGAGCTCGGCGACGGTAATCGTTTCCGGCACCGATACCTCGCGGACGACCGGACCCGCGGTCAGTGCGGCACCGGCTTCGCCGCCCTCCTCGTCGTGACGGCGGTGGCCGACCTTCGGCTGCCGCCAGCCGGCAGCCGTCGGCGTGCCCGCGGTCACATCGCCGCGCAGCTTCAGCGCGCGGCGGCGCGCCGCTTCCTCCTGGAACGCAGCGCCCTTCTTGACCGGCCTTGCCTTTTCGCCGGGCTTCGCGGCCGGACGATGCAGCGTGCCCTCGCCAGGCGCCTTCGCCTTCGCCGCGGGCGCTTTCGCCGCTTCCGCCGCCGCTTCGGCAGCCTTCGCCGCTTCCGCCGCCGCGACCGCTTCCGCCGCCGCCTTCGCCGCCGCTTCCTCGGCTTCCTGTTCCTTCTTCGTCTTGCGCTTGACCGCCTGCTGCTGCTTCTGCTGGACCTCTTCCTGCTGTCGTGCGATCAGCTCCTGCCCCTTCTTTTCCTCGGCCTCGCGCGACGCGAGCTCCTCGGCCGTGATCAGCGGCGCGATCACCGGCTTGACCGCTTCCTCGACCACCGGCGCCGCTTCGGTTTCGTCGCGCTTGACGAACACGCGCTTCTTGCGCACCTCGACCTGAATCGTCCGCGCCTTGCCGGTGGAGCCGGCAGCCTTGATCTCGGTGGTCTGCTTGCGCGTCAGCGTGATCTTCTTCTTCGGCTCACCGGCCGCGCCGTGCTGCTTCTGCAGGTACTCGAGCAGCTTGGTCTTGTCGACCTCCGACAGCTTGTCGCCTTCCTTCTTGCCGGCGACGCCGGCCTTGTCGAGCTGCTCCAGCAGCGCGCCGGCCGGCATCTTGAGCTCGGTCGCGAATTGTTCGATCGTCGTATGCGTCATGCGCTTCTCCCGCGTCCGCGTCGCCGCGTCCCGCCGTCAGTGCTGCGTCGTCGTCGCGCCGCCCGCCGGCGCCGCCGCCGCCACGGCAGGCGTGACCGGTTCCTCGAACCAGTGCGCGCGCGCCTTCATGATCAGTTCCTGCGCCGGCTCCGCCGCCATGCCGGTCAGCTCGACCAGCTCGTCGCCAGCGAGGTCCGCGAGCGCGTCGCGCGTGGTGATGCCGCTCGCCGCCAGCTTGCTCGCGATCTCGGTGTCCATGCCCTCGAGCGACAGCAGCGCCTCCTCGACGTTCTCGACGCTCTCCTCGCGCACGATCGCCTCGGTCAGCAGCGCGTTGCGCGCGCGGCTGCGCAACTCGTTCACGGTGTCTTCGTCGAACGACTCGATCTCCAGCATCTCGGTGATCGGCACGTAGGCGACTTCCTCGAGCGACGTGAAGCCCTCGCCGATCAGGATGTCGGCGACTTCCTCGTCGACGTCGAGCTTGTCGATGAACAGCCGGCGCAGCCGCTCGCCCTCGGCCTCGTGCTTCTGCAGCGACTCCTCGACGCTCATCAGGTTGAGCTCCCAGCCGGTGAGCTCCGAGGCAAGCCGCACGTTCTGGCCGAGGCGGCCGATCGCGATGGCGAGGTTCTCCTCGTCGACCACGACATCCATGCTGTGCTTTTCCTCGTCGACGACAATCGACGAGATCTCCGCCGGCGCCAGCGCGTTGATGACGAACTTCGCCGGGTCCTCGGAGAACAGGATGATGTCGACGCGCTCGCCTGCGAGCTCGTTGGTGACCGCGGTGACGCGCGAGCCGCGCATCCCGATGCACGTGCCCTGGGGGTCCAGCCGGGGGTCGTTCGACTTGACGGCGATCTTGGCCCGGATCCCCGGGTCGCGCGCCGCGGCCTTGATCTCGATGAGCCCTTCCTCGATCTCCGGCACCTCGAGTTCGAACAGCCGCATCAGGAACTCGGGGGCAATCCGCGACAGGATCAGCTGCGGCCCCTTGGCGGTGCGGTCGATCTTGGTGACGTAGGCGCGGATCCGGTCGCCGACGCGCAGCATCTCCTTCGGGATCAGCTGGTCGCGCGGGATCATGCCCTCGATGCGTCCGGACTCGACGATCGCGCTGCCGCGCTCGATGCGCTTTACCGTGCCGGTCAGCAGGTTGTCTTCGCGTTCGAGGAAGTCGTTGAGGATCTGTTCTCGCTCGGCGTCGCGGATCTTCTGCAGGATCACCTGTTTCGCCGCCTGGGCGCCGATGCGGCCGAACTCGATCGGCTCCAGCGGCTCCTCGATGACGTCGCCGAGCTTCAACTCCGGGTCGCGCTCGGCGGCGTCAGTGATCGCGAGCTGGTACGCAGGCTCCTCGTGGTCCTCGTCCGGCACGACGGTCCAGCGTCGGAACGACTCGTAGTCGCCGGTATCGCGGTCGATTGCGACGCGGGCGTCGATCTCGTTGGGAAAACGCTTCTTGGTCGCCGAAGCGAGCGCCGATTCGAGCGCCGTGAAGACGATCTCCTTCGGCACGTTCTTCTCGCGCGCAAGCGCGTCCACGAGCATCAGCACTTCCTTGCCGTTGTTCATCGCCTCATCTCCACTCGATCCTCGGCACCAGCCGCGCGCGGTCGATCCCGGCGAGCGGCACGGTGACCGTGCCCTTCGCCGTTTCGACGACGACGCCGGCGTCGTCGCACCCGCGCAGGATGCCCTTCAGCTTCTTCGCGTTGTCGATCGGGGTCACCAGCCGCAACTCGGCCTCTGCGCCCGCAAACCGGACGAAATCGGCCGCCTTCTTCAGCGGCCGGTCGAGCCCGGGCGACGACACCTCGAGCCGGTCGAAATTCACGCGCTCGGCCGCGAACAGGTGCGTCAGGTGATTGCTGACCCGGGCGCAGTCGTCGACGTCAACGCCGTTCGGCTTGTCGATGAACACGCGGACGAACCCGCCCCTCGCCGCCTGTTCCCAGTCGACGAGCTCGTACCCGAGCGGGGGCAGCGTCATTTCCAGCAATTCGCCCAGATTCATCGGTCCTGCCCAGCGGTTGTCTCACCGGCCGCAGCAAAAAAAAATGGGCTGTGCCCAGCCCATTTCTCATGCTTATCCGCTCGGATTGTAGCAGAAAATGCCGGGCAAATGAAGGGTTTGGCCACGGCGACCCCCGGTGGGCGGGTCGCCCTTGCGCCGACGGCCGGGACCGTCCAGCCGGCGCGCCGGCCCCGCGCGCGGCGGGTTACCATTGGCTGAACCAACCCGCGGAGAATTCCCGATGGCCGAGCCGATGCCGATCGCGCGCACTGCCGAATCCGATCTCTGCCTGCTGCCCGCGATGGCCAACCGCCATGGCCTGATCACCGGCGCCACGGGCACCGGCAAGACGGTGACGCTGCAGGTGATGGCGGAGGCCCTTTCGCGGCTCGGCGTCCCGGTGTTCATGGCCGACGTGAAGGGCGACCTCTCGGGGATCACGCAGGCGGGAGCGTCGTCGCCGAAGTTCCTGGAGCGGCTGAAGCTGCTGAAACTGGACGCGCCGCAATTCGCCGGCTCGCCGGCAGTGTTCTGGGACGTCTTCGGCGAGCAGGGCCATCCGGTGCGTGCCACGGTGTCGGATCTCGGCCCGTTGCTGCTGTCGCGCATCCTCAACCTCAACGAGACGCAGGAGGGCGTGCTCTCCCTGGTGTTCAAGGTCGCCGACGACAGCGGGATGCTGCTGCTCGACCTCAAGGACCTGCGCGCGATGCTGCAGCACGTCGGCGACCACGCGGCGGAGTTCCAGACCAACTACGGCAACGTCTCGGCGGCGTCGATCGGCGCCATCCAGCGGGGGTTGCTGGCGCTCGAGCAGCAGGGTGCCGAGAAATTCATCGGCGAGCCGATGCTGAACGTCGACGACCTGCTGCAGACCGGCGACGGTGGAAGAGGTGTCGTCAACATCCTCGCCGCGGACAGGCTGATGACGTCGCCGAAACTCTACGCGACGATGCTGCTGTGGCTGCTGTCGGAGCTCTACGAGCGGCTGCCCGAGGTCGGCGACCGCGACAAGCCGAAGCTCGTGTTCTTCTTCGACGAGGCGCATCTGCTGTTCACCGACGCGCCGAAATCACTGCTCGACAAGATCGAGCAGGTCGTCCGCCTGATCCGCTCGAAGGGCGTCGGCGTGTTCTTCGTGACGCAGAATCCGCTCGACGTGCCGGAAACGGTGCTCGGCCAGCTCGGCAACCGCGTTCAGCATGCGCTGCGGGCGTTCACACCGCGCGACCAGAGGGCGGTGAAGGCGGCCGCCGAGACGATGCGCACGAACCCGAAGCTCGACACCGAGAAGGCGATCACCGAGCTCGGCGTGGGCGAGGCGCTGGTGTCGTTCCTCGACGAAAAGGGGCGGCCGGGCATCGTCGAGCGCGCGTTCGTCCTGCCGCCGGCGAGCCGGATCGGTCCGGCGACACCGGAGGAGCGGCAGAAGGTGATGGCCGCGTCGCCGGTCGCCGGCGTCTACGAAAAGGTCGTCGACCGCGAATCGGCCTACGAGCGGCTCAAGGGCCGCGCCGAGCAGGCCGCACCCGCCACAGCAGGTGGTGCTCCCGCAGCGTCCGGCGGCGGCTGGATGGACTCGCTGAAGGGCTCGCTCGGCGGACTGATGACCGGCAGCGGCCGCAAGGACAGCATGGTCGAGGCGATGGCGAAGAGCGCGGCGCGCACCGTCGGCTCCACCGTAGGCCGCGAGATCGTTCGCGGCGTCCTCGGTTCGCTGCTCGGTGGGCGTCGGCGCTGAGCCGGCCCTGACTCCGTCGAGAACTCGAGAAAAAGCCCCGACGGCGCCGGCCGTCGGGGCTGCAACGACTGCGTGGACGCCGACTACGGCGTGACCGTGACCGCGTCCGCCTCGGCGCCCGGCTTCGCGTCGCGGTACATCATCAGCAGGCCGTTCTGCGACGGGGACAGCGGGTCGCCGGCGGCAAACCTGTTGACCGTGACGGCCACGCCCGGTCCCGGCGGCACCCCGGCGCCCGGCAAACCCGTGACGTAGAAGCGCGGCGAGTCGAGCCGCACCACCATGTTCTCGATGGCATCGGTTAACGCGCCGGTGAAGTAGTTGTCGAACGCATACACCGAGTAACGGAATTTCGAGGCCACCGTCATTCCCATGTCGGAGAGAAGCGCCGTCATGATCATGTTGCCCGAGTTGAGGCTCGCATCGGCGAAGAACCGCGTGACTGTCGGGCCGGAAGGGAGCTTGGTCACATTGATCACCGTCTGGCCCGTCGAGCCAAAGGCGCCATTTTCGGAATTCCAGACCACGTAGTCGTAGGTGCCGTCGTTGTTCGTATCGACGTAGACGTCAAACTCCGCCGGATAGACGGGATGCGAGCGAGCACCGAACGTGTTGATGGCAAACTGGACGGCATCGCCAGCTCCGCCGGCCGAAACCGCGCGAACGCCGACCGACTTGAGATCGATGACCGCGAAGTTGTCACCGGGCTTCGGCAGATCTGCGGACGGAATTCGTGCGCTCGTGCCGGTCAGCATGAACGCGTCCACGCGCGCATTGACGGCGCCACCCACGTTGCTGATCGTGAGCGGTCCCGTCGGGGCGCCGCCGAGCGCAACCGCGGTCGGCGTCGACTTGGCGTTGTCGGCCTTGTGCGGAAGGATGTGCCACGGCAGATGCAGCGAATCAACGCCATCGGCGATCGTCACATAGCCATCGAACTCGTGCACCGTCAGCGTCGGACCGCTGCCGCCTCCGCTGCCCCCGCTGAGCGTCCATGTCTGCAACTTGGTCGCATCGATTTTCATCGACATGACGAAGCTGGACGCGCCGTTGCCCAGAACAGTGATCGATGCCGGTGCGGCCAACACGACTGCGCCGCTAGCCGCGTCATCCGCATAGCGGAACGACGGCGTGATCGAGAACGTACGCGAGCGCGCCGCGGAATTCTTCACTAGCACCTTCTTATAGATCATCTGCGTGCCGGTCGCAGCGCTGTAGCCGAAGGACAGGCCGACACTCGCCGGATCGACCGCATCCATCGCCGCGGCGGTGAGCGCATACGCCTTGTTGACGCGCACTTCGCCGCCGCCGATCCGGGTGATCGGCGCGAGCAGTCCGGGCAAAACGGGCGGGTTGAGGTAGATGTTGGTCTCGGCCGCGTTCATCAGCCTGGCCTTGACGTCGGTCGGCGACAGTGCTGGATTGGCGGAGAGCAGCAGCGCGGCCGAACCGGCAATCATCGGCGTCGCCCCGGACGTGCCGCCGAACGCGGTCTGGCCGGTGGCAGTTCCGGCCTCGGCAGACAGCGATGCTCCGGGCGCTCCGATGTCCGGCTTGATCGACACGTAGCTGTAACCCGGACCACGGGCAGATGTGGTGGCCATGCTCCCGGCAAGCGCAATGAATGCCGCATCCGAGATCGTCGCATTGACCGGCGCCGTGATGTTCGCCTTGATGGCGGTCGAAAGCGACTGCTGGATCACCAGCGTCGGGACAAATACGGTTCCGCCTCCGTAGGAAAACGATACGGCGTCGCCGGCGGCAACCAGGCCGATCAGCACGCCGATCGCTCCGGCAGACGCCGCGCGATCGACCTTCAGGCTGATGGCGCAACTACCGCGATCTATCAGCGCGATCTTGCCTGCCGGGTTGTCAAGATAGGTGTCCGCGGGGGTTGCGCCGGCCGCCGGGCATCCGCGTCCGACAAAAGAAACGCTGCTCGTCACGGTTCCGACGACCGGCGCCCAATCCACCGTCGCCGTATTGCCGTAGGTTCCGGCAATGCTGGCCGGCGCGTTGATGATCAGCGGATACGCCTTCGCCGAGGGCACCTGCGTCTGCGCGACGCTGATCACCTCGGGCGTCGACGCCGGCGACGACGCGACGAACGGAAGGTCGCCGTTGTTGCCGGCCGCGGCCACGACGACGACACCGAAGCGCGACGCGATCGCGGACGCCTCGCTGAGATCGTCCTCGCGCTGCCCGTAAGCGCTCCCGAGCGACATGTTTACCACGTCAACTGCGTCCGACAGGTCGTCGTCGCCGTTGGGATCCAAAGCAAAATCCATACCCTGCAACAATGCGACGCCGCTGCAGGACGTGGCGACCGCGCTGCACACTTTTACCGCGTACAGCGTGGCGCCGGGCGCGACACCCTTGTGCAATCCGTCGTTGCTCCTGCCGGCAATGATGTCGGCGACGTGCGTGCCGTGGCCTTCGAAGTCGATCGGGTCCGGGTCCGGTGCGAGCGCCGTGTTGGGCCAACCTTCGCCGACGAAGTCGTAGCCGCCGATCACTTTCGCCGTCGGGAACAGCCCATCCCGCGTCGTGTTCCGGGAATCGGAAGTACTCGTGCCGTAGGCAGCGGTGTATGCCACCAAGGTGCCCGGCCCGCCAAGATTGTAATGCGTGTAGTCGATGCCCGAGTCCAGGACGGCGACCCGCACGCCAGTACCGTCGACGCCGACATCCTGCAGCACTTTTGCGCCGATGTACGGAACGGTCTCGCTGAGCGAGAGCTCGTAGTCGACAACCGGCCGGACTTTGGTGACTCCGGGTAGTTTGGCGACATCGCGGACACGGTTCGCGTCGATCTGCGCAACAACCGCGTTGTGCGCCTTCGACATGCGCGCAATTTCCTGCCCGCCCAGCGCGCCCACCGACGCCATGACCGCGTCCTGCCTGGCTTTCAATTGCGCGAGATACGCGCGCTGCCGGTCGGCGCTCCACATCGTGCCGTTTCGCTTGGCATTGGGCCCCATTGCGACGGCGAGCGGCATGTCGGACAGGCGAATGATGATCTGAACCTGTCCCGTCGGCGCGCCCATCGGGCCAAGCGTCGACGGGTTGGCTCCCGTGGCGCCGAGCGACGAAACGTCTGGGACAGACTGCGCGAACGCGAATGACACGGAAACGGCGACGACGCCGAGCATAGCGGCGGCACGAACGATCGGACGAATGACGGAATGCATCGGCTGGCCCCCAGTCGAAAAAGGTGAGTGGAGTTCAAACAATCGAGGGCGGTATCGTCGTGAACCGCCACCGTTGCGCGAGGAGTACGAGCCTATTGGAACCGGCGACGACGAGCAATTGCGCCGGCAGCGGCAACCAGCACCAACGCTAGCGTCCCGGGCTCGGGGATCGCCCCGACCGCACCCCTGAGGTTGATTGTGTAATCCGAGGGGAGATCGAAATTGACGGGGCCGGCGGCGTTCCAGGAGGCCAGCGCGACGGCACCTCCCGGACCGGTCGGACCGTACACACCCGTCGTGTCCAGGAACTGGTCGAGCGAGAAGATCGAGTCGAAGCTCAGCGCATCGGAGAATCCCCAGGCGATCCCGAGGTAATACAAGCCCGCCGATACGGGCCCAAACGCACTTCCGGTGGGAAGCGTTGCGTTAAAGTCTGTCAGGCTGCTATCGTTGTTCATGTACAGGCCCATGCCCGATGAATCGAACAGGTACAACGCCGGGTCATCCATGTTCGCCGAACCAGCAGCCGTGCTTGCAGTGAAGGTCGCGCCGTCGACGATCCGGATTGCGTAGAGATCGACACCCCAGAGACTCGTATTGCCATCGTAATTGAGATGGCCGTTGATCTGCGACAGGAACCCTGAGCCTGCGGTGATCTCCGCAGTGCCTGGCAGTTGGCCGGCACCGATTTCATTCCAGATGAACGAAGCCTGAGCGGGCCCGGCGAAAAGGGCTGCCAAGAGGGTCAGCGCCCCGAACTTTCGAAGAAGATGCACGTTGTTATCCTCCTGGATGAACCATCGCGCGCCGCGTGCGCGTTGATCGCCGGTGACACCGACACGTGTCCCGCCGACGGCGGGTACTTCGCGGTGCGTTGTTCAGCAACAATCACGCCTATGGAACTTAGCTGTGTTTTTTCATCGGGTTACGGAAACTGCTCGCGCCGGTATTTCAGCAATTGTAAAGTGTCCCGACATGGTTTCGAATGGCACCCGCAGCCGCCCACGATCGCCGCCGTCACGCAGGGTAACGTCCGCCGAAGCACGCGCATTGCAGGCGGCGATTCGCGATTGCCCTTCCTGAAGCAAGACGCCCGACCTGTGGAGGCCGGGCGTTATGCATTGGTTGGACGGCGTCAAGCAGCATGACCGGTTGAACGACATTCATCTTGGCCGGTTGGA